>QMRG01000220.1 GCA_003649235.1 Thermoprotei archaeon | reverse complement strand
AATTGTGGAAAAATAAGCTATCCTCCTAGAAAGGCATGTCCTCGCTGTGGATCTGTCAACTTGGAGAAGATTTCTCTTCCGAAAAGAGGAAAAGTCTTATCATATACTGTTATCAGAGCACCGCCTCGAGCATATTTGAAATATAGTCCATATATCGTAGCTCTAATAGAGCTGGAGAATGGCGCTAAGATTCTGGCGCAGTTAACCGATGTAGAACCTGAAGAAGTGAAAAGCGGAATGATCGTAGAAGCCGTTTTTAGACGTTACAGAGAGCAGGGAGAAGATGGAATAATAGAGTATGGTATAAAATTCCGGCCGCCGATTACCTAGATTTTTTCTTCTTCCCAGTATATATTTCAAAAATACCTCCTTCCTCTAAAACCGTTATAAGACCGATTATTGCTGAAGTTAATGCGTGATCCGTGGATATCGTAATTCCCGGCGCTAAGTCGACTACCAAGCTAGCATATCTAAATAGTCCTGTAGGCACGCCTTCATGAGCTCCTATTAATACGATGATTTTCTTACTGCTTTTAAATATATCAATTATCTCGTCTTTAATGGATACAAGAGGATCTCCTCTAGTCGAAGTCACTATTATAGGTTTGTCCATGTTATCTCTCACGAATTGATACAAATCTTGAACGAAGACAGGTACTTTGCGCGGTTTCTCGTGATAAGCTTTTTTCTGTAATTCATAACGAGATTTTATTCCTTCATGTAATCCTTCGAGGAACAGTTTTAGAACGTCTCCTTCAATAGGTTTAAAAGGAGTAACGTACAAAGCGCCTATTTCAAAAGTCTGTGCAGCTCTCCCTATTCTTACGCCCATCTTCTTTACAGCTTCTAGAACTCCTACGTATGGAATTTGTCCTACAACTATCTTGCTAAGAAACCTCCTGACGTACGGCTTGCCTGGCCACATCTTTTTATGCTCTTCTGCACCGGATGTAATGGAGATATATGCCTCGTCCTGGAAGATTTCGATCCATACGATTTTATCCGGAAAAGTGAGATCTACCGATGCTCCCGTAGCTTTTTGTACGGCGGAACCAGCGGCGATATTGACGTCAATACTTGTATATTGATGAGATCCTCGTCTAGTAGTTCTCACTGCAAATGTTTCCGTCTTTTCGATATACTCCTTGGCGATATTTGAAACAGTATCGACTATGGATTCTAAATTTGCACTACACTGTGCCAGGATAGGGAATATTTTTTCAGCTTCGAGAATTCTTTTCTTGACTATATCCACGTTCTCGCTTGTAGGTTCTATATTTCGAACGAGAACTACACCTAGATAACCTTTAAATCGCGGCAATACCTCGGCATTAGGGAATAATTCTTTAAGTCTACTTGCGGCTACATTTTCAAGTCCTCTAATCGTTTTAACGAGTATCAATGCATCCACCTAAACGTAGATTCTAGCTATAAAGAAACCAGTAGTTCTATTTATGTGTGGAAATAATCTACGAACTTTCGAAGATAAGTGAGAATTCCTATAACCCGAGACACCTAATACACTATTAGTATCTATGCTTACTCCATACTTTTCTTCTATTTTCTCCACGATAAATTCTCCTTCTTGAGGGAGTAGCGAACATGTGGAATAAACTACTACTCCTCCTCTTTCGAGATTTTCTACGGCTTTTTCCAATATCGCGTATTGGATTTTTACAAATTTATCGATACTTTCAATATCGCGTAATGCTAATCTTAATCCCGGATCCGAGGATAGAGCTCCAGTATTACTACAAGGAGCGTCGACCAGAATCTTCTTGAATTTTTTAGCCAGTTTCAACTTAGTAGAATCCAGCACTGCTAGATCCACGTTTACCGCATTCAATTTTTTCATTAGACTTCTCATATCTTTTATCCTGTTATAGCTTATATCAAATGCTACAATTCTAGCTCTATTTTTAGTTAACTGGGCTATCAAGGAAGATTTTATCCCTGGAGCTGCAGCTAGATCCAGTATGCTTTCGCTAATTTTAGGGGATAAAGCTTCAACTACCACAACACTACCCTTATCATGAAGTACAACGAACCCATCTTTTACTAAGGTTGAAGAAACCAGTTTCTCTCTCCCTTTTACAACTTCAAACATGAACTCGTAATCCTTATCCCATCGAACTTCAACTAGCGAAGCCAACTTTTTGACTATTTTTCTTTTATCCGACTTAAGCGTATTTATCCTAGCCCATGTTACAGGTTTAAGCATTGCTTCAAGTAGTCGTTCTAGCTCCTTCCTATCCATAATTTCTAATAATTCCTTGACCAACCAGTCGGGTACCGCATATTTAACTCCAAGTATTTTCTTAGATGGAATTTCTTTTAAAAAATCTTCAAAAGAAATCCTACTTATTTTCCTAAGCAATTCTAGCATTTTACCAGTAAGTAATCCTCCTGCTATCAATCTTAGATCCTCTATAGTAATACCGAGTCTTCTATTCATTAAAAGAGAAAATGCAACTCTAAAAGCACATATGCGTCTTAGCGAACTAGAAATTTT
>QMRG01000219.1 GCA_003649235.1 Thermoprotei archaeon | reverse complement strand
GGTCAAACGTTTAAACCATATCATATAACAGAAGTAAGCAGTTTGATAAGAGATTTTGAGGAAAAAACTGGAAGGAAGTATCAAACAATTCTATGCCTAGCTTCTCTCACAGGTTGGACTCGTGAAAGCATAAATTTCGGCGAGAAATACGAAAATTCAAGACTACGTTTATACCTGGTAGATATTAAAAATAAAGAACTATACTATAACCGGGAATTAGAGCATATGAGAGAATTTATAGAGATTTTAAAATCGAGTTTAGAATTGTCTTAACAGGCGATACTATTGTCTATTGAAAAATATAGGCATTATTCATCAGTTTTCCTATTTAGATTCGGAGGAACGATTATAGTCTTTCTAGCAATTACGGATTTCCTTAGGCAAATATTAATACTTGGAGTGATACTTAACCTCTTCTCTATTGGAGAGATTTCCGGCTTTTTCTCTCTTTTCTTGCCGAGCTTTTACATATTCCTCGGCAAAATAATTTTAGTAGTAGTGTCGACTATAGCCGCTTTACTCTCGATAACTGTTGTAATTTCGGGTTACAAGCTATACAAGTTAAGCTTTAAAGCTGAAAGAGGACTGTTACGTATCGAAGAAAAACAAAGATTTTTCGCAAGTCTAGTTTCTCAGTTCATACTGGCAGTAATAGTAGGGGCTTATATAACCGCCTTGGGGCTAGGAGCGGTTATATTAAGCTTTATTCTTTCTCACTAGATTCTACCTTCTTCCTAGCCCATTCAAAAATTTTAAATGCAAACAAGAATTTATCTACTAAAAATCCAGTTTTGATATTTATATACTGAAATATATATGCTCCAACTAGGTTCAAAATAGCTCTATATAAAATAGCTTTCATAGATAGGTCGAGAATGCCAGCGTCTACTAGAGGGGTTTTAGGAGGTTTTTTATAGAATCTTCGAGTTAGTTTTTCGGCTTCTTTCTTCACTTTTTCTATATCTGAAATTTTAACTTTAAGCTCGGCTTTCTCCCATTTTATTTTACGGGTATGCCAGATTCTTCCCTTTCTTTCAAAACTGGCAGTTTCCATTATCTTACCTAGCTGGAGGAATCTTCCGACTATAGGTGAAGTTTTAGACGGAGATAGCAAGTATCTATATTTAGTTAAGTCTATTTTGTTAAGTTGCTCAATAGATATTAAATGTAGGTACAAACTATGGTTTGGAGGAGAGGTCAGCAAGTTCCATATATACTTCTTACCTGACAGTAAGCATGGTTCCTCCATTAGAAATAGCAAGGGGCGTCTAGTCGTGTACTGTATAAAGTATAATGCTAAAGCATAGGCAAATCTCAAAGTTCTATCGCTGAAATAGGGCAACATAAAAACTCCTTTCCCAAGTTCTCTTTCAATACTGATTAAATCTTTAAAGCGTAAGATTTTCATTAAAATCTCGTAATTTTCATAGCGGCATTTCGCTTTTTTAATAGCTTTAATTATAGAGTTGAAATCGCCGTATTCTATATTTCTAAGTATTCTTTTAAAACATTTATCATCTAAATTCAATATTAAGGCAAGTGATGGTAAAAAGAAGCGGCTTGAATGGAAGCCTACAGGTACTCCGAGCACTCCTGAGGCATCGAAAAGCCCATATTCTGCTTTATACTTTTCCTTTGCTTGAATTAATAACGATAGAAATTTACCTTCTAAATCTACCCATACAATAGTAGACTTTTTCTTCACGGCTTCTTCTAGCAGAAAAGCTAGAAACTCAGCTTTATCTATGAAATCCTCGTAGATAAACGCAACTGTGGCCCCCTCCAGCTAGAGGTACCTCATAAAAATAATTATTCTCTAACAATCCTAAAGTTAGGGAATACACAATACCCTAATCCTCTGACAGCTTTAAAGCTATAACAGATCCTATAAACCCGCCTATAGCTCCGATTAACGCGCCTTTAAGACCGAATAGTATAGCTAGTAACCCTAATCCAAATCCCAGAAGCCACGAGATAAGACTTATTCCTGGCAGTAGAGGTCCTAATACTTTACCGATTATAAAGCCTAGAACGCTAAAGATTACGGCGAGTATGATGCCTCCCAAAATTCCTGCTAAAAAGCCAGCTAGTGCTCCTTTAAAGTGGTCTTTCCCTGAAAGATATCCGGCGGCTAGTCCCCCTATAAAATCGCTTATAAGAGCTGTAACTCCGAAAATTCCTAAAAATACCTGTATCGCGAATCCTATTAAAACTCCAAGAATGAAATTACCCTTTTTAGACATCAATTAAGGTATGAATAACTACTATTTAAAGTTGCCATATTTTAATAGATAAAATTTTAGAAGGAGAAGATAAAATAGCATGTCAATTTTATATTATAGATATGAAGATTAGGTTAAAATATTCGCCAGCGCTTGAACAACTAGCCTTTTTACTATCGGGAGGAACGCGAAGCGATATAGAGAATTTCTTACGCGATCTTGAAACAGTCTGGAATAGCATATCTGATAAAGCAGTGTTTTTTATAAAATCTCTGACAGGAGTAGAGTTAGAAGAAGAAACTGTATACGTTACACCTTCTCTACCGTGTAGAGCCAG
>QMRG01000218.1 GCA_003649235.1 Thermoprotei archaeon | reverse complement strand
TCATTAATGCTGTTAAGGATGTAGAGCCGGAGCCTCTTACTGGTAAGAGAAAGTACTATGTTGAGGTTAACGGCAAAAGGCACCTTATTAAACAAGTTATAAGTTAAGTCTAGTATAGGGTTACCAAGGATTAAAATAAAATCCCCCTGGTACATAAGTATTCGAGGAGTGGTGTCATGCCTGACAATCCTGAACTTAGTAGTATTCTAAAAGAAATCGAAGAGGGTAAGATAGTAATACCTGATTTTCAGAGGGATTTTGTATGGAAACCCGAACAGGTAAGGGAGCTTCTAGTTTCGGTTATTGCTGGCTATTATATTGGTACTTTAATATTCATTAAAGAAATGTCGGCTAACGCTTCTCCATTTAAGGTCAAAACTATCAAAGGCGTGAAAAATAGCATTTCAGATATGGTTGAAATAGTTCTTGATGGTCAACAAAGGCTAACTTCGCTTTACTATGCAAAAAATAAACCAGACTATCCACTGAAAGGCCGGAAAAACTCGCATATATTCTTTGTCGATTTAGAAAAAATTCGTGACAAAGAGTGGGATAATGCTGTTATAGCTGTGAGTATAGCTGACAAAAAGAGATTAAAGGTAGTCCGTGAGAAACCAACGGTGATAGAGTTTAGTGATTTATTTAAATTACCAAGTGAATTACATAAGCTCGTTAGAGAAAGAACAGGTAGCGAAGAACATGCTGATTTAGCTTTGAATTTAGCTGATAGAGTAAAAGGATATAAATTAAACATCTATTATATAGACCGCGACGAACCTATAGAGACTATTGTTGAAACATTCGAGAGAATAAATCGAACAGGGACCCCATTAACAGTCTTTGATTTACTTGTCGCTAGACTATTTAATTACAATATTAAATTAAGGGATTTACTGGATGAAGTTAAGAAATACCATAAATTTGCTGAAGTAATTAGTGGAGACTATATAATCAAAACTATTGTACTAATGCGAGGTAAGGCTCCAACACGCAAAAACATGCTTGAAATCAATCCAGACGATTTTGAAACCGACTGGAGAAGAGCATGTGAATCATTAGAACTAGCATATAGAAGACTCCTTGATAAGCGAACTGGATATGGTGTTTTGGATTTTGAGAATTGGATACCCTACGAAACAATGATTATCCCATTAGCAGCTATGATTCGTTATCTTAAAGATAAACGTTTAGATAGTGAAAAGAATTACCTCAAGCTAGATGCATGGTACTGGGCTTCAGTATTCGGCAACAGATACGAGCATTCAACAGACTCTATTTCAAAACAAGATTATGATAAAATGATGAAATGGTTTAATGATGATTCTGCTGTACCAGATTTCATTGAAAAGTTCATGCCAGAAGATGTAGACTATGATGTGCCTACACAACGTTCTGCTATTTTTAGAGGAGTAGTGTCGCTTATAGTCCTTAAAGGAGCTAAAGACTTTATATCGGGGCAATCGCCGGAGTATGAAAGAGAAAAAATACAGCTAGACCATATATTTCCTAAATCAAAATTCTATCCACTATACAGTAAAGAATATATCGACTCAATACTAAACAGGACCATTATATCATCTAATCAGAGAAAAATGGGCAAAAAACCTTCAGAATTTTTTGGCTCTCTGATAAAGGAATACGGGAAAGATAAAATAATTGAAATACTAGAAACACACTTAATCCCAGAAGACGCTCTAGATAGCCTACTTAATGATAATTTAGAGGACTTTAAAGAAAAAAGAAAGCGTACTATAATAGAAGAAATTAAAAAACGAGTTTTTAGTTATTAGCAATTAACACCATAGAGGAAGACTAAATATCATTTCTTTTCTTCACTAATGAAACCTAGAGATTAAGCGTCTTTTTAAACATATCAACATGGCTTGTCTTGCTAGATAGGGACGAAACATACTAACCGTATACACCGTTCCAATATGCATATTTTATTTTAAATAATATCATTCTCGATATCCCTTATAATATGCTACTAGGAGCACATGCATATCACCAATATAAATCTCTTGAATATTACTTCGTTCTCATAAAACACAATTCATAATAAGTTATCTTTGAATACCTTTAGAAATTCTCTAATAAGCTCTAAATCCCTGATCTCATTCCTCATAAAAGCATAAAGCTCAAGAAGCAGTAAGACATGCTTGCATAAGGCTTTTCTAAACTTATGATGCGGACAACTACAGTAAAAGGTTCGGCTCAATAAATCTACCTTAACATGCCACTCACCATGAAAGCCCTTCACCATAGCCTCTATGTAGCCACGCTTGAGCCTAAGCACCTTGAATCTCCCAGAATTCAAGTAGAAGGCGAAATCACCTATTATGGCTCTAAGCCTGCTAGCCTCTACCCTCAAGCCCAACTCTTCAAGCATTTTAGGCGTTCTAAGCTCTCTCCTAGCCAACGCATATGACATGATTATTTGCAAAAATGCGATTGCAGAAATCCTACTTATTCTTATCGCCATGAGGATGAACTAGAGAAAGAGAGGGGGATAACTAGGCCTTAGCCCTTCTGAACCTCTCAACAGCCTTTAGAACCTCATCCTGCAAAGCCTCCATGTC
>QMRG01000217.1 GCA_003649235.1 Thermoprotei archaeon | reverse complement strand
CCTCCACTTCTCCCTCTTCTGTTATCTCCCTCAATGTATGTCTCAACATTCCAAGATACTCCTAAGCTTCTCGGCAAACACTTTCTCATTGAGTTCATACTCATCTGCATGAATGACAAATGGCTCGATGAGTCCAATTAAGGCTTCGCCAACCACCTTACCCCTCCTAAGCTCGGCGATTATCCTCTCACATCTCCTAAGACATCTGGAATGTCCCTGTCTCCAAAACCCTTATGGTCTCATCCACATCCTCGGCAATCCTCCTAAAGTCAATCATCCCCAAATAGAAAAATATCTGAAGACCCTATTTAAGCGACCTCGGATCCTAGACTCCGGCAAAGGGCTTTAAACCACGTAAGAAATTTAAGCCTCTGAATATGTAATCAGTATGTAGCAACAAGGTATGCTCAAAAAAGTAATCTTGACAACTCTGAAATGCTTTGCCGTCGCTTTCCTAAGCGTTCTCCTAATCTTCATGATCTTATCCGCTCTGGGGTTCAGCACCTACACTATATCTGAGAGCTCTTACAAACTGCCTGACAAGCTGAGCGTTGGAGCAGCGCTAGTATTCACCCCGACCTATAAAGAGACCGTATTGACTGCGCCGACATGGTTTAGGAAACCTGAAGTCGGCGATCAGATAATCTACGAAAGCAATATTGCTGGGCTCGGCGAACTCACTTGTATAGGATGGATTAAAGAAGCTGACGGAGACAGCTATCACATCGAGAACCCCCAAACACATCTACGGCATGTCTATAACAATCGGAAACGAGACTCCCATAAACTTCTGCAGACACACAATAAGTATGAAAGACATCAAAGGAGTGGTCGTGTTAAGAGCCGAAGACCGGGCTTTAATACCATCACTAATAGCGTCTATCGCAATACTATCTAGCGCGTTCTCCATAACACTTTCGTATTTCATCTTTAGGAAAAGTGGAGCCTAAACGTTCATAACGACGCTTCGCATAGGACATAAAGAGCTAATGTTTGGTGGTCTATGCTTGCAGATCTTAAACTCTGGCACAACCCCAGCCCAACCATAATGAAAACGCTTCCACTCCTCCTCAGCCTTCTTCAAACATTCCTCAAGCGAGCCCGTGAAGATCACCTCGTCCGAGCCATCAGCATGATAATGCCTGGACAACTCGAATCGCCCAGTCCTAAGATTCTCCCTCAAGGATGGCCTATGATAAAGTAACTCTATGAGCTAGGGCGGCGACTAAATATTTCAAACCCTATAGTTCTCTCTAGTCCATCACATGAATCGAAGCATTTTTCATGACAAGGATCATAGCAGACGTATGCCACAGTAACGTTATTTTCACTCTCAAATTCTTTTATTTCCTCGACTAATATTCGTTCAAATTCTCTCTCAATATACTTCTTTATAACCGGATGATAAACATAAAACATCCGGAATCTATCAAATGGTAAGCTTGTCCCGACCCCTGCATCTCGTGCTTGACGGTAGAGATCAATACAATTGCTAAAGAACCTCGCCCCTGTCTTGTTTGCGGCCCTCTTGAGGCTTTCAAAAAGAACTTCTGCAGGTGTTTCGTCAAATGGATACGAATCGGAGTATTTCTTGTTGAACTCATCTAGGTCGTCATAATTATGCAACTCTATCCGCGGTAGCTTATCCTCTATGGAAACTTTCACTAAAAGTATAGGAGCCTTAAGATGCAGGTTAGTGAAAGCATATTGCTGGTAATCCGACCACTCAATCAGACCTAACCTGAATTCATTGGAAACCTCTCTAGGCATGTTTTCTAAGCAGGTTCTCAGAGTGCCGTCTATGATGAATAACGTTCCATTAATCTCTACAGCTGCGACTGCATGTCCGCCCACATCCGTCATAAAGTAAATAAGTGACACCTCCCTGAACCCGCTGGCTATTAGAGCCGCTGCAGTAAAGATAGCATAATCACGACAAACACCCCTCCTCAGCTTAAAGAAAGTAATGGGATCATACGTCACATAAGAACTTTTATCGCGAGAATATTTGACATTCTTCTCAAACCAGTCAAGTATAAACGAGCCAAACTCGTTTATGTCCGTCAACTTGGTTTTATTCAATAAGTGTTCAAAGAGATACTGTACACTAGTGGAGTTAATATAATCAAAAATTAGATTAATCGATTGTTTTCCAAAACTCGTGTTCATGCTAAAACAAGGTCCGAAACCTATGAACCCCTCATCGTCGTAAAGTATTTCACAGAACTTATTCGGCCCATCTACGTAGACGTACATCTTCCCTGAAGGAGCTGCTTTCTTGAAACTGATCGACATTATGCTGAAATTCTCCCCTATTAGAACATAATCAGCTGCAGCGAACATTTTCATTTTTTCTTCAATCTCGTATCTGTGAACAGGATCCTGCTTCAAATTATGGTTGATAAAGATGAACGGATAGTTGCCTGGTTCCCTAGTTATACCACTAATGTAAATGTTGGCAAATCCTCTTTTAGCCTGCTCGATGGTTAGGTGCGTATCATTAATTTTCATTCTCGTAGTGCTGAGATCAATCTGTCTGCGCGGAGGTTCGGTTATCTCGAAAAACTTGGTTTTTGTCCTGGTTAATAAT
>QMRG01000216.1 GCA_003649235.1 Thermoprotei archaeon | reverse complement strand
TAGAGATGGAAAAGGTAGTTGAGACAGGCATACCTGTAATAATAGGCAATATAACAATAAAAAATGGATTGTTGAAACTAGTAAAAGAGGAAACACCTAAATATACGAAAATAATAGTGTAGACTAGTGATGAGGCGAGCAGAAACTGATAAGTGATGTATGCCAAACCGTCTGAAATAAAATATACGTATCATACTACAAGATTTAAAATACCCATCTGATGAATCTAATTCCCGGTACCGATTGAACCTATCACTACATCTGCTCATTTTACTCCTATAAAAAGGAAGAATGTACGTAAAGTTTATATAATAGTTAAGTATTCTAAACATAGATGAAGCGGATAACCTAAGGTTATCCGCAGAGGGGGATAACGATGACCCCTTAGGGGTCGGACCCCATATCAGTGACGGCTTTGTACTATGTACATGGATGTATTATAGCGATCTGTGTGTAAATATGATTTAAGTACATGATTGCCCCCTGATGGTTGTATAGGCGAGGGGAGCATTAATCAAACCCCCGGGGGTGGGTATAAACTGGCGTTAATCGAAGTAAAGTATTGTAAATATGTACTGCCGTCAGCGAGCTATGAAGCAGCAAACTAGGCAACCTCCGCCTTCATGGAAACAATGTCGTCATTTTAACGCCTGAGAGGGGTTATCCGACCCCTATCCTATTTCTTTTATATCTCCCATTACCTCTTGAGCCCGTTTTCTAACTTCAGACCTATTAGCAAAACCGTCCAGTCCTGGCTTCTCTACCAGAAAAGAACTAGCAGATGTCGCCATTGCCGCCGCTTCGTATATATCTCCCCTCCTGTAGTATTCGATAGTAAATACTGTTGTGTAAACGTCGCCGCAACCAGTAGCATCTACCATTTTTCTGGGCTTTACCGCCGGGACGTAAATTAACCTTCTTTTCATCGCTACATAGCTTCCCCTTTCTCCCATAGTTACAAGCGCTATTCCACATCCCATTTCTACCAGTTTTTTAGCGGCTTTCGCCGGGTTTTCTAAGCCAGTCGCTATTCTAGCTTCGTATTCTTCAGCATGTAAAACATCTGCGTGTTTAACTATTTCCTTCAAGAGAGTATTGGACTTCAGTATTATAGATCCATCCTTTTCTTTAAATCTGAGATAACCCTGAATATCTAATGCCGTCATACTAGCCTCTCTAGAGATATACTCAAGAGTTTCTAAAGGGACTTCTCCTGCTACGGCTCCTACTAAGACCAGTTTTTTGTGAAGCACTGGCGGGAGATCATCTATTAATATATCTGGGCTCCTACTTAGCAGGTATAGCTTTCTATTCATATATTCATCGTATGAAAGTCTAAAACGTGTAGTCTTCCCTTTAAAACGATGAATATATGCTATATCTATACCGTTTCTAGCTAGAAAAGTAAGGTATTCGTCTGGGAAGTCTGAGCCGACGATAGAAACTATAACCGGCCTAACTCCATGTCTCAACGCGGTAAAACTACCATAAACAACACTGCCTCCTAACGATCGTTTTCTACTTCCATCAGGGTATATTATCATATCTACTACTACATGTCCTACGAGTACTATGTCCATAACTATTCTCCCATAACTTCTATAACGATACGTCTATAGCTCCTAGGTCCATCCATCTCTAGCAGAAAGATGTTTTGCCAAGTCCCTCTAATCAATCTTCCCTCTCGTATAGGAAAAATTCTCGTAGAAGATATGAAAGCCGAACCTAAATGAGCTGCAGCATTATCGTCTATCCTGTTATGAAGCCATTTTCCATTCCGAGGATATTCTTCTTCAACCTTTGTTAAAATATCGCGCATTAAACCCGATTCATGCTCGTTTGCTATTATTGCCGCTGTGGCATGCGGGGCATGTATTATACATATTCCATTTCTGATTCCACTTTTCATAACTGCACGTTCCACTTCATGAGTTATATCGACGAGTTCTAATCTCTTGCTAGTTGATAAGGTTAATTCTTTGAAGTAGACTTTCATACCGCCACCCAGCTTTTATCTCCGGTCAGCAATATATATCTCACTTAGTAAACATTAAATTAAGCTTTTATACCCCTGCAAAATTTTACTTTTAGAGGATTCTTATGTCCGAGGTAGTTAATGAAATTCTTAGGAATATTAGAGAAGCTCGTAGGATTCTCGCCCCGATAATTCATCGAACTCCTTTAGATCATTCCCTTACTTTTTCGCGCATGACCGGCGGAGATATCTATCTTAAACTTGAAAATCTCCAGAAAACTGGAGCTTTTAAAGTACGTGGCGCCTACTATGCTCTCTGGAAAAAGAGGCAGCAAGGAAAATTCGATATTTGTGTTGCGGCTTCCTCGGGTAATCATGCTCAAGGAGTAGCTTTCGCAGCTTCTCAGCTTGGCATAAAGTCGATAATAGTAATGCCAGAATATACGTCAATAGCTAAAGTTCAGGCTACGCGGAGTTATGGAGCTGAAGTAGTACTTTACGGTAGGACCTACGACGACGCGTATGAGAAAGCTGTTCAGTTAGCAGAGGAGATAAATGCCGTTTTTATACATCCTTTTGATGATAAACATGTAATTGCTGGTCAAGGCACTATTGGAAC
>QMRG01000215.1 GCA_003649235.1 Thermoprotei archaeon | reverse complement strand
CTTCATTCTCGAGATATTGTTAATAATGAACATGGCTATTCGTAAAAATATGTACGAATATTTCAGCAATTTAAGAGTTCCACGTGTACTAATAGGAACTTCTCCATTTGTAGCTGGAGGCCAATTTGGATTGAGAGCTTGGGAGTATTATAGGAGATTTGTCGGCAAGAGCGAAGAAGTAGCGGAGATTATAGAGCATTGTATAGATTTAGGAATTAAAGGGGTACAGGTATTGGCTTATGATTATATCGTAGAGGCCGTAAAGAAGGCTATGGATAAAACAGGGATAGATTTATTCGTTGTCGGAACTCTTATACCCGAAGATCCTCAAGAGAGTCTTAAACTGCTCATCGACATAAATTGTAGAATAGGGCTTGTCCATGGAATGTTAACTACTCCACGCAGTTTCAGAGGGGTAGGGAGGCATCTTAGACTTATAGAGGAAGCTGGCATTATTCCGGGAGTAGCTTTGCACAATATCTCGGCATTAGAGGCTATTCTGAAGGAATATCCCCAGATCGAGGTTGTAATGGCTCCGGTGAACATAGAGGGGATTTTCATGAATAATAAAGAGAAAAGTTTAGAACTACTAGAAAAGTCTGGGCGTTTTATAATTGCGAAAAAGGTGTTAGGAGCTGGGAGAATTGAACCCGAGAGAGCTTTGAAGTACGTTTTTTCGCTATCATTTGTGAAATCAGTAGCAATTGGCGTCGCTTCTAGAAAAGAGGCCGAGGAGACTTTTACGATTGCTTGGAGAATATTAGGAGTTAAGGGAGATATCTCTCGGGATCTCTCGGGAACAGAGTAGCTTCCCGTATATTCGGGATATTTAATAGCTGCATTGTTAATCTTTCAACACCAAGGTTAAAACCTCCATGCGGCGGTGCTCCATATTTGAAATGTTCTACGAACCATTTTATAGAGTCTAGGCTTATCCCCTTTTCCTTTGCTTGCTCTATTATCTTCTCGTACCTATGTTCTCTCTGACCGCCGGAAGATAGCTCTAAGCCTTTATATAAGAGATCGACGCTTCTGGCCCAGAAGGGCTCTTCGTCTACCCGCATTACATAGAAAGGTTTTACGGCGAAGGGGAATCTATTGACGAAGAAGAAGTCGTTGTCATATTCCTTTTTAACGTATTTCCAAAGCAGTACTTCCGATTCCCTGTCATAGTCCTCTCCGTAAGGTATCTTCTTCCCTAGTTTCTCCAAGATATTATAAATCTCCGGGAATTCGAGTATTGGGAATGGCTTCTTCGGCTCTTCGAGCTCTACGCCTAGGAGTTCTAAGTCTTCTTTATTCTTTCTGATTACGAAGCTTACAATATGATGAACCAGGTCTTCCTCGAGTTTTATCACATCATACTCATCTTTTATAAAGGACATTTCAATAGCTATACCTCTATGTTCGCATAAATGGCGAGTTGTGTGGGATTTCTCCGCTCTCCAGCTGGGCCCTATCTCGAATATCTTCTCGAAGCCAGCAACCATTAAGAGTTGTCTGTGGAGCTGAGGATCTTGACGTAAAAACGCCTTTTTCCCAAAATAGTCTACTTCAAAAACGTCCGCTCCTCCTTCTGAAACGCCGCCGATAATTGCCGGAGTGAAAACTTGAATAAATCCCTTCTCTCTGAGGAATTTTTCCGCTGCTTCGACTATAGAAGCTTGAACCTTGAATATAGCTAGATTTTCTCTTTTCCTTAAATCTAAGGGACGCCATTCGAGCCTAGTAGGCAATAGGGCTTGTGTAAGCCCAGTAACATCTATTGGCAAAGGTTGTTCGGCTCTGGATATTATTTTCAATTCTTTAGGTATAATTTCTCTTCCTATTTTCGATATCGTATCGGGGACTTCAATTCCTCTAACTTCGATAACATCTTCCAGGTTTAAAGTCTTGGCAAGCTTGAATAAGCCTTCATCATCTTTTTTCTTAAAGGTTAACTGAACCAAACCCTTCCTATTTCGCAAGACTACGAAGAGAATCTTGCCTAATGGTCTTATCGAATGAACCCAACCTCTTTCGGTAACCTCCATCTAACTCACCGATAAATCTGTATTCAAAAAACGTGGAAGCTAATAAATCTTGCAATCGTTGAAACGTAGATTTTTCAAATGAGAGCGGCGTTTTTCCTAGCGTTTTGTAGCCGTTGTCATGAAGTAGCTCGTTATGTAGCTAATTTAGCATTACTTTTTCACAAACTTTTAAAGTATATCCGAACTCGGAATATTAGGGGTTCAAAACTTCTAATGAATAGTATAAATGTGAAGCTTATGGTAGACACGGTATACATCAGAGAGGTCGAAAAAGAAGATGTTGAAGACTTAATTGAACTATACGCTTTAACTGGTTGGAAGCTCGATATAGAGCACGCAAATAGAATGATTGAGCAGTTCGCTAAGAGCAATTACAGCAAAATACTAGTAGCGGATCTTAACGGTAAGGTCGTCGGCAAGGTCACATTGGACAAGGTCTTCCCGCCCTACGCGGAGATAGTAAACCTAGTCGTACACCCGATTTACCAAGGAAAAGGCGTAGGTTCGAGGCTCGTCGAGGAGTGTATTAATAGAGCAGTTAAAACCGGCTATAACGTAGTCTACCTAATGTGCG
>QMRG01000214.1 GCA_003649235.1 Thermoprotei archaeon | reverse complement strand
CGGCCCCACACCTGCGAGTCGTAGAGCCAACGAGATAAGGCCTGCAAGCCCCGTAAACGTCTTCGGTAAAATTATAGGAGATTTGAATCGTTTAAAGAAGGTCAGAGATGGGGAAAAAGTTAGGGTAGAAAAGGTAGGTTAAATGGCTATTCCTGGCAAAGCTATAAGGCTTGGCAGGATCTTTAGGCAGAGTAGCGGTAGAACCGTTATAATAGCGCTGGATCATGGAAGGAGAAGAGGATCTATTAAGGGTTTAGAAAACTTCGCGAAGACTGTTGAAAAATTGCTTGATGCAGATGTAGACGCTTTCATGATCACACCAGCTATGCTTGAGAAAAACTATAATTTATTCGCTGGCAGGACCAGCGTTATAGCTAGGATTGACGGAACGGGGACTGTAAAAGGGCCGGATGAGACTGACGACAGACTTATCTCGAGTGTCTATCGGGCTTTAAAACTCGGGGCAGACGCTGTTTCAGTTATGCTCTGGATAGGTAGTAAACGCGAAGCCGATAACTTAGAGAAAGTAGCCATAGTCGCCGAAGATTGTTTCGATAACGGAGTGCCTCTACTAGTTGAAGTTCTGCCCTCGCCTCCATATCTAAAGGATAAATACTCTTGGGAAAACGTGGCTTATGGATCTAGGATAGCCGCCGAATTAGGCGCTGATATTGTTAAGACCTTCTATACTGGGAGTATTGATAGCTTTAAATTAGTGATAGAAAGAGTCCCAGTCCCAATAGTAGTTCTGGGAGGTCCGAAGAAAGAGAGCCTTGAGGAGTTTCTAAAGATGATATACGAGTCGGTAAGAGCCGGAGGTAGAGGCGTGGCTATAGGTAGAAACGTTTTCCAGAACCCGAACCCAGTAGGAGTTGCAAATGCTCTAGCAGCTATAGTTCATAAAGAGGCTAGTGTAGAAGAGGCTTTAGAACTCATAAAAAATTAAACTATGAACTCATATCCACACTTTGGGCATTTAACATATGTACATCCTAGAGATGCTCTGTAGCAACTACTGCAGGCAAATGCTCTTGAATAAGATATACTGAATCTATTACCGCATTTGGGACAAGTAACTAAGTCCTTCCCTCCCTTAATCCTCATCATTTTTTGACTAAGAGTTAACGAAATATAAACGTTTAACCTTATATTCTCCAGGGGACTATGTATATCGATATATTCTACATGATATTTTGGGCGTTACTGCTGTTAATGTTCATATCGCCTCAGCTACAGTTTAGGCAGCTGAAACATGCGAGGCTTAGTCTCATACGGAAGATGGAAGAGAAATACGGATTTAGAGTTATAACGATGATACATAGACAGGAGAGGATAAGTTTCCTGGGTATACCGGTCTATCGGTTTATCGATATAGAAGACTCGGAAGAGATTGTAAGAGCTATACGTTCAACTCCTCCAGATAAACCTATAGCGTTGATCCTGCATACTCCAGGTGGACTTGTACTTGCAGCGACTCAAATCGCCGAGGCTTTGAAAAGACATAAAGGAAAGAAAATAGTCATAATCCCCCATTACGCCATGTCGGGAGGCACTCTGATAGCACTGGCCGCGGATGAAATATGGATGGATCATAATGCAGTTTTAGGCCCTCTAGATCCTCAATTAACATCTTCTAAAGGAGTTTCGCTTCCAGCTCCTTCAATTCTAAAAGCAGTTGAAACCAAAGGAGCTCAAAATGTATCGGATGAAACTTTAATTCTAGCTGATGTAGCGTCTAAAGCTTTGGCTCAAATACAGGAAATTATAGTTAGTTTAGTTAAGGATAAGATGGAAGAGGATAAAGCCAGAGAACTTGCAAGGATTCTGACTGAGGGCAGATGGACCCACGATTATCCGATAACCGCCGAAAAAGCGCGAGAGATGGGACTACCCGTGAAAATGGAAATTCCTGAAGAAGTTTACGCCTTGCTGGATCTTTATCCACAAACTTTACAAGCTAGGCCAGGAATCGAGTATATACCATATCCATATCATCCGGTTCCGCGTAAAGAAGTCGAGCGGAGATACGGCTAGTTTAGTAATTTCTTTATATAATTTTTCGATATTTCTAGGAATAACGTATCATCTTCCATTACTAAGTTTATTCCGATTTTTTCTAGTTCTTCACGAAGTTTTTCATTCTCCAGTTTGCGTAACGTATCACTCAGTTTTCTAAATCTTTGCGTGGGTTTAAAATAACGGTATAGAGCTCTAACCTCTATTCTTATCCTATCCTGGCTCGTAATCTCGAGTACTGAAAGTATTCTAGTCCCTTGAATTCTGAGATACTCTTTGAGAGCATTTAAAAGGACGATTATCGCTTCCTCCAAACCTCGCCGCCGTTAGAGTTGCCTTATCCAAGCCAACGCTTTAGCAATATTATTCTCGAATTTCAAACCGTCAATCAGGCGTAAGGTTAGAGCTTCTACTTCTTTATCATATCTCTCTTTAAATTCTTGTCTTTTCTCGTAGAGCTCAACTATGGCTTCTCTTAAATACCTCTTACCGTTTGAATCTCTAAGGTTTAAAGCTACAAAAGAGTAATATCTGAAAAAGTCGGCTCGCGAATCCTTCTCCTCTCTAATCCCGTTTTTTACCTCTTCTTCGTAGCGTTCAAGCTGTAGTTTTAGCT
>QMRG01000213.1 GCA_003649235.1 Thermoprotei archaeon | reverse complement strand
GGTAGCCGAGAAAATATACAATTATATATCCTTAAGGCCTCCATATAGTGCCTCAGTCACTACTATTTTACGTTGCTATACTAGAGTGAGAAATGATTTGAAATATGGGAGGGTAGATCCTCTGCCTTATAGTCCAAATATGATTATGGGCTTAATATTCGATTTTGCATGTAAGGTTGCTCTACAGGGTTATCCTCCTCCAGAACTTTACAGGGTAAAGAGATTGAAAGAAGAAGATGTTTTTCTGATTCACGCTGATCCTGACGCTTTAGTAGATGGCGAAATTATAGAGCTGAAGTATACGTCTATGCCTTTTGACAAGTTGCCTCTTGAACACCACGAGCTTCAGCTGAAGATGTACATGAATATCCTATCTGGCAGAGGTAGGCTCGTTTATCTTACTCCTAGTGGAGTTAGAGAATATCTCTACGAGGAAAACGAGGCTTTAAGCGACTATGAAATATTGAAGATAGCTAAGGAGTTTTTCGTGGAGAAGAAATCTCCGAGATATGAATGGGAATGCGGTTATTGCCCGTACAAGACGATATGTCCCCTCTCAAAATTCCCCAAACAAGAAAAAGAGGAGGGTGGAAACTCGGACTCTGGCTCGGCATGACCAGCTATGAGAGTATTACGTAGATTCGATCCTTGGAGAAGTCCGATATGTACCTGTCCTCCGAAATACTCGTTACATCCTTATACTGGTTGTAGCCACTTTTGCCTATATTGCTATGCGAGTTCCTATATAGGAAGGAGGTATAGTAGACCGAAAGACAATTTTATTAAAAAATTAGAACGAGATCTTAAGCTTGCGGATAGACATTTGCCTATAGTATTGAGTACTAGCAGTGACCCTTATCCTCCTTTAGAAAATGAGTTAAAATTGACTCGTGAAACCGTTAAAGTGCTGTTGGAAAGGGGCTTTAAAGTTATCATAGTTTCTAAGTCGGATTTGATGGTTAGAGATATCGATGTTTTTAGGCTTGGCCGAGTTACAGTTAGTATAACGATAACTACCCTCGATTCTAAATTATCTAAGCTGATAGAGCCAAATGCTCCCGAGCCTAGTCGACGTATTGAAGCTATACGTAGACTATCAAAGCATGGAATACCCGTCTCTGTTCGTATCGACCCGGTGATATACGGTTTAAACGATGATCCTTCTGAACTTAGAGAGCTTGTTGATACGATTGTAGATGCTGGTGCTCTCCACGTCGTCACATCGACTTATAAAGTTAAACTGGATAACTTGGCCAGGATGTCGGCTTCCTTTCCCGATCTAGCCTCAAAATGGCGTAAGCTGTATTTTAGAGAAGGAGAGAGAATGTATGGTTATAGGTATTTGAAAAAAGAGTTGAGAATGAAATTATTGACGCCTGTCGTGAAAGAGGCTTCTAGGTTAGGCGTTACGTATGCTACCTGCAGAGAAGGATTGCTGACTAAAGAATTTTTCGATTCATCTTCGTGTGATGGCTCTCATCTACTATATTAATAGATTTTATTCTGAGACTAACATTATAGACACGCAGTACAGAAAAGCCATAATCTTACTGCTAGTATTGTTTCTCGCCACTAAGGTAAAAGAAGTTATAGGAACGAGCTTGGAGAAGCCTCTCTATATTATGCCTATAGACGTTGTATCGGAACTCCACGAACTTACTCTAGATGATTTAGCCTCCTATTATGAGTATAAGAGAAGTTAGGCTTTAAGCGCGTTATCTAGAAACATCATAACTATGAAACCGGCTATAAGCCCAAATGTAGCCTCTTTTTCAAAGCCTTTTCTATGACTTTCAGGAATTATCTCGTCACTTATCACGTAGATCATAGCTCCAGCGGCGAAAGCTAAAGCATAAGGTAGAACCGATGTTGAAAGTGAAACTGCTAATACTCCTATTAAACCAGCTATCGGCTCTGCGAGTCCTGAAAGAGTCGCATATAACACGGCTTTAAACCTAGAATATCCTTCTCTTACAAGTGGAAAAGCCACGCCTGAACCTTCAGGTATATTCTGTAAACCTATAGCTATCGCAACTATAAGACCCGAAGTTATATCTCCTGTTCCAAAACTCACGCCAACGCTAAGCCCCTCGGGGAAGTTGTGTAGTGTTATCGCAAATATGAAAAGCCATATTTTCCTTAAGCTTGAGGAAGGCCCTTCAGGTCCCGAAATGAAGTGCATATGAGGTATGAACATATCCAGTAGATCTACGAAAACGGAACCTATTATCAAGCCTATCACCGCTGGATAAATTCCTCCTATTTCTACTGCCGGAACGAGAAGACTAAACATGCTGGCGGCTAGCATTACTCCTGCTGCGAAGCCTAAGAGAGAATCCAACACTCTATCGGATATGTCTCTTAAGAAGAGTACTGGTAGAGCCCCTATTCCAGTAGCTAATCCCGTTCCTAAACTGGCTAAGAATCCCCAGAGTAGTATTTTAGAATCCATAGACAAGAATTGTTGAAGGTGTTATTTCTTTATAGCGGTAGATATTCAGCACAGGGTTGAGTTCTTCATCTATCTAGAAACTCCCCGAGACTTCATCATCGCCTTGTCTATTATCATTTCTTAATTTAAAAGTTTCGTTTTCGCAATAAAAGATATCCAAGCATTTCCAAATTAAACTTCTG
>QMRG01000212.1 GCA_003649235.1 Thermoprotei archaeon | reverse complement strand
CCCTAAAGACCTCGAGGCTGCATTGAAAGCAAGCCTCTTGCGCTGATTCAAAGAGAAGTAGAGTGAATAGTAAGTGCTCTCTCGAGGTACTTGGAGGCTCCTGAGTAGTTTCCGTCTACTGTGTGATAATTGATTCGGGTTTTATTCCGTGTTTTTCTGCAACTGCTATCAGCTTTTTCTCAGCCTCGACCAGTAGCTCTGCTACTTCTCTGCCTTCCTCTGTCAGCTTCAAGTATTTTCTCGGAAACCTTTTTTCTTCTTCAACGAGCCGCAATTTATAGAGGACAGCTAGAGCGCGGTACAGTGGAACAGCACCTATCCCCAGCTTCTTCTGTATTTCACTAATGTACGCTTTGCCATGCACATACAAGTAAACGAGAATAACTATACCGTGCTCCCCCAGCTCCTCGAGCATCTGTTTCTCCTTTTCTAAAATAGACACGTACCTATAAACCATACTTTATCCCATTTCTAAAATAGACACATCTTTAAAACTATGCTTTTCTAAATTAGAAAAGCATATATTATATTTCTCTACTTTAAAACAGTATGAGTGAGGAGAGTTTCTCTAGGAGCCTCGGGCTTCTCTACTTTAAAGCTGGAGTAAGGTATGCGGCTAAAGTAGTCTTGGAGAAGGGGTTGAAAGAAGGATTAAGCGAACTAGAGAGGCTCTGTAAAGTACTCGAAAACGAGGTGGACGAGAGGATAGCGGAGGAAGTCTTAAGTAGCGCGCCTTACTGCGAAAAAATTCAGCTGGAGCCTCTGGGAAAGTGCTAGTTTTTGATTTTTTTGTCCAAAAGATTTTCTTTATGAATTTTACTCAAAAGTTTTCGGCGGGTTTAACTAGAGTAAAACATTTGTCTGCAGAGAGTTTAATTAGAATAAACATGCTCATTACATCTTTCTACTATTTTGATTGTTGATTCTACGCATAGCTAACTAGACCCATCCGTGGTCTTCGGAAATCCGTATTCTCTTCTGTTTCCATAAACGACCTCAACCACTCTAACATCGGTTGTCTGCGGCTCTCTATACTCTTTGATCTCTACTCTCTTTGACACTATTATTCCGCTACTGAACCTATATCTAAGCCGTATTTCCAGGTAAGGAAGAAAGTCTACGCTAACCTGCACATTAGGCTTTACAGTATTTTTATTAAGCTTCCTCAACCCACCTGCCACCATAAACTCTTCCCTCAATACCTATTACAGGCGACTGCCTTATTAGCTCTTGCCTCACCAGTTCTGGTAACATTCTTCCTATTTGAGATAGAAGACTGTTAAGTACTTGACGTGTCTTCTGCGGGATGTCTTCGGGCCGTATACCAGGAGGCAATTGAATTGCCAAGTTAATGTTTATCTGAGGATTAGGCGGCACCTGCCTCTTTTTAATCAACTTCACATTAGTCTTGAATAAATGAAGTTTCTTTCTGCTTTCAATAACCGCAATTGGGAGATCCTTTATTTCATACTCCTCTTTGTCTCCTATAAGAACCTCAGGGTAAAGTGGGTCTCTCAGCCCCAAGTATTTTTCATAACGCAGATACAGCTGCCACATTAGATTTTCGAGCTCTGAATCCGGATAAACTACAGGAAGGCCTATGTCTTTAGCCTCCCTCCGCGCGATCGCGTGACCGTGAGAATATATCTTTTCTGTCAAGGTCTCGATGATGGTTGAAATCTTTTCCTCGTCCATTTTCTCGCGTCTAGTAGTTAAGAGCTTTCTGGCGACAAGGCGTATATGGTGATGTGCCCTATTCACTCTGCCTAGAGCCAGCGAGCCTATCTCCTTAATTAAGTTATTGACAACAGAAGCTAAGGCCTCCTGGTCGTTGATATTAGCTCTTTCTTTTATGAAGGATAGAAATGAGTTTACGTCCTCAACGGCAATAGTTTTAGGAGGTATAACGCCCTCACTTGTCGCAACTCTCTCAAGGGTAGGATCTATAGGTCCCAGCTCTGCCTTTCTCCCCATTACGATGTTGTCTGCACCTAGGGATAAGAGTGTAGCCGCACTCTGAGCCTTATACGGAATCAATACATTGAATTCATCGCAGAACTCGCGGATCATGCTGACAATGCGCCATGGAACGCTTATATCTCCACCCCTACTGTAGAGAAACAAATCTATTCTCTTAATGCCGTCTTTTTCCTTTAAATAATCAAAGTCCAACTCAAGCAAATGGTCATACAGAGGTCTGACAGCGTCTTCAGCGATACGCGCAGAAAAAGGCACTCTATCTCCAGTGAAATAAACTATAACCTTACTCCTTCTAATATCTTCAATTTTCTCGATCAAATCCCTGCCGATAAATTTTCCTTCGCCCACAACTAATCCCCGATATTTTTACAAGGCTATAATATATAAACTCAAAATTGAAGTAAAAATATTTTTCAGCATATTCGCAGAAAAAGGTACTGCATATACATTTTTACAAAATAGCGGAAAGCTTAAAGAGGTATTAGTAAAAATAAATATAAAAGCGTGAGAGGTCTGTGCCACTAACTTTTAAATAGTTTTAAGAGAAGTAAATAAGGAGTCATCGGAGGGGATGATGACTGGTGGACCAGGGCTAGGGAGGGGGTTCTCTGGTGGCCTGAGCGGCCCAACTGACCCTGCCCCTCCTCCTTTTTATCATAT
>QMRG01000211.1 GCA_003649235.1 Thermoprotei archaeon | reverse complement strand
GTAGCGTTTAATGTAAAGCTAGGCAGTAATTGTTCTTGGAAAAACTGTTCTACAACATATTTTGACTTATCATAACGTTCCTGAGTAATTATTACAACACTACCCTCCGATATCTTCCACCCTAATCGTGAAAGATCAGGAGTAAATGTTGAATGCACTCTTAAAACATATACTTGATATTTTGACTTCAAAATTTGTTTATAAAATTCTACTGTGATATTCGCCATTTCTACGTTAACTCTATCATCCATCTCTCGGAGATTGACGAGATCTTTCAATTCTTTAACATATCTTCTTATCTTTTTTACGGGTTCTCCTACGTTGACTTCAGCTCCAATCTTCACATCTACGGTGAAGCCTGCATCGTAGAGAATTTTAATCATTTCAAATACTCCTTCTTTATTGATAAAGTTGGATCCCAGGGAATCGACTATTATTGCTCTAGGATTTTCTCCAGTAGTAATTCCAGAATCCGGAGTAGGAGTATAGAACATGCTCAGCAGAGTTATGATTAAGAGAAATCCGAAAAAGCCTACAATTGCTATAGTGAAGATATCTAATCTTCTAGTCATTTCTATAATAAACTAAGAAGGAGTATTTTATATATTCACTGTACACGACTTAAACTACTTGAACTCTGCTCAAGGAAATCTAATTGAACCAACATGCCAGTTATTTCTCTATGCTGAAATGCTAGAATTAAACTATCTTATGTTGCTCGAGATTGTTATGGTCGGCCGCGGTTTAAGGTAACTCTCGCAAAAACTTTATTATGAATTTTCGTTTTAGAAAAATTTTCTGGTTTGAAAATTTAAAATGAATTGCGTTATAGAGTTGAATGGACGCTATCTCTTTAAATTTTCACATATGAAATGATAGAAGGAATATCTGCTCCAAATCTACAAGTGAGTGTTGATTTTACTCGTATAAGTATTGTTAAAAACAGTTTGATACCACTTTGGTTAAAGTAAGGATTGTAAGCTATCTAGTTATTCAATGAAAAGCAATATTTAAAGCTAATTTGGTGAGATAGATTTGGTATTCTTAAAATCGTGAATATGCTTAGACTATCATAGTTTGTCGTAAACTATAAAAATACATGTAAAGATTGAAGAAGCGAAAATATGCTTAGCAGTGCTGAACTTAAAAAGAAAATATTGAAGCTTTTAAAAGAAGACGAGGAGTTTCGCTATGCCGTGGCTGGCTTAATTGGATTAGATGAAATTCTCAAAAGATTTGAAAAACACGATGAAGAACTTGTTAAGCTCAGAAAGGATATGGTTGAAGGATTTAAACGGCACGATGAAGAAGCAGCAGAACTTAGAGCTGAAATCGCTCAGCTTAGACAGGATATGCTTGAAGGCTTTAAGCGGCATGATGAGGAGCTTGTAAAGCTTCGCAGAGATATGATTGAAGGATTTAAGCGACATGATAAAGAAATTGCAGAACTTAGGGCAGAGATAGCACGACTTCGTAGAGATATAGTTGAAGGATTTAAACGGCACGATAAAGAAATCGCGCAACTCAGAAAGGATATGATTGAAGGTTTTAAGCGACATGACAAAGAAATAGCAGAACTTAGAGCTGAAATGGCTCAGCTTCGTAAAGATATGGTTGAAGGTTTTAAGCGACACGACAGAGAAATTACTGAACTTAGAGCTGAAATGGTAAAGCTTAGGCGGGATATGCTTGAAGGCTTTAGGCTTCTCGAAAGGCATATTAATGCTTTAGGGACTAGGTGGGGGTTAATGAGCGAGGAGGCTTTTCGCGAAGGGCTTAGAGGTGTAGTGGAGAAAGAACTCGGATTTAAAGTAGAAAGGTGGAGTTGTTACGATAGCGAGGGAATAGTTTACGGTTATCCGAGCCAGGTGGAAGTTGACGTAGTGGTCCACGATGAGAAAATATTATTAATTGAAATAACGTCTCATGCTAAAGTCTCTGATATACACGAGTTAAGGCGTAAAGCCGTTCTATATGAGAAAACTACGGGGAGGAAAGTTGATAAACTCATGATAGTAACTCCCTATGCGGATGAGAAAGCGCTTGAAGCAGCTAAAGAACTTAATGTAGAAGTATATACGAAAGTTTAGTTGTAAAAGATTTTTAAATGTGTGTTATTTCTCTATTTAGACGGATACGGTTGAGAATATGGTTGTTTTCTCTCTTAGAAATATCGAGGTTAGTGTTATAAAAGGAGATATAACAGAAGTTGAAGCCGATGCTATAGTAAACGCGGCAAATTCTTTTTTAAAACATGGAGGAGGCGTAGCTCTAGCCATTGTAAGGAAGGGAGGATATATCATACAGAAGGAGAGCGATGAATATGTAAGAAAACATGGTATTGTTCCAGAGGGTGGAGTAGCCGTAACCGGGGCGGGCAAGCTTAAAGCAAAATATGTAATACACGCTGTCGGTCCTGTGTATGGCGATCCTGAAGGAGATAAAAAGCTCTATTCGGCTTTTAAATCGGCTTTATTAAAAGCTGAAGAATTAAAGCTAAAATCGGTAGCACTACCCGCCATCTCTACGGGCGTTTTCGGCTATCCCTACGAGAGATGTGCAGAAATACTAGTTAAGGTTTTAGAAGATTTCGATCCAATAGCGAGAAACGTTAAGAGAGTTATTATCTGTCTTTACATGGAGAAAGCGTATAAAGT
>QMRG01000210.1 GCA_003649235.1 Thermoprotei archaeon | reverse complement strand
GTTATAGAGATGATAGCTATGAAGGCACCGCTCTACTCAATCAATGTAAAGTACGTGAATCCTAGAGGCACCACAAGCTCTAGAGAGCACGGTGAAGTTATGAAGAAGTACGGCTTAGATAGACATACCGCTTCAGCTTATCTCATAGCGTTGAAAGGCATAGAAAGACATATTTTGACACAGAAAGTTATAACTTAAAGATTCAGCCCCAGCGATTTAGCAGGTAAAGGTGTTAGCGGAGGCTTAGCGTAAAGCACCAACCCTTCTCTGAGAACTGCTCTGAAAAGCGAATCAGCCGTAGCAGGTTTTATATTAAAGTATATGTTTTTATATGTCTTCATGGTTGTTCTTCTTCGATTACCACTATTACTTTGATTTTTCTTCCGTGATGTTTCTTTAGTTTTTCTTGATACTGTTTTGGCGGGTATATGATGTATCTTCCCCGCCCATAGCTTATTATTTTTGCTTCGAAAACGTAAACTATGCTCATACTCCCACCGGGACTAAATGTAGCGAAATAATATATATGTGCGACTCCGAAAGTACTCATGTGGTGAAAGCTCCGATGAGGGGGAAGACCACTCAGGCTAGGGTGGTTCCCCGAGGAGAGTACATGCTAACCCTGAAGGCTCAGGGAGTTCTTGTCGATGACTCTCTAGAGGAGCTACGCGAAGAACTCTATCTCACACGTAGAGCTATCCAGTACGTTATTGATGCTCTATGGGAGCTGGATAAACTACCGAGCATTAACCAGTCACATCAGATGTTCTACAAGATACTTCGTGAGCAAGGATTTAGAGCTCATCAGGCAAAGCAGATATACAAGTACGCTCTTTCAGTAGTCAAGTCGGCTAAGAGGAACAACGGAAAGAAACCGGTTCTCAAGAAGCTGACTACTAGACTGGACAAGTACGATGCGAGAGTAGATTTAGAGAGACAAATTGTCGTTGCGAAGTTGAGAAATAAGGTGTTTGAGATGAAGATGCTACACCGTAGAAGCTACATAGAGAAGTTCGTGGGGAGAAAGTGGTACGAGGTAATTATATCGATAGATAAGAAGGGTAGGATATGGGTAAACATACCGTTCAGATCGGAATATAAGCCGTACAAGCCAAAGAGGCTAGTTTCAGTCGATATTAATCTTAAGAAGCTTGTACTCTACGATGGTAAGAGGATTAGAAGGGTAAACACTAGGTTCACGGAAGCGTTACACCTCAAGCACCTTGCTGAAGAGGTGCAGAAGAGGCATAGTTATGCTTGGAGAAGGAATGTCAAATGGCTAGAGATTATCAGAGCACTACACAGGAGGAGCAGGAACATAGTGGTTGACTGGCCTCATAAGTTCGCCAAATACATTGTCCTGAAGGCTAGGAGGACTAGAAGCGCTATAGTTCTTGAAGACCTTGAGAAGCTATGGTTTAATGCTTCAATAAGATCTTCCAATCTAGCCGACAAGCTATCCCGTCTCGCTTACCGCAAGCTACAGCAGGCAATCCTAACCAAGGCAATAGAGTATAACGTGCCAGTAGTGCTCGTGAATCCTAAAAACACATCAACTACGTGTCCTAGATGTGGATCAAAACTAGTTTATAGCCATAGACTAGCAATGTGCGAGAAATGCGGATTCATAGCGGACAGAGATAGCATCGGAGCAACAAACATATATTTTAAAGCACTTAAGCACCTAGCTCCACGCCTAGGGTCGTGGAGCACCCACCCGATGACGGATGAAACCCAACCGAAGGGTGGTTTCTCCAAGAATGAACCGATGACCACACATATACATTCATATAAAATCATATAAAGAGGCGAACCCCTCAACTTAGAGAAATCCCTAACGTGAACTGAGGGCAAAGGAACATCGGCATCAATGAATCCGTTAATGAAAGCTTTCCTAACATCATCAACCCTACCGCCATCGACAACAGCGAAAACAACAACTACAACCCAAACACCAATAACCACAACAACCCAGCCGCCGGAAACAACCGGCGCACACAAGGCACCCGAAAAAGCAAGCAGCAACCTACTGCTCCTAACAGCGGTAGCACTAGCAATAGTAGCAATCGCCGTCGCAATCGCGGTTCTGAAGAGAAAGTAGGTTTCCCTCTTTTTTACTTTCCCGGCGCACGTATTTCTCCGGAATGAGATGTTTAGATAGAGTATTCGCACTACTGGTTCTGCTCTTAGTTGTTGTTGGCGACATTACGGGTAATGGTGGTTTGGGTTTTGTTTTCGAAGTTCTCACGGAGATAAGGGATGCTGTTGGCGCTCATGTCTTGGTTGTTCCCGGAAACCACGACATTTACCTTTCATTTCATGAGAAAGGGGAGAAGGTGAACTCTCTTCTCAAACTAAGCATGTTTAACGATCTCGTAGAGAATATTGGATGCTACGCCCTAATGAAACACCGTTCGTCATGGGGAACGTGGGTTTCGTAGGCACAATCGGATGATACGATTATAGTTTCGCACCTGAATGGTTAGGTTTGAAACTAGAGGATTTTAGGGAGAAAGCTTTCGGAGGATACATTTGGGCGGATAGGGACTTCGTAGAGTTACCTATGAGCGATGAGGAGTTTACGCTAATGCTTCTCAACAGGTTTGAAGAGCATATTAAGGAAATCTACGGTGGTGTCGAAAAAATCGTTACCGTAATGCATCACCTACCTTTCAGGGAGCTTGTGCATTACAAG
>QMRG01000209.1 GCA_003649235.1 Thermoprotei archaeon | reverse complement strand
TGATATCAGAGCGTTTCGCAGACACGATGGCGTCGATGATAGGCTTCAGAAACCTCCTCGTTCATGACTACGCGGCTATAAACCTGAAGCTTGTCTACGAGTTCCTTCAAACGAAGCTCACAGACTTCGAGGAGTTCATAAGGCAGATAGTTGAATGGTTGGAGAGGGCGTCTTGACATGGCTTTTCCATCCAATCCCATCACAACAAGGGGGCAAAAGAGGGAGGTTGCATCGAAGTTCCTAAGATGCAACGGAGCTGACCCATCGAAGGAATTTTGGTGCTATTTCCTCGGTTATCCTTTGTGCCGCTTCGTATAGTTTTCTGGTGTCTATCTCTAGGTACCTGTGGACTGGGATGTTTCTTAGGCCCGCGAGCTTGGTTAGTTCCTCGGCTAGCTCTCTGGGCATTTTTCCCGCCTGCGCTAGTTTTCTTGGGTATTCTCCGTAGCTCTCGACTATGCCCAGCGAGTAGGTTGCTACTAGGTGTCTGCATACGTCCAGCATGGCCTCGGCGATCCTGTGTAACGCCCTTTCGAGTGCCAGTTTGTCCCTGTACCTCAGTTTGTCGATGTCCTCGACTGGCAGGATCTCTTTCTTGATGAACTCGACGTTCCTCCTGACCTCCTCGACCCTAGAGGCTATGATGGCCTTGTCTACCCTAGGCTCTGGGTCTAGGTTGGCCCACAGCTTGACTTCGGTTAGGTGGTCTATGCCTTTCAGGGCTTCGTCGTAGAGGTTTTTCAAGCTGTTCGGATCCGCCTTCAAGATCACCCCCTCCTTGAGTATCCTGGAGAGTAGGAGGGGCTTGGCCTCGCTTAGGTCTACGACATCCACGTAGTCCTCACTAACACCTAGTCGCCCAGCTATCAGTGAGGTTAGGCCTGCTAGATCGAGTAGCGACTTCTCGCAGGAGAATTTAACGGCTATATCGACATCACGGGGATGTCTATGGCCCTTGGTGAGGGAGCCGAATAAGACCGCCACCTCAACATCGTCCAACTCGTTGAACAGCTCACCCAACCTCTTGATGACAGACTCCTTGTCTAGACCCGGCATGAGGCTTTACATCCCCTTATGCACAGGTTTTTGATCGGCCTCGTTTCAGATAACAGTTCCGGTTCTCGCCGTCCTCACGGCGAAACCTTCAACAAGAACCCGTTGTCCACGATTGTTGTCCCCTCTTGAGGGACTCTCTTTCTCGTGACAACTTGAATTCCTGATAGGACATTGAAAGTGCGGATCATGTGGCAGTTGTTGGGAGATATTTGTGTGAGAGTACTTTATATATGGCATTTTTCATGGGATGAGTGGTGATATACGTGGAGGCAATCGTTAAGGTGGATAAGCAGGGTCGGATGGTTCTTCCAAGGGATGTTAGGATAGCCCTTGGAATAGAGGGCGGAGCTGAAATGGTGTGCAGGGTTGTCGGAAACAAGGTTATACTGGAAAGATTCTCTATAGAATCGATCCAGAGGGCCTTCGCCGACCTGGAGGAGGTAGCTCCAAGCCTAGAAGTGGACACTGTGGAGGTTGAGGGGGAGGATAAGTACTTTGACAGTGAATATGCGCTCCGCAAGATTGGGATTCGAGGCGTTAGTTGACGTCGGCATCGTAGTTCTCGCACACTTCAGAAATCCTGCGCGCGAGTATGCAGCCCGACTACTGATGGAAGCCCTAACGCTTAAAAGACGCATCCTAATTCCCGTGAACACTTATCTAGGGGCCTACGTGATCATGACGAGGTATCTGAAACTTAGGCGCGACCGTGTGGCAAAGGCTCTGCTGAAAACTCTATCTCTCGAATCCCCTGCATTCTATGGAAACCTTCCGAAAGCAGTCGCAGAAAAAGCTCTGGCATCCGCGTCAGAGCTGAACATTTCTTCGTGGGATGGCTACCTAATAGAGCTGGCCAAAACCCTCGGAATCAACAAGATATACACGATAGACGAAGAACTGGCAAAGAAGGTCAGAGATATAGAAATTGAAAACCCCATTCCCAGAAAAGTTATGGAAGAATATCACCAATATATACGAGAAAGAATGTAGTAGCATGCGCGTACGGCAAGAAAACTACGCAGAAGATGCAGACCTCCATGAGACTGTTGAACCATGTTAGGGAATTCGGTATAGTGTGAGAGGTGGGTTCTGTGTCCGGGGAGCCTTCATCAGGGGGATGTCATCCTCTAGGTAGTTGTCGTTAACTACATTATTTAAGGCTCTAGCAGTTATAGAGGTGTGGGTGTTGTTGGGGTGGCTAGGGTTATCCGTGTTCGCTACGAGGGTGGTGTTCTGAAGCCTTTGGAGAGGCTGGATCTTAAGGAGGGTGAGGAGTTGGTCGTTGTTGTGAAGGGTAAGAGCTTCTATGAGTTGGCTAGGAGGTTCCGGGTGGAGGCTGAGGAGGATGTGGATAGGGTTCTAAGGGAGGTTCGTGGACGTGGTAGAAGCATCTACGAATAGTGTTGTACATGATACTAGCGTTGTTGTTAAAAGCGTCTTGGAGCCCTCAAGGATCCTCCCTCCCAGTGTGTATGAACGTGAGGTTGAGACACGTAGGAAGATTAATGTTATCTTAGAGATTCTTGAAGCCCGGGGCTATACGGTCTACTTCCCTCGAGCAGGTATTGTTGAAGTTGCATCAGTTCTAAAACGAAGTGGACTAGATAAACAGAACATAATGAAGCTCATAGAGAGTATTGAAGAGACCTT
>QMRG01000208.1 GCA_003649235.1 Thermoprotei archaeon | reverse complement strand
TTCCCTTATAGGAGACACGTATCCTTTACGATCATCTATGTTCTCCAACTATTCTTTCGTAAAAAATGGGGGGTGGATTTTTATACAGTCGGTGGGAAGAGGGCGAAGCTTGTTAGGGCTGTTATGAGAACCTCTAGGGCGTCGCCTAGGAGGAAGCCTCCGACAAACGGTACAACTCGCTCCTCGTAGAAACGGCTTCCAAAGATTCTGAGTATGAGCCACTTAATGAGCCCTGAAACCAAGCACGGGAACCATATTCCAGAGAGAGACGTTGGGTCGGACCAGGCAATTGGAGCCATCATCGGATTGGGTAGCCATAGAATTCTACCGTATAAATGCGTCATGAGGATCATGAATATGAAGCCTACGACAAGTTGTAAACTGGCCTCGTATAGTGGAACTGTCACTGGTTGCGACCAAAATGCTGTCCAAGGGTGTTGATCCAAGGATTGTGCGAGAAGTAGACCTCGCCCCCTAGCGCCAAACGCCCCCATGAATAGAATCTGAGTGATGTTGGTGAAAAGCATCGTAGTGAACATTGCGACAACCAGTACCTTCAATACATTCCGAGGATGTACATTTGTAAACTTAGCCATCTTGTAGGCGGCTAAGGTAGCGTAGACAGACCCCATCCAAGGCGTTCCAGGACCTCCGTACCACTCAGCTATCCATGGAGCTAGCCCAAGATCTGTAGAAGTTACCTTAGCAGCCTCCGCTGACACTGTGGGCCATAGCAAGAGTTTACCCAATCCAGGGGTGAAATTGGCACTTATATTTGTCTCTATCCCTATCCTACCCCACATTTGTGCCGTGACAAGTGCCCAACCTGAAATACCTATGAGCGGCACTACGAAGGAAGCCCATGGACTAAGACCAGTGTACATAAAAAGTAGCATAATAAGTATGAATGACAACGCAAACACTATCCATGAAACTCTGTAGGAAACAGCCTCTTCTTCAGACCTACTCCCACTAAATGCAGCTCTCAAAGTCTCTAAGATGTATCTTCTTTGAAGAATTACGATGCTTACAGCTAGACCAATCGTGGCACCCGCGTTTACAGCGAATAGAGAAATCGGCGGGCTCATGTATACATTAGGCGGACACCAGTTTCTTCCACAGAAAGGCACCTCAGCCATGCTTGTGTAGTATCCGAACCCGTAGAAGGCTGTCCAGAGAGCTATTTCCATTACTAAGACCCAGAAGACTAGGCTGAAGAGTGCGTGTACCGGCGATAATAGTAGTAATGCATATACTGGGGGATGTTTATTCATAGCCAAATGCCAGGGTGTACCTGGGATTGTGACCCAGTGACCCCCTGGGCCACAGGTCTCCGATCTCCATCCATAAAGGTCTGGAAACCAGGGGAACAAAGTCGCCCCACTTAACGGTATGGCTAGGAGTATCCCTAACAGCATCCCTAAGAGGAATGGAGTTTTGGAAGGCCACTCCCTCTTTGCACAACCCTCCACGTTTACCATGGTAACGTATCCCACCATTATATGGGGGAACGGCAACATCTCTACATCTATCCACTGTCTTCGAAATATGCTTACGAAGCTTATGGCCATACAACCGAACAGAGCGAGAAGTAGGAAGCCCCAGACTATATTTGGGAGTAATGCTTGCCATGGTATGTTTCCGATCCCCGCCCCAATCCACAGTAGTTCAGCTACATCCTTTGGAGCAGCCACAAACTCTGACACATACCTAGCGACATTCTCCGGCGTGAAAGGTCTCAGCGTTACGAGCGATGCCCATCCCCAATCCGCTACTATATATGATACTATAAACGTCGTTATGTATGAGTATACTAGGTTCGACGTTGTTAAATGCTTCCTGAGTAATGGAACCCGTGCAAGGATCATCGCTATAATGAACATTACGAATGGAAGGCCCATGAATCCGATTCCTGAAGCAGGGATAAGTACACTGACACTTTGAGTGCAGCGAGCTATTGCTGGTAAAAATGCCGAGTAAAATGTCCATAGAACCGTTAAGACAGAACTTAAAATAGCTATCCATATAAGCGTAGTAGCTTTGACTCTCTCAGATTTGTATCCGCTATTCATATGCGCATAGAGAATGTCACCCATGTTGACTATTTAAGCTTTTGACCATCAATGCTCTTAGAACTCTTGCTTTTGCAAATTCATCTAAAATTTTAAATACTCGCAGCAGGAATACCTCTCTGCTATGGAGCGTAGGAATGTTTGGGCTGACAGAGGTTTCATCCATGTTCTAGGTCCGAGCCCTGCGTTAACCCCTGGCGGTAAGGGGGATTGGGATGGAGGCGTCTTAGAGTCCAGCGGTGTGTTCAAGGACGGGAACACCTACTACTGGTATTATCATGCTTGGTCTGCTGATGAGAAGCTCTGGCCTGGCGGTTATAGGGTGGGCGTAGCTACGGCCCCGACGCCGTTGGGACCTTGGAGGAAGTATGAGAAGAACCCCATCCTAGACCATGGACCTAAGGGTAGCTGGGACGACTCTTGGGTGGCATGTGCGGTCGTGCTTAAGGAAGGTGCCTACGATATCAAAGGTGGAACCGAGAAATACTACATGTTCTACTCCGCATCTGGCAGCGGAAGCGAAACGGTCGACATAGGTCTGGCGGTTGCAGATAACCCGTTAGGCCCGTGGAGGAAGTATGAGAAGAACCCTATAGTCGAGGATTTCGGGTATTTGGGTGGTGTCGTAAAGGTC
>QMRG01000207.1 GCA_003649235.1 Thermoprotei archaeon | reverse complement strand
TGCCACACCTATCTTGTCCGTTATTTTAAACACTTTCCTTATACTACGGCTTAAAATATATCCTCCATACGACATCCTCCTTTCAGAAGCTAGCACAACAAAGTCTTTGCCTCTAATGCCAACTGTTGTTGCGCCAAAATATGTTTGAGACATTCTTAATCCTCGCTTGATGCAGTTTCTAATCCCAAATATTAGATACAATAATATAAACTCAGCGATCCGAATACTTTCACTCTACTCTCCGAGAACTAAGAAAAGTTACGGTCTAGTTTATAAAGGGCTAGTCAATGAACCAATCACGGTGCTAAGAATGAAGTGCACCTGCTGTGGAAGCAACGAGCTAGTTTGGAGGTATGAGGAGGGCTATATTGTTTGCTCTAAATGCGGTACAGTTTTAGATAGAATATATGACTACAACATAGGCTCACCATTACCCCAATCGGAATTAAAAACCTATAGACTAAGCATTCATAGGATACATGAAGATTATATCATGAGATCACGGAGAACAAAGCTTCTACTAATAGATTTGAGATATCGTAAATTCCAAAAGAAGCTTAAGGAGTATCCAAAACTTAGGCCGGGACTGAGAATAAGAGATGATGTATTAAAAGCACTTTACGTTGGGAGGAAAGTGAAAATGGTTAAAACTATAGTGAATGAGCATACTGAAGAAGTCAAGAGTAAGCTTCTAGAATCGAAGGATACAAAAATTTACCTGGACATAATAGAGGTGTTTAAGGAGTATCCAAGAATTTCCTCAAGAACTGATAGAGTTAAACTTGCTTTAGCAAAGATTCTCTATAATGAACTAGTCTATGGATTTAGACCTAGTTTCTCCTCTATCGCTAAGGAGTTTAGAGTTAGCGTTGTAAATCTTAGAAAAGCGTATAAGGACCTCAGGAGATACAGTGAAGTATATGTTAAGGCTAAAAACATTATCATGAGTACTGAGAGTTATGGGAGGAAAGTCTCCCTCAAAAATAAGGGTGTTATTAAACAGGTTGTTATGGGATCCGCAGTATAGTGGTAGCAAGGATCACATTATAGAATATGTTCATAGGGTAGGGAGAGACACCATTGTAAAAAAGGTAAAAATCAGAGATGTGAAGGAGATAGGAAGCTGGTATTTCGTTGTAAATACTTCTTCAGGTATGAAGCTAATACCGTTTCATAGGGTAACGAGAATTATAGCAAGCGATGGCAGGGTTTTATGGGGTAAGACCGATACCTCTAATTCTAAATTTGAAGGGGCTGTTTAGTTTTCCTTCAAGATAAACTTCAGTATTAATGAACTTCCTAACCACTTCGATATTAGTATATGCATGCATTGTTAACCTAGCTCCAGTGATCTCCGAAATACCTTCAGCAACAGCTAAGAACGGTATAATCATATCACTCATATGAGCATCCAATGCTGCATTAGTTGATAAATCATCGATGAGCTTTAATGCTGCTTCTTCACCAACCTTTTCAGCAGGTTTCCCTCTAGCGCCTAATGCGTCAGCACCTAAAATGCTCTTCTCTGTTTTTGCCCAGAGAACTATTCCACTTCCCGGACCCAAATGCGGATCCTTACCTTTCTCATAATATTCTGTTTCTATCTTAACGTTTCTATAGCCATGTCTTTCAAGAACTGATGTGGCAGCCTTAGCTTGTCTAATAGCGACATGCGAAGATAGTTTTACAGCATGTGAGATCCCATATATTGCAAGAACACTACCTCTACTCAGCTTTCTAAGAGACCTTAGTTTTTTAACAGGTTCAACTAGTATGTGAACAATACCTCCCCCTCTTGGATAATGACCTCTTCTTTCAACCCTAATATTTACTTTAGCGCCCATTTCGTTTAGTAGTGGAACTAATACGTTTCTCACGTAATCTATAGGGGGGCTCCATGGGACATCAGTACCTCCCCTAATAGTTAACGAGACTGAAGTTGAAGCATAAAGCATTACTGGTAAGGCTGCCTGAAGAACGAGAGAAATACTTCCAGCAGTACCTATATCGAAACTAAAATGCCCCCCTCTCCTGACCTTAGGAATAAACTCTATAGTCATAGAACCTAACTCTAAACCCTTAACCTCAGCATTAGTTAAAGTAGCTAAAACCTTGATCGCTGTCATATGTTGCCTTTTAAGGCCTGGAGGCTTCCTTTTAGCTCTTATGTTAATTACTTTAACAGGCTTAAGTAGAAGAGATGATAAGGCAATACTTGTCCTAAGAATTTGTCCTCCACCTTCACCAAAGCTTCCGTCAATAATTATCATTTGCCCTCTACCTCTTCATCACTCTTAGCGATTTCCCTTATTCTTGAAACACCATCAATTTCATTAATTATCTTCGCTACAGATTTTGGAACAAGCTCCTCCCAAGAACCACCTTTAAGCATAAGCTCCCTTATTTTCTTGCCGCTAAATTTTCTCCTATCATATAGGGGGATCGGTTTAACATTGTATCCAGCTTCTTTAAAGAGCCTCATAACGAGCGGGTTGTTTGAATATGCAATATTAAATTGAGGTACAAGCATGGATACATATCTAACCCAAACATGGTTCATCACAATGTCAGGTATGGGGACAATGTAAACCCTACATAAATCTACACCATCCTCTACAAGCGCACTTCTAATCATTAGCATCCTTTCCCCAGCGGTAAACGGATTCTCTAGAGTGTGGCTTTCTTGAGCACTACCTATACCTATTATTAACTCATCAAC
>QMRG01000206.1 GCA_003649235.1 Thermoprotei archaeon | reverse complement strand
TTTTAGAGTCCTAGCACTATTAAAGGACTAAAGTGACAGCGATGCCAAGGTGAAAGAACGTGGGCTTAAGAATGAACTCCATAGAAGAGGAGCTACGTTACCTTGAAAAATGGTTTATTATAGCAGTTTTAATAGGCGTGGTCAGCGGTTTTGCCGCTATAATCTTCCACTTAGCGATAGATTATTCCATACAGCTGTTTCTAAAGTGGCTCGCTGGCTACGAACCTCCTAAACCCGGAATGGAAAGCTCGATTCCGATTATTCCTGAAAACAAACTTCTTCTATTTCTGATCCCGCCATTAGGAGGATTACTTAGCGGCTTTCTCGTTTTCAAATTCGCTCCAGAGGCCGAGGGACATGGCACCGACGCAATAATAGAATCTTTCCACTATAAAGAGGGAATCGTGAGAAGTAGGGTACCCTTAATAAAGCTCATAGCATCCGCTTTAACCATAGGCTCTGGAGGAAGCGCTGGTAAAGAAGGACCAGTAGCTCAGATAGGAGGAGGATTTGGTTCCTTTCTCGCACAATTGTTAAAGTTAAATCCTAGAGATCGTAGAATCGCGTTAATCATAGGCTTGGGGTCAGGAATAGGCGCTATATTTAAGGCTCCCTTTGGAGGAGCTATTTTTGCCTCAGAAGTATTATATATGATGGATTTCGAGCCTCTCTCAATACCACCCGCATTCATAGCGTCTCTCGTAAGCTATGTTATAATGGGCTTTTTTGAAGGATGGGATCACGTGTTCTGGGCGCCTGACCTCGCTAGCAAAGTCTATGTACTCTACGATCCTCCAACGTTAACATTTTTCGCTTTGCTCGGGATATTAAACGGTGCTATGGGAATACTTTATGTTAAGATCTTTTACTCTGTGAGGGACCTCTTTAGAAAACTAAAAAAAGTACCTAGAACACTAAAACCAGCTATAGGCGGTTTAGTAACAGGTTTGATCGGAGTTTTCTATCCTCAAGTATTAGAGAGTAGCTATGGTTGGCTCCAAATGCTGATTAGAGGCGATTTCACTTATATGCCTCTACAAACTCTTATTTTACTTCCATTCTTAAAGATACTAGCAACCGCTTTTTCCATAGGATCAGGAGGAAGCGGAGGAGTTTTCGCGCCAGCTCTAGTGATAGGTGGTTCGCTAGGAGCTCTTATATGGCACTTTGCCTCCTCTATTCTCCCAGGTTACGATGTTCCTATAGCGGCCTACGTCATTATAGGAATGATGTCTTTCTTCGGCGGTGTAGGCAAAGTTCCTATAGCAACTATGCTTATGGTTAGTGAAATGACTGGTGATTATGAGTTATTCGCACCTTCACTCATAGCTACTACGCTGTCTTATATAATAACCGGAAACTTTACCATCTACGAGAGCCAAGTATTCTCGAGAGCCGAATCGCCTGCGCATGGAGAATCTAAAGTAGGTTTGCTCAGAATCATCTACAATAAACTGAAAGTTGAAGATCCTTCCCTACTTGTCAAAGTAAGAGCTAAAGATCTAATGGTAGAAGCTATGGCAAAGCTGAATTGTAAGAGCAAAATTGCCCAAGTGCTGGATTTAATGAAGAAATATCCTTATCGTGTTTATCCAGTCGTTGACGATAATAATAGATTCATGGGCTTTATCGCTCTTGAAGATATAGTGATTAGGGCTCCTAGAAGATCTAATATCGAGATCATGCTATTGCCGATAGAGAGAGGAGTAACCGTTAGAGAAGACGATACCTTAGCTACGGTTTTAGAGAAGATGATAGAAAATGAAATAGATAAGATAGTAGTTATAGGAGAAGACTTTGAACTTAAAGGCATAATAACTCTTAAAGAGATTTTAAAACTGCTGGTATCGACTAAAATCCGTGTAAAAATTAGATAATTAACAAGCAGGAATAAGCCAGCAATAAACTTTTATAACTTAACCATATATAAACTCGGTAACTCTTTATGTCAAACTCTGTAAATCGATATAAAGAAGATCTCGGTAGAATACATTTAACCATAATCCTTACGTCAGACTTAATTACTTCACTAACTCACGATGTTGTAGGAGAAGTTGAAAAGCTAGGATTAAAGGCGATGATAAGAGCTGACGGCTATGCGTTTATGAAAAGTAGCGTTGTAGGAGAGCTCGGGCTACCTCATTTAAGGTATGCCATAATTGAGGATAGAGCTATGGTTTGGGTTAGAGCTCCTTATAAGCTTAGTGAAGAATTGCTAGCGTTAGCTGGTTTTAATGTCAAAGAGTATTGTGAGGAGATAATAAGAGCTGCTAGGGAAATAGCCAAAATCTTTAAAAAATACGAGGATAAAGCTGTCGGCCTAAACATAGAACTGCCAGAACTATAAATCTTTTAAGATTTCATCTATTATACAATTGATAAAGCCAGAATTGATAATCGGAGACAGCAGTTCATCGATGCCTAGAATTAAGCAAGAACTAGCAGTCGAAATATTGATAGAGAAGAAGTATAAAAACATGCTGGCTATAGCTTATAAATTCTTAAAATCTAGAGACCTAGATCCTAGCCTACCAGTATTTAAAAGCTCCTTCAGCTACGATTTCTACCATGGTCTTTAAGAATTCTTCAGGCGAATCCTTCTTCATTCGTTTTTTAACTAGCTCGTAAAGCTCGATTGATAACCTATCGCTTCTTGAAAGCTTTGCCAATTTTCTTTTTATTCTCTTAACTTCAGCGGCGCCGTATAGCTCTTCTATAACCTTAAACCTGACATACATGCTAAC
>QMRG01000205.1 GCA_003649235.1 Thermoprotei archaeon | reverse complement strand
TACATCCCTAAATTCCGCTTCAGTTGTTACGTATATTACTGGATCCCCCTCCTTAAGACCCTTATAGGCATAATGCATACACATTATGGATTTACCAGTACCTGGTTCACCAGTTATTGCCACCCATGAACCCTTAGGTATACCCCCCTCTAATGCTTCATCAAGTTCGTTAATACCTGTACTTACCCTGTATATCCTTAGCTGATATCTGCTCAAGCAGATCACTTCATGTAAGTTATTCCCTATAACGTTTTTAAGACCCCTACAACTAATCTTGTGGTGTTTAGTATTGTGGAACATTTTAGGTTAAGTCCCTGGGCCTCAGAAAAAATTACTGAGTACGAAAAACTATTCAAGTATTTCGGAATAAAACCGTTCACTGAGGTTTTAAGTAAGCTAGCTCAAATAACTGAACCACACATGCTTATGAGAAGGGGTATAGTCTTCGGACATAGGGATTTTGAGAAGGTTATCGAGGCACTAAAGGAGAGAAAAAGATTCGCAATACTAACAGGGCTCATGCCCTCAGGTAAGATGCATTTTGGCCATAAAATGGTCATAGATCAAGTAATATATTATCAGAAATTAGGTGCTGAAATATTCATAGTCATAGCTGATGCTGAAGCATATGCTGTGAGAAGGTTGGATAGGAAAGAAATAATCAATACAGCAATAAATGAGTATATAGCTAATTACCTAGCTCTAGGCCTTGAGACACATAGGCTTCATGTATACTTTCAAACTAATTACAAGAGAGAGTACTACAGATTAATACAATTATTCTCACGTAAAGTGACTATGGCGGAATTGAAGGCAATATATGGTGAGGACTTAGAGCCCGGGAAGATAATGGCGATATTCACTCAATTAGCTGATATACTACACCCTGAATTACCTGAATTCGGTGGATTCAAAACAGTCTTAGTCCCTGTAGGTGCTGACCAAGATCCCCACTTAAGACTTGCTAGAGATGTCGCTGATAGATACTCTGAACTTGGTTTTGAGAGACCTGCCGCTACATATCATAAATTAATGACGGGACTGGATGGTGGTAAAATGAGCTCCTCAAGACCTGAATCATACATAGCATTAACTGATCCTCCAGAATTAGCTTCAAGAAAAATACTTAGATCATTAACTGGTGGTAGGGCTACAGCTAGGGAGCAAAGAGAATTGGGTGGTCAACCAGAGAAGTGTCCGGTCTTTGAAATGCTTTCGTATCACTTGATAGAAGACGACAATGAATTAATGAGAATATATGATGAGTGTAAATCAGGTAGGCTTCTTTGCGGTGAGTGCAAGCTTAGGACTAGGGAGATGTTAGTAAAATTCCTTGAAAAACATCAGGAAAGACTTGAAAAGGTTAAGGACTTAGCTAAGCAAATAGTTAAGCAACCCAACTTCTAAATTATCCACTAAGAAAAACTTAACTGCTGAAAATAGCTAGTTTTTGGTGCCGGGGTGCCCGAGCGGTCTAAGGGGGTGGGCTCGAGTCCTTCCAGCATGTAATGGGAGACCCACTGGGCTTTGCGCCCGCGCGGGTTCAAATCCCGCCCCCGGCGCCATTCATGGTGTAATAAATTGGTTAGGATCAGGGGCTTAAGAGTCATTAGGGAGTTCGATCCTTGGGGTTCACCATTATGTACATGCCCACATAAGTTTACATTAAATCCGTATACAGGATGCGGTCATCACTGTCTTTATTGCTATGCGAGATCATACATAAGAGACTTTGATAAACCTAGACCTAAAAACAGGCTTTTAATAAACTTATTACATGACCTAGATAGATTACCTAAGAATGCCTTAATATCTATGAGTGAAAGTAGTGATCCATACACACCGCCAGAGCATAGATTAAGACTCACAAGAAAGGCTTTATCATTAATCATTAGTAAAAGGTTTAGAGTACTCATCATAACTAAGTCAGACTTAGTTACTAGGGATGCTGATGTACTAAGTAAAGGACGTGTAGCTGTGGCAATAACTATAACGACGGTTGATGATTCATTAGCTAGAAAATTAGAACCCGAAGCACCATCACCTACTAATAGGATTGAAGCTATCAGAAGATTAAGTAAATCGGGGATACCTGTGATCGTCCGCTTAGATCCGGTGATACCCTTCATAAATGATGATCCCCTAGATGTTGAGGAGTTAATAAGTGAGGTAGCTAAAGCAGGTGTCATACAGATTTCTTCATCAACTTATAAGGCGAGACTCGACTCCCTAAAGAGGCTTTGTAGCGCATTTCCTAGCTTGAAAGACAAGTTGATAGATCTCTATTTAATTAGAGGTGTTAAGATAAGTGGTTATTATTATCTACCATATGAGGTTAGGCTAAAATACATGCTGATGGTTAAGGAAATAAGTGAGAAATATGGCTTAGCATTTACTACATGTAGGGAGGGCTTCAAATTCCTTAATACGCCAGGCATATATTGTGATGGCTCAACATACACCTATATATAATAAATGCTAAAGATCAAGAATTAGAAAGATTAAGATGGTGGACCGGCCGGGATTTGAACCCGGGACCTCCGCCGTGCGAGGGCGGCGCTCTTCCAGGCTGAGCTACCGGCCCACCACTATGAGAAGCTTAAGGAGACTAATTAATGTTAACTTCAAAGAAGTAATTTCTAACCTTTATAAGTTTGTTATTTATTTGTGTTTTGGTGCGGGGGTGCCCGAGCCAGGTCAAAGGGGTCGGGCTTAGGCCCCGATGGCGTAGGCCTGCGTGGGTTCAAATCCCACCCCC
>QMRG01000204.1 GCA_003649235.1 Thermoprotei archaeon | reverse complement strand
TATATGACGGAGCCTTATTTCCTATGCATGAAGAGTACAGGCACCACGGGACAAAGTAAGTGGGTTGTTCATGGAAAAACATTCTGGAAAAACTTTGAACAAGCATCAATCGCAACCGCAGTGATTGCTTGTAGTGATAGTTGGGGAGAAACAAAACTTAAGGTTGGGGATAAATGTCTAAATATGAACGCACCTATACCCTATATATCTGGATGGGGCGCATGGGCCTCCCAAACTTGCTTTAAACTGGTTCCGCCCATAGCTATCTGTGATAATCTTCAAGATATGCGAGAAAAGTTCTTTCTCATATTAAAAGCTATTCAGAGAGGAGAGAAAATAGCGGTAGGCGGAGGCATAGGAGCTCTATTCTACATGATATGTAAATATTTTCTTGACCCAGAAGAATTCTATCGGGAATATTACCATTCTCTTGATTTTGGACTAAAAAAGATGCTTCTTTACCTAAAGATGCTTCAGTGTAAATTGGGAAGTAAAGAAAGAAAAAGAATAGTTGAACTTTTACCATTGAAAGGTGTACTTATTGCTGGGCTTGACGCACGGCTTTACATAGATTTTTTCAAAGAGGAATTCGGTGTAGAACCATTAAATATTTACGGATGTACAGAAGCTGGTCCATTGATGCGAGGCGACCCTGATAGGAAGAGAGATCTAATTCCTGACTTAAGAACAAGCTACTTAGAATTCAAAGACGAAGAAGGAGAGATAAAAGAGCTTGACGAACTTAAGAAGGGAGAGGTTTACGAGTTAGTGGTGACCCCCTTCGAGTCGATGCTTTTCAGATACAATATTGAAGATCTCCTACGAGTTATTGATTTTAGAGACGATGGTATGCCCATCTTCGCCTTTGAGGGCAGAAAAATAGCGGTTATCGACATTTACGGCTATAGACTTTCTCCTAATGTTATCGTTCAAGCGCTTTCTAGAGCGGGCTTGAGTTCTTCGGATAAATGGGCAGTTGTCAAGCGTTTTGAGCCGAAAGAACATCTTCTCTTTTTGATGGAAAAGACTTGGCCATATTCTGAGAGAGAATCTGAGAAAATCATATTTAATTCCCTGATAGAAACAGAGAAGACGTTACCGTATCGCGGTCGAACATTTAGTGATTATGTGAATGACTTTAGAATAAAAGAACCTTCTGAGGTTGTTAGAGTTGAATATTTGAGGTCGGGAGCCTTTCTTAGATATTCTATGATAAAGGCGAAGGAGGGAGCTCCGATAGGGCAGTATAAGCCTCCGAAGATTATTCCTCCTGGAAAGATAGAGATTTATGAAACTCTTAGAAATGCGTGATTTTAACTTCTTTATGTCTCACTTACCGCTACTCTAGAATTGAGACCATTTTAGTTTAAAAATCTCTCCGCAAACTTTAGAGCTGGCATCCTCTATAGCTAAAATCAAGGAGAGAATTGCGGCAACAATGTATAAGGGGACTGTGACCGTGAAGGGAAGGGACCAAGATGCCTCCAGAAGTTCGATTATGGGTCTGCAGAGAAAGACTCCGGTTAGTAGCGTATAGAAGATATAATTGTTTAAAAATAATGCGATTATCGGCATCGTAACGTAGACTAGAAAAATGGATATTCGTAACCAAAGAATAGGATCTATTGAAGCTTCAACAGCTGGGGAAGTAATCTTTATCATTGGAAAGAAGTCTCCATAAGCTATGAGGCTTGTGGTTGCGAGAAAGATTTTTATAATCGCGATTTTGCGGCTATCCATGCGTTTCCACCTGGTGAACCATTAAATCCAAAACATACTCAGTGAAACTCTTTCTTTTCTGTTCAAATTTTATTCCTAACTTGGAATAAAGGGTCTCAAGAATTAGATCCTCAATTATGACGGCTCCGGACCCTAAGATTTTGGGTAGAGACTCCTCGAAAAATCGTAGTTTTTCTTCAAAACTCATAGAACTATTCTCTTTTAAAAAGCCTAGAAGCATCTCAGCTACTTCATCATCAAATATGTTTCTGATCACCTCGTTGATTGCGTCAAAGATTAAGTTTTCAAGTTGCAGCATTACGACCCGCCGCGTTAAGTTTTCGAATACGAGTTTTTATCCAATCCTTTACTTTCTCTTCAGTTATCTTCTCTAGGTCTTTTTGTTCAGCTAGCTTTTCTTTCACTACCTCGAGAAGTTTCTGAACGCTAACTGGCTTAACGAGGTAGGCATCGGCGCCTAAGTTGAGAGATTTAATCGCGTTTTCCAGGTCCGGATAGCCTGTTACCATTATTTTTATCATTTTAGGAAATGTTTCATGCATCTTTCTTAGCAGCTCAGTACCTTCCATGTCGGGGAGCTTAATATCTAATAATACAAGGTTGTAGAAGTTCGTCTTGGACTTCTCTATAGCTTCTAAGCCTGTTCTCGCAGTATCTATCTCGTATCCATCCATCTGAAGTATCCTTTCAAGATTTCGGAGAATAGTCTCATCGTCGTCTACTATCAATAAGCGATCCTTGCTCAAAGGATTCACCTTTTATCAAGAAATGCTTTCCGTCAACCTGATTGATTTCGGTATAAAACTGAAAACGATATATAGAAATTGTGAACTTCACATACAGATTCGAACATTTTATTTGAAATAAATTTTCAGAAAAATCATGTGAAAAATAAATATTAATACAGCGATCCTAGCGGGTCTAAAAATCTTCAGCAGAAATGATATTAAATTTACAAACTGTCCTGGAGGCTACGATCCGCCTTATACTTTTCTATATGATTTAGTAGGTTAATATCCGAGCTTCTTT
>QMRG01000203.1 GCA_003649235.1 Thermoprotei archaeon | reverse complement strand
TTTTGACAATAACTCTGTAACAATGTTCTTTAATTCATCTTTTTTAACTACAAGTTTTTTCACACCAACCATGTTTACCACACCAAAAATAGATTTGCAAAGAAGAGTATATAAGCTTAGCCGTAAATTAATAACTTCATTTTTTGAAGTTGTTCTTATGAAGCGGTTTTTCATGTTAGTATCGAGCACACATCATTTATGACGCTAAACTATATATAGTTGAAAAACCGCCTAAATTTTTACGCTGTTAATGAGCATTCTAGTGCAAGCACTATTAATGCAACTATAAATGCAATGAATAGCAGTATTAACGTCATATTGAAGACGTGAGCTACAAACTCTACAGTCTTAACGTAAAGCTCATTGAAAGGTGAACTTGGCAGATTAACGTTACTTAAAAAGCGTAGTGCATTCTGCATTTCGTAATGGCAAATGCAAAATGAGGCTACTGCAATTATGATTAACGCAATAAAGGCAATTATGCTTGCCTTCCTTGTCATCTCTTCATCACAGCCCTTATCAGGCTAACCATTATCATCAGCATCATCATTGGCATGAAAATCTTAACGATAAACTCGTTTAATAGCTTTATTGCACCCTCAAACGTCTTGTACTCCTTTGCCTGTATATCAACCCTTGGTTCTGGTGAACCCTCAGGATACGTTATTATCAATTCTAGTATTTCGACAACACCGCAACCTCCAAGACCCCACGAAGGTACATCAAACGTTATAATGACTGTATTCCTTCCACCTATCCAACTCGTTACTTCCCATACACCTTCCCTTATTGTGCAATACTCATGGTCTAGATACGTAGCAAGGCTAACGAAGTATCCTGAGCCATACACTTGCTCCAACTTTTCACTCGTAAAGCTAACATAAGTCGTGCAATCTGATGGTGCACCAAGACAATTCCTAGCACAGCTATGAAGCCTAACATGGATTTTTACTTCTGTGAAATCACCATAAATCCAAAAGTCAAAGTAACCCCAAGCTTTACCGAAGTCATTGTGAAGCAAATAGTCTTTCACAATTGTTCTCGTTACAGTTGGCATGAATATCACTTATGCTTTGTCGTTCTAATTGATTTTACAAGCTCTATAAGCATCATTACGATTAAGATTATCATCATTGTGTTGAAAAGAAAATCCATAAGTAAATAAATGAAGGGTTGTGGCTTTACCTCAATGTCTATTGTAACGTGCTGTGCATCTTCAGCAATAGATACCATGTTACATCCCTAGTTGCACTAATGCACCAATTCTGTAGCGTTTAGCATATTTCGGATTAACTTCAATGTGAAGCTTTGCTTTATAAGTAGTAGTTTCTGATGGTGCATTTATTGCATCACTCCAACTACCGTTAAATGGTAGTTGCGTAACATCTTCTAGAGGTGATGAAGCAATAACGTTGCCTGCACCATCTTCAAGCTTGACTTGCACTTTTAATGCGTTAAATTCATCTAGCGAAACTGCTTGATTAGTAACTCTATCTTCGATTGACGCAATAACAGCTCTGAGGTAATGTGTTGGCGCTGATGGGTCTAATACGTAATCGCCTAGGTCTATGTCTAGTGATTTCGTTTCGCCAGCCCTTATAGTAATGCTCCTAGTTATTTCTGTTAAGGCAAATGGATTTACGATTCCTTCAAACTCATACTTGCCGAGAAGCGTTTGACCATCACTATCATAAACCTCAAAGCTACATACAACACCTTTTCCACCTGTAAGACTGCCATCATGGTATATTGTCGCATCAACACGATAGAATATTGACAAATCAGTAATATCAACATCTGTATTTGACAATACTTTTAATTCCCAACCTTCAACATAAGGCAATATTACTTCAATTATGTCGCCCGGAGAAACAGAAATAGGATCCCATTCACCACTAGAAATTGTTATTTCTTCATTTGTCGTTACATTCCTAAATATAATGTTAGAACCAGTATTATTAAATATATTTGAAGTGTCGCTTGGATTGTGAAGACCAATATGTATATCGCCTGCATTAATACTAAAGCTTTGAATGTTATCATTTAAGATAACTACAGTAGAAGCACCTTGTGGTGCTGTAAAACGTATTCTTAAAAGTAAATCAAACGTAACTCCTTGAGGTTGTGATTTGTTCTTCACAACCGCAAGCACATGATATGACGTTCCCTTGGGAACTGTTTTCGTTGCTACAGGCACATCACTAAAGCTCTTAGTTTTACTTGCTGTGCTTACTAATCCGAAAGATAACGCTGGGTCTAACAATAATACTTCGCTTTGTGCATCTTCACCTACTATTGACATTTTCTATTCACCTACCACAATACAGCCAACAACTCATATTTAAACCCATCACTACTTAAATTGCCAAAAAACAGCTCTAGTGTTTGAGGCTCGAAATACCATAATTCGTTATTCAACAACACAATATTCCATGCATGTCCTCCTAATAATTTGTCATCTTTATAGACAAGCCCTAATGCTACTCCTACTGCATTTGAATTTAATCTTGATGCTGTTAGTGCTTTAAACAGTAATGCGAAGTCATCGCAGTCGAAATAGTCGAATTCGTAATGTAGATTGTGAGACTCTATGTAATCCCTGAAAATTTGTATTGCTTTCCCCAATTCTTCATAGTCAAACGACTTGTAGAACAAATCAAACAGCCAAGACCTAAAGTTGAACATTAATGTTGCAATTAGCTTTTTGAAGGGATTTCTGTATTGCCTCCATATCAATCTTGATAATTTTGCTCTAAGCTCTAATTGTGTAATC
>QMRG01000202.1 GCA_003649235.1 Thermoprotei archaeon | reverse complement strand
CGCTGTATTATCAAAGATGGAGTTTATAGCATTAGTAGCCCTTATGCCCCAAATTCTAAATGCTTTTTACATAGTATCCTCTATTAAAGGCTTTGTAGAGCATAGAAAGATAAAAAATAAGCCTACAATAATATTGCCTGATTATAAGATGAAAGCGTCTAGAGATCCTAATGCGCCAATCACCCTAACCAGGTTAATTCTCTTATTTGGAGGAGATGCAAATGAAAGGGAGCTTATTAAAGCCTTTACTTATGTTCAACTTTTCTCAGCAATTTTAGCTATCATATCGGCATTTCTCCTAAAAATAAAAATATAACATAGCTGAAACCCTAAAAGATAAAATTATCATAATGTGATCTCAATGAATCTCAAAAACTCAATATTAACCACGTGTATGCTCATATTTTCATTTTGGAGTTTTTTGATAATATTACTTGTAATCATAGATAAGTTCGTCATGAATCTTCAGAGCAGTCTAGAGAGATCGTTTGTCGGACTTTTACTTTTCTTCTTTTGGCTTATAGCTTGGTACTATACTAGTGCCTTTATTCTTAGAAGAAAAATCGCGAATAGTCCAAAGCCTAGTACTGGAAATAGGAAAACCTCTTTCATCCAGTATCGTATCTACTACAAATATAGCTAAAGGGTTGAGTTTTCGTTTCACTCTATAAGCGTTTATCTCTAAAGCCCCAAGTAGTGTCTCATCCGTTACTATAATCATGTCTAAATCTTTTCTGCTACCCGCAGGACCCATAAAATCGTCTATCTTAACTAGCATACATTTTTTCAGTAGATGTTCCTCTTGTAGAAATTTAACTATTTTTTCGATTCTAACGGTAAAGGGCTCTACTGGATGCTCTTTTTTCAACTTCTTCACGAACTGATCGGAAGTTACTCCTATAATCAGCTTATCTACAGCGTGAGCTGCCTTTCTTAGAAGATGTTTATGTCCACTATGTAATAGAGAAAAAGTACCGCCTACTACTCCTATTTTCATTTTTTCCGGTTTTCTATTAGTTACTATAGTTCTATAGTTACTTCGCGGCTCACAACGCGCTTTGGCAAGTATATGGTTAAAACTCCGTTGTTTAAACTTGCCCTTGCTTCTTCGGGCTTTATGGCCGAAGGCAGTTCTATTCTCTTCTTTACAGTTTCATAGAAGCGTTGCCTTACAACATATTTCTTTTCTCTACTTTCCTCTTTTTCCTCTTCACGTCGTTCAGCATAAACTTCAACGTAGTTATCGCCCACCGTGATTTTGAGGTCCTCTTTCCTAAATCCCGGAACATCCATATACACTATGTATTCATTTTCGGTTTCCTCAATATCCACTAATGGTTCATAAACTCCTGAAGGAAAATTTATAGAAGGATACTTTGAAGCTATATCTCTGAATATCTTATTTAACTCCATTTCGATTTTCTTTAAGGTTTCGAAAGTTTCTCTGAGTATGTCTTCCATATAGACACCGAAGTAAAAATGTCATGCGCGTTAATATTATTATTGCTTCCTAGAGATGTAGACCCTATATCCACTTTTCCTAGCTAGTATTTTGACACCGCCAAAATATTTTTTCATTAGATTGCCTAGTCGAGCGCCACCTTTCCCATGTTTGGCGACTATTTGTAGCGATCCACCTGAATCTAGATGTTTTAACGAATCCCTAATTAATTTATTTAAAACTTTTAAGCCAGCAGCTTGAGGAGGATTAGAGACTATAGCATCGAATTTTTTATTTTTTACAGGTTCATATAGGTCTCCCCATAAAATCTTCACGTTTTTAACATTGTTTAACTTAGCGTTAAGTTTAGCCAGTCTCACAGCTTGCTTGTTTATATCCACCATATATACTATACCATTTGGAGCCAATTTAGCAGCTACTATACCCAGAACCCCATATCCACAACCCAGATCTAACACTCGCCATCCGTCTTCTATAATCATCGTTTCGGCTAGAAGAAGAGTGCCTGGATCTATTCGCCTAACTGAAAATACTCCACTAGTAGTATAAAGGACGATATTGAAGTTTCTAACAGTAGCCTGAATTCTATAAGTTCTTTTTCTGTTTAAAGGTTCTATGGAATAGTAATGAGACACGAGTTCTATAAGGGTTTTAGGATATTTAAGTTAAATTGCAGAAAATTCAACTTTTAAGATAATTATTTAGCTCGAATTTCTGGTTTTATGAAGTTATTATTTTTTCTAAAGTTGATAAGTCGACAATCCTTGTAACTTCCCATCTAGCTAATCCCTTTTCACTTCGTTGCTCTACTACTCCTTTCTCTTTAAGCATTTTTAAGATCTGATAAAGGGTTGAATACTCTCTTATTATTCCTCTTTTTAAGACGATGTTGAAAAGTGCAGGAGTCGAAAGGCCATCCTTGTTTTCGCTTAGAATCTGGTATATTCTTTTCGCACGTTCTATAGTCAATTTGGATTTGCGTCGACCCAAGCCAATAACCTCCTTCCGGTAGTAGGACAAGATACATATGTCGAATATATAACGTTTTCTTAGGAAATATGTCGTTAATGAAAATAATCAAAAGTATGCACAACCAAAAGATAGGGCTTTTTTTCCTAATATTCATATATATTCTCTCGATAACGGTACGGGAAGTAATTCCTAAAAATACTATGCTATCCTATATAGTTTTAACATTTGCGCTTATTCCAATATGTAGATCGGAAAGTAGTTACTTAAAATCAAAACTTTCTAATCTAGACCTAGTTTATGCTTCCATATTTTCGGGTTTAATGCCTCGATACTTATCAGTTATGGCTTTAGGGCTT
>QMRG01000201.1 GCA_003649235.1 Thermoprotei archaeon | reverse complement strand
GTGATCAGCGAAAAATCTTGTAAAATTCTCTTAGACCCTCAAAGTCTTCCCTCGTTTAAACCAAGCGTAATAATAGTATCTCATGCCCATACTGATCACTACAACCTCAAAGTGCTTAGGCGCTTTCCTGAAGTCCCTAAAGTCATGAGTCAGGCAACCCGCTATTTAATTGATGAAAAGAAAATTTTGAAAAATGTTATAGAAGTAGCTCCAGGAGATCAATTAAATTTTCATAACTGTAGCATAAGAGTACATGATGCTGGACATATATTAGGAAGCATTCAGATTGAAATAATTATTAGAGATAAGAAAATAGTCTATACTGGAGATTTTAATCTTCAAACAAGGATAATCCTAAGACCAGCAAGCATAATAAAAACGGATATTCTTATAATAGAAGCCACCTATGGACATCCTCGCTATATTTTCCCTCAAAGGACAAAGGTATATAAACAGATATTAGAACTTGTTAAAAGCAGTTCGAAAGCTAAAGTATCTCTTCTAGGACGTAGTCTGGGAACCGCCCAAGAGCTTACAGCACTTATTGCGTTTTCTAAAATAGGCCTTTTTCCTATAGTTCATCCATATATAGCAAAAATAAATAAAATATATGAAACTTATGGAGAGGAATTGGGAGTTTATAAAGTAATACAGCGAAAAGAAGATTTCAATAATGGACCAATAATAATGCCTTTAGTAGAGAGATTCACTAAAAATCTTTCTAATTCTGAAAACATTGTTTGTACAGGATGGGCAGCAGATCTAAATAAGAAAAATTATGTGACTCTCTCAAGTCATGCCGATTTTAAACAGATAGTCCATTATGTATTACAAAGCGGATCAGAGAAAGTATATACTATTTATGGTTTTTCCAAGTTTTTAGCAGATTTCTTGAAACATGAACACGATATAGACGCTAACGCCCTACAGTAGTATATTACATCAGCGAAAGTTAAAAATCTCTGAATCACTATTTAGGCATGGTAGAAAAAATGTCTGATGCAGAAATAGGCATTATAGGAGGCTCAGGCCTTTATGATGCCACGTTCATAGAAAAAGCTGAAAAAATAAAGGTATATACACCTTATGGAAAACCTTCAGACTTTATAACTATTGGCATTTTCAGAGGAAGAAAAATCGCATTTCTAGCAAGACACGGGCCAAAACACAGTATTCCTCCCCATAGAATAAATTACAGAGCTAATATTTGGGCATTTAAGGAACTCGGAGTAAAGAGAATAATAGCAGTCTCTGCAGTTGGAAGTCTTAGGGAAGATTACAAACCCGGCGATTTTGTATGCCCCGACCAGTTTATAGATATGACTAAGAAGCGAGAATACACTTTTTATGAAGGAGGACAGGTAGCTCACGTGTCGATGGCAGATCCTTTCTGTCCTGAGCTAAGAGATACATGCGTGGCTACAGCAAAAGACTTGGGCATAACTTTACACGAGAAAGGAACCTACATATGTATAGAAGGCCCTCGTTTTTCAACTAGGGCAGAGTCTAAATTATGGAGAATGTGGGGCGCGGATATAATAGGGATGACTCTAGTACCAGAGATTAATTTAGCGCGAGAAGCAAGAATGTGTTATCTAACAATAGCTATGGTTACAGATTACGATGTATGGGCAGAAAGACCAGTCACGGCTCATGAAGTCGCTAAAGTAATGGCCGAAAACGTGGAAAAAGCGAAAAAGCTTCTCTATGAACTAATACCTAAGATACCCGAAACTAGAAGTTGTAACTGTCATAGGTACATGGACGAAGCAATTCTCTAGATTTTTTACTATCAATACACTAATATCTTATAGTAATATCAACATACGTGAATGTTATGCCCGAGTTTAAGGTTAAAGATTTAACATTAGCCGAGGAAGGGAAACTCAAAATATACTGGGCAGAAAAGCACATGCCTGTTCTCACCTTATTAAGTCGAAAATTGGAAAGAGAAAAGATATTTAAAGACGTTACAATAGGTGCGTGCTTACATGTAACGAAAGAAACCGCAGTTCTAGTATTGACATTAAAGAAAGCCGGTGCCGAAGTCTATTTAGCTGCCTCTAATCCTCTGTCAACTCAGGATGACGTAGCAGCTGCTCTAGCTGAGGAAGGGATCCATGTCTTTGCTTGGAGAGGCATGTCTAAAAGGGACTATTATGAATCTATAGCACATGTTATCAAAGCCTCTCCTGATCTCACGATGGATGATGGCGCTGACCTAACTGCATGTATTCACGGTCTTTACTATAATGGAAAAGGTGAAGAATTAGATATAGTATCTTCGATCATCGGTTCTGAGAGAAATATAGCTGAGAAAGTTATAGGAGGAACCGAGGAAACGACTACCGGAGTTATTAGACTTAAAGCCTTAGAAAATCGGGGTAAACTTCTATATCCTATAGTAGCCGTTAATGACAGCTATACGAAATTCCTCTTTGATAATAGATATGGAACAGGGCAAAGTGCCCTAGATGGAATCATGAGAGCCACGAATATCCTATTTGCCGGTAAAACCGTAGTAGTAGCTGGCTACGGTTGGGTAGGTAGAGGGATAGCTGCCAGAGCTAGAGGGCTTGGCGCCAAAGTGATAATAGTCGAGGTAGATCCCATAAGAGCATTAGAAGCAGTATATGATGGCTTCTACGTAATGAATATGCGTCAAGCAGCAAAGCTTGGTGATATCTTCATAACTGCAACTGGAAATACCTCTGTAATACGTAAAGAACACTTTCTTTTAATGAAAGATGGTGCGATATTAGCAAATGCAGGACATTTTAACGTAGAGATAAGTTT
>QMRG01000200.1 GCA_003649235.1 Thermoprotei archaeon | reverse complement strand
CCCTTGTTGTACGCGTATATCCTGCTTTCATTATCAAATGTTAAAAATAGAAGTTTTCCTCTAAATTTCCTAGAGTATCTATAGAAGTCTTCTATTATAGCCTTATCTCCTCTACATTCGTCTCCTCTAGTTTCGTAGACTTTATAGAGAGTTTTAACTCGCTCGTATTCTCTAATTGCGGCGGCCGCTCTTCTGCCTTTCTGAGCCCTCGTATTTCGCGTATATACCTGCTCCCCGTAGATAGAGAGGATTTTTCTGAGTTTAGAAACTTCACCGGGTTTTAAATGTTCTCGGAAAACATGAGTTAACTCGTTTAAAGTACAGTGTGAAACTACTACTCGAGGCTTGTATTTCAAGAGGTGACTGATATTGAATAGAAGAGCGTTATAGAAAACGTTAGTATCGAGAGCTAGGTAAACTTCTTCGGGTTCCTCTATAGATTCTCTAGGAATGTTTATCTTAGAAAGGAGTGCGCCTAAATTGAGAGGCGTTAAAACGCCGGAGGATAAGAGAGAATCTCTAAACGCGTCTAAAGTAGGGATTTCCTCGCATATCTCGCGTCCTAGAAGAGTTTTAGCCATACCCTCTAAGCTCTTCAGATTTTCTAAGGCTTCCATGCTCAAAAGCTCGCCATTCGAGTAATCTATACTGAATAATTTTAATTTGAAATGAGGAAGCTCAAAGTATAACTTATCCTCTGTTATAGAATTCAAGAGTAGGTAGAGTTCTTCAACGTACAGTTTAAAGCTCTCCATGTAAAACCACCAGTGTAATTTGTGATTTAGGAACAAAAGGATAGAGAACATCTTGGTAAACGCTATTTTTTAAGTAGAGATAAGTTATTAAATCCGCCTTCTCTGACATACCAGCCCGGTATAGCGCTAGCGACATAGTCTTCCTACCAGCGGTTACGTCAACTCCTACTCTATATCCGAGTTTTTTAACTTCCTTTAATGCATCGGTGATAATGGTGGACGACTTTTTAATATTGGCTTCATCTATAGTTTGGATCTTAACAACAGAATCTTCTATTAGAAAACGAGTTGCCTCTCCGAGTTTTTCAGCCACGTCTAGAGTAGAGGAACTTGGAAAAAGATACACGCCTTTTAAATCTAGAATTTCATGATAAGCCCATATAACGCTGGCGACGGCGATAGGGTTAGTCCCGACACATATAAATAAGAAATAGCTACGAGAAGTAGAGTTCATAATCTCCGTACCCCGCGCTGGCAAGCTTTCCCACATGCAGGTATTCGCCGAGAAACAACAGCTTGAATATATCGAAAGACTCCTCTCTCTTCCAGAAATCCTCGGGCAGCTCGTAAGTTAAAATCCCTTTAGCAAATTTGCCCATACACTTCTTCCCGCCGTTAAGATTCGTCTTAACGACCTTCCTAAAACCCTCTATAACCCACTTCCTCAACCTAACCTTAGATGAAAGCCTTTTTAAAGCCCTAGCCTTCGCCAATGAAAATGGATGGCCGACTCCGTGGTACTCGGCGAGCATGCTGTACTTCCTAGCCAGATTCATTACAATAGTGGAGAAATTCGGAGTATAAGACGGCTTACCCTCAGAGAATAAGAGATAGGGAGTTTTAAAATACAATAGTACGCGGCTAACCCGCATCTCCGCAATTTCCCTAACCCTTCTATCGAAAACCTCTAGCAGGTTGGAGGGCTTTCCCGCCTCTTCCCGGTGCATGAACCCCGTCTCGGAGGTAAATAAAACACCCTTATTGGAAGTATAGGGGTCGAACCAGTCTATTCTCTCAACTATAAACCGCCTCCTCTCCCCGGAGACCGGGTCAAAACCCAAACCTTCAAAACCCATCCCCACAATAGCCATTACAACTAAATGCTCCCATCGTATAGCATCACCGAAGAGGTTAATCACATATGATATACGCTCATCTTGTATCGAAATATCCTCTATAGTATACGGGTTTGTCACGCCCTCTTTACCGCTTTTAGCCGCTATTCTAGCCGACGGCTTCAGAAACGAGCTAGACTCGTATATACTAGCATAAGGACAATCCTTATACACCGTACAATCCTTACACTCTTTTAAACCAGTCTTACACGAAATCCTCCTTAAAGTAAGCCCGAAAACCCCCCTAAGAGTAGTACCCGGATACGATTTAAAAGGAAAATATTTCTTAATATAACGCCCATAGACCCTATACTGAGTTATCATACCTAAATTAATGTAAAATTGCTTTGGTTAATATATCTCTGCATTTTAAATTCGACAACCCTGTATTAACACGAGCTAATAATGCCTCTTCTCTAACTCCTCTTTCAAATTTTTAATTTCATCTTTTAATTTTTAATCTCTTCCTCTAACGCTACTACTCTTTGCTTCAGCATGCTTAATCCATAATCCATTTCTTTAATCTTCACCTCCAAATCTTCCATGTTCTCGACCCTCATATCTACCACAATCCCGAGCAATCGCTCACTCTAAAATCAATCTTCTAACATTTTCCTAAAAGTTCTTGCTTTCGCATCTCTTGCATGATTCGTTTATAGTGTTAAACGATTGAATCATCCTCTCAATTCTCTTTTAATTGAGATTTCTTGCGTGATGAATTCAAGGTTTACGAAGCCCACTTAAACAACGGAGTTCCCTCTCAATTCTCTTTTAATTGAGATTTCTTGCGTGCCAAAGAAGGCATTTTACTACTAAAGGGGCGGTCTTTAAGCCACTCTCAATTCTCTTTTAATTGAGATTTCTTGCGTGAAAAAGCTAATCGGAGAAGTTGACGAAGATGTAACGCCTATCTCTCAATTCTCTTTTAATTG
>QMRG01000199.1 GCA_003649235.1 Thermoprotei archaeon | reverse complement strand
TACTAAGTTGCAGTGGGATATACCGGCGCGTTTTAAAGCTGCGTCAAAAGCGTTTAATTTCGATGTTTTGCTTAATCCACTACCTTTAACTACGAAAAATTTTCTAGGTTTAAGTCCGATTGCCGTCACGTTTTGCACTCTCCCCAATAATTATCCCGAATTAGCTCGATTGCTATATAAATTTTTTCTCTCTAAAATTGCTACATATAATTCTTCAAAAAAGAATTTTTTCTTAGATTTGATTATGGTTTTCAATCCTAATTCATCTATGAACTTATATAGCTTCTTTAAATTCATACAGGTAGAAAGTACACAAATGATTTTGCCATTTCTTTTTAAATGTTTAATAGAATCTAATATGAATTTTTTAGTTACTTCTATACCTTCATTGCCTCCACTCCATGCAATATCTTCATGAACTTCCGTTGGAATATAAGGAGGATTAAAGAATATACAATCGAAAATTTTAGATTCCCTCAATGGCTTTAACGAGTCACAGCATATCAAATCAGCGTTTAAGTATAGCTTATTTGTTTTAAGATTTTGAAGAACGCATTTTACCGCTTCTAAGTTAAGATCAGTAGCTAAAACTATGTTATTCTGCGCTAATAGTAACGTTAGCAAACCTGCTCCACAACCTATTTCAGCGACTCTCCTCCTACGCAATAATAATTTCTTCGTAACATCATATAGCAGGTATGTGTCATCTGAAGGTTGATAGACGGATTTACGGACTATAATATGAAAACCATCTATAGGTATAAGTAATTGGTCTAGATCCTTCATACTATTCTAATCCAAGCAATTGTTTAGCTTCTTTACTCATTCTATCCGGCGTCCAAGGAGGATCCCATACAAGTTCAACTTTTACATCATTAACTTCTGGTATCCCTTCTTTGACGGCGTCTTCAACCATTTTGGTTAGGAAGACTCCAAGAGGACATCCGGGAGCCGTTAACGTCATTTTAATAGAAACATTGTTTTTTTCGTCGACTTCGACTTCATAGATTAATCCTAAATCTACGACATTCACTGGTATTTCAGGATCATATACATTCTTTAATACCTTTAGCACTTCTTCTTTTGATACCATTTCAGTAGTACCCCGGAGATTTTATATTCAAGACATTTATAAAGATAGTTTTAGGGAAGTATATGCAAGATTTAATAGGTAGCGTTTTAGCATCGATGGGAGTTGGATTTCTCTTCGGATTCTCGCTAGGATACTTCTCCAAGAAAATGCTGAAAATATTACTTCTTTTCATAGGTTTCCTATTAGGGATACTCATCTTGTTCGAATTTTATGGAATTATAACAGTAAACTATGAGAAATTGGCCGAGATATTTCTAGGGATTAAAACGCCGTCTTATAATTTTATTGAACAGTTAAAGGATTTCCTATGGAATAGGCTTCCCTTTGCAGCTAGTTTTTTCACAGGCTTTTACTTCGGTTTTAAAAAGGGCTAGAGTTTAACCGTTGTATAATTTCATTGTATAGGTATTTTGACCTATTCCAAGCATATATCAGCATTGCAATACCTATACAATAAAGCGCTATGGCTAGGATTAAGATTCGATAGTCGAATGGTTGGAAGGCTATTATCGTCGTGAAGAAAGCGACTATGAACGTGTATGCTGATGATGCATAGAGAACCGCTATGAGAGGATTCGAAAAAGATAGAATAAGCCTATCCCAAAAAGGTATTTTGTAGATTTCACTCTTAAACAATTCCTTTTCGGGCTTATGAAGACGTAGCCTACTCATTACGGTGATTTTCACAATCCAAAGAAAAACTATGATGGCCTCTACGGCCAACATTATCGATAACTCTTTAGGTAGCCCAAATAGAGTAAATTCCACGAGTTTTTAGAAACGTGAGTTCTATTTTACCTTAACTCAAAGGTTATTAACAAGAATACTGTAATAGTTAAAGGTGCTAATGAAAGAAGCTAAGTTTTACGAAAGAATTGGAGATAACAAGATTCGATGTAATCTATGTCCATGGCATTGTATTATAGAAGAAGGTAGGAGAGGGATTTGTGGAACTCGTGAAAATAAAAATGGCAAACTCTACGCTTTAAATTATGGTAAGATAACAGCTTTAGCTATTGATCCTATAGAAAAAAAGCCACTATTCCACTGGTATCCAGGAAGCCCTATTTTGAGTATAAGCACGTTTGGATGTAATCTCCAATGCCCCTGGTGTCAGAATTGGCATATTTCAAGAGCATCACTAGAAGAAGCTATCTATGAAGAAAGGAGTCCTGAAGAAATAGTGAGCTTAACGAAAAGATACAACGTTCCATTTATAGCGTACACGTATAACGAGCCCTTCATATGGTATGAATACATATATGATGTGGCTAGTCTAGCTAGAAAAGAAGGCATAAAAAACGTATTTGTAACCAACGGCTTTATAGAGAAAGAGCCACTAGAAGACCTAATTTCATACATCGACGCCGCAAATGTCGATATCAAGGCTTTTAAAAAAGATACCTATTTGAAAATCATAAAAGGTAAGTTAGAACCTATACTGGAAAACGTGGTGTATATGTATAGCAAAGGAGTACATGTTGAAACAACGTATCTAATCGTCCCTGGGATAAATGATAGTTACGAAGAAATTAGAGAATTTGCTCGATGGCAGGTAGAAAATCTAGGTCCTGATTCTCCTATACATTTTAGCCGATTCTTTCCTCATTATAAAATGACTCATGTTCCGCCTACTGACGTAGAGGTACTAATAAAGGCGAGGAAAATAGCGATGGAAGAAGGCGTTAGATACGTCTATATAGGTAACGTCC
>QMRG01000198.1 GCA_003649235.1 Thermoprotei archaeon | reverse complement strand
TAAGAGCCACGGCAACTACCTGATATACCCGCCGATAACCATCGATGAATACAGGAGCCACACGTTTAGCGAGCTATCACGTAAGTACGGGCTGTTAATAGTTGCAGACGACTACGTATTCAATGTGGATGTGTACTGCAACGGAGAGCACGTGCTGTCTGTTAGCAGGGATACCGTATACAGGTTCGTGCCAGAGAGCGATAAATGTATTGGCTGGATAGGGAAGGTCGAGGAGCTGTACCTGAAGGCACGGGAATCAATGGCAATATCGCAAACTGAAAGAGAAATAAAGAAGATAGTTGAAAAATGTGAGAAGTTCGGCATAGATATTGACGAGGTGTTGAGCGACGACTGATGAGCGGGATAGGAAGGGAATAAAGATTTCATTTACGCTGAAGGGTAACGATGATATTGAGGCGATAGATGTCAAGTGTGAAGGAGACGAGTTCGAATGTATGGTTCTAATGGAAGCTGTGAAGAAAATGCTAGATCATCTACTGATAGTTCTCAATAAAATGAACAAACGGTGATATGTTGGACAGGTTCACGAGGCTTGTAAAGATGATATATGACGTTATAATGGAGTACGGGATAGCTGGTTGTCTAAGGTTTATAGACTTCTGCGAAATGGTTGAGCTAGCCTACAGGTGCAGCGTTCCAGCGTATAAGCCATCGATCAGGAACTTCGTTGCTGCATACCTAGTGGTCAGGCTTGGATGGAAAACAAACAACGTTAAATACATAGCGTCAACAATTAAAGGCATGAGGGAGTGGAAGAACGTGCTGCTTAAGGTGGTAGGGTGAGGGAGGAGTTATTCGTAAAGCCGCTATACATGTGGATAATAAGGGGCGACTATCCAGGTAAGGCCGTGCCAGAGCTTATGAAGCTGGTGGCGGAAGCTGTCTATGGCAGGGAGATAGAGCTGATAAGGTCAGGTATATGCCCGTTCTGCGGGAGGAGGTACAGGAAGATATTACAGCACTTGGTCGGCAAATCAAGGAAGGTCGGTTCGTGTAGCAGCCAGTTCATGTCAATGGTTGTAGACATAATAAGGGCATACATGTCACTCAAAGAAAAGATAGTCAAGTCGAGCTCAGCGTATGTGGTGTTCGGGAGGAGGTTCAAGCACATACACGATGCAAGGATTTATGCGGTAAATCAAGTTTATGGAGATCCCAAGGTTAAAAAATAAAAGGATTTTTACGATAAATAGCACGGAACATGCGGGGTGGTCTTTTGAAGGTAGTCGCCTTCGGAGACATACATATCGGTAACGTAATGGCCGACCTGATATCTTTTTCACATGCAATGGATGAGGTAATAAGGTATAAGCCAGACATCATCGTACTGTTAGGCGACGTAATAGACGGTGCCATGAAGTACCCGACGCAGATATTTAAACAGTCGTCCATAAGGCCGATAGACGTTCAGAGGAAGCTCTTCAGGTGGCTGGTGCTGGATAAAATAAAGAACGCTGACATCAAGTCGAAGCTAGTCATAATTATGGGCAACCACGACACGAACTTCATAGAGAACTTCCTGAAGCCAGCACTGCAGGGTTACGACTTGGAATATGAGTACGTAACCAAGGCAGTGATAGGGAGGACTCTGTTCCTGCACTACATATTGAGGAGGGGTAGGGGCAGCTACGCAACATCTATAACCCCGATGATGGTAACTATGATGCTGTCACAGGCATTAGCGCTTGGCGTTAAAAGGATAGTGTTCTCGCATATACACAGAGGCCTAGCACACCTAATAGTCGGCGGCGTCGAAATGATAGCACTGCCGTCGTTTATGAGGTTCAACGACTCATATGACTACATGTACGTGCCGTGCTATGCGATAATAGACGATAATGCGGTAACGTTCAGATGTATAGAGGACAGACCAACAATAAGCGACGTACAGCTGTACAACATAGACATAATAGACAAGGCAATAAAGGAGATAATCAAGGAGGAGGGCAAACTATATGTGTAATCTAACCTTTTTTATCTCGGTGGTAGGATGCCCAAGACAGTAATAATCATATATCCTAAGAAAGCTGATAGGAAAATTCCTTGGAACGAAATTAATAAACAATGGAGTATAAGGAAAACGGTATCCACAATACTCACACATCTTAAGGAGAACGGAGTACCATATCTCTATAGGGCTTACAACGAAGTATTTGATGCTGATACATTAGAAAAATTGGTGGATAAGGATAGAGAATGGTTTGAGGAACACAAGCGGGTACCTGAAGAATACATAGAAGGATATAAATGTTATGTAGTATTCAAGCGTGGTGGTCGAGAAGAAATTCCATGTGAGGAAATTGATAGATACAAGCCAGGAATGACAATGACAATACTTGGTTCTAGATTTGTAATTGAGGAGGTGGTTAAGAAACCTTATTTTACGGTAAGGTCATTAGTATATATAGTCCCAGACGAGGAGGAAGACCCTCCAAGTAATTCATCTGATGGAGGTCTAATCGGGTATATTGCAGCACTAGCGTTTATAGCGGCAACAACGGTAGCGTCGTGGCTAAGGCAGAGGATTAGCGGAACGTAAACCAACTAAAATTTTTATTTTTAAAACACGTATCTACTCGGTGGTACCGTGTCGTACTTACCCAAGAAGATAAATGATTTATGGACTCTCAGAGATGTAATAGTCTACATAGTCAGGACTAGGAATGATAGGGATCTATACAGGTGGGCATCGGTTCTGGAAAGACATGAAGTGCCAGACGATATAAGGGAGGAGTACGCAAAGAAGGTTATCGAGAAGGTGGAGTCATACGGCTACGAGGTGTCGGAGAAGCTTAAGGAGAAGCTGAAGAGGGC
>QMRG01000197.1 GCA_003649235.1 Thermoprotei archaeon | reverse complement strand
TCTTGGACCAAGTCATAGCGCGCAAACTAGCCGTAGAGTATGTAGGAGTGGACGGTGAATACTGGCTCAAGATAACGCCTTTAGGCAGATATTTTCTCGATAAAGGTGATAATCTTGCCTGAATTAATCATGTGTATAGGGAATAAAATACCTCTATTTCCGGGTAAAGCAAACTATTTAACACCTTTGGGCGAAAATCCCTTACCAAGCGTCTTTCCATCTCATTATTTATCAATAGTACTGAAGAGTTTAGAATTAGATGGATGGTTGTCTAAAAGAGAAGTCAACGAGCTTATCGAAATAAGTGAGAGTATAGAGGATAACTACATAAGCTTTGAAGAGTTAGAAGCAGTTTGGGGAGAACCATTTAGAACTATTAGAATGTTTTTCTATGGAAAAAACATTTCAGTAAAAAGTGAAGAAACTATCTTCAGCTTCTGGATACCTCCTCAATTCGCTACGTTATCAGTAGCACTGGCAGCAGTTCTCTTTAAAGAAAGGCTAGTGATCTCCTGGATGGATCTCTTCGATAGCGGCCAAAAACGTTTCATTCTAAGCCTTTTATCAAGGAGAGAGCCTAGTTCTCTAATATGTTTCTTCGACAAAACCAAGCTCTCATCTATGTTTAAAAAATTGATAATAGATATAGAGAGTATAAATGATATCCAGTTGAATGTTCCTTTAAAAAATCATATTGATAAAGCAAACGGTAAACTTATCGAACTAAGTAAAATTAATGGATTATGGATACCTACAGGCAAGATTTATGATTTCGTAAACTTTAAGGGAGGATGCATACCTAGAATTCCGCGTAAAATAAACTATTTAAAAACGCTTTTCAAAGAGGAGGCTTCTCTTATCTACGAAATTTTAGATGAATTACTAAATAATATGCCTATGTCTCTTTCAGTTTTCCTAAGTATTCTAAGAGAATATTTTAAAAATTCAAAAAATGTAGCAAGAATTTTTCGATTACTAACCTGTTTTAAAATAATATCAATATCTCAAGCAAACGTGTACTTAACTGAAAGAGGTGTGAAGTTTTATGAGAATTTCTTCGAGTCTTAGCTATAGAAAAGCTAAGCTTATTGCTAGGGAATTAACAACGACAGCTATCAACTATTCTCATCTACAAGCTGAAGAAGATGCTAGACGTATTTCGGAGAAATATGCGTTAAGTTATAGAGATACGCTGGTTTTTATTAGAGCATTCAATAGACTTAAACAGAAATTTCCTGATAAAAGTGAATCTTGGTTCTTGCGAGCTGCTATTAGAGTAGTGATAGGGATTATTAAAATTGGCAATTATAGATGGAAAGTTCCCGGAGTCAAAGAACTGGGAGATGCATACACCTGGTATCTAGTTGTATACGATGGAAAATCAAAAACATACATATGTGATTGCTTCTCTCGTTATGGAGGAACCTACAGAAAATATAAAATATGTACGCATATAGCAGCGGTTATGGCACATAGAAAAATGGATAATTTTCTCATAGAATTTATAAAAAGTGGAGAAGTATGACGTACGATAGAGTAAAGATCGAAGAATTATTAAACTATCCTGGGATAGGAAGAGTTACGCTTCATAAATTGTCCAAGCTGGGCATCGAATACGTCCACGAGCTCGTATTGTTTAACCCGGAGGAGATAATGGAACTAGCTAATATAGATATCGAAAAGGCATGTCAAATAATTAGACTAGCCCGTCGAATAGTTGGTAGAAGAGCTAAAGCCTTAAATGCTCTAGAATACGAGCATGTCATGAATACTCGTAAATGTTTCACTACCGGCGTGAAGTCCATTGACAAGCTAGTAAAAGGAGGTATAACTGTATGGGATATATGCGAATTCGCCGGAGAGTATGGAAGTGGGAAAACTCAGCTCTGCCATCAACTAGCTGTAACAGTACAACTGCCGGAAGAAAGAGGAGGGCTTGAAAGCAGAGCAGTATATATCGATACCGAAGGAACTTTTAGTCCTAGCAGAATACGTGATATAACTTCTAGATTCCAATTAAATGCTGAGAAAGCACTGAAGAACATATTGGTGTATAGGCCAATTAATGTAGCTGAACTTGAGGAACTTGTAGTTGAGGAATTGCGATCAATTCTAGCTTCGAATGTTAAACTGATAATTATAGATAGTATAATAGCGCTTTATAGGGCAGAGTTTAAAGGAAGAGAATGGTTAGCACGTCGTCAGCAAAGAATAAACTATCTAATTGATTGGTTAAAACGTTACGCTAACCTATATGACGTGGCGGTCGTATATACGAACCAAGTTTTAAGCCAACCAGTTCCTTGGGGAATAGCTTATAAAGTTCCAGCTGGCGGGAACATAATTGCGCATGCAGCAACTCACCGTTTTCTGCTACGCCGGTCTCAAGATAAATGGGTGATAGAATGTATAGATAGTCCTAAAATAGCGAGAGGATCGTCAGCAACTTTTAAGATAACTGAGAAAGGCTTAGAGGATACAAAATGAATTGTCGAGATATAATATCCTCTATTTTCTCAAATTTCTTTAAAGCGAAAGAGAGCGAAAATTCGTTTACCATAACTGAGCTAGTTAAAACCCTATCAAGCGCTAAAAGTCGAGGAATCGGAGCTGAATTTGGCAGAAAAGTTCATAATTTCTGGGGAGATCCTTTTGCAGTAGCTGAAAGAGAGGAGTATCTTTCTCCTTTCCCTCTAGCGTATAAACTTGGAGAATACTGGATTTATGGAGTAGCAGATCTCATAAGATTTCGTAATTGTTTACCTATAGAAGTTATAGAGGTTAAAAGCTATGATAAATATGGTAGATACGAAGTGTTGCAAGTTACTTTTTATTCATATTTGACATTTGAAGCCTTTCTAAGAAG
>QMRG01000196.1 GCA_003649235.1 Thermoprotei archaeon | reverse complement strand
TTTTCTCTTTTTCCTGGTTCTAATTGGTTTAGTGAATTTCAAGGTTTTCCCTAGCTATAGAAAAAAGTTTAATACTAAAAGTTTACTGAGTGATATCGGTGTATAGCTTTGGCATTCATCCCTAAATCTCTTCTCCGAAAATTGTATGTGAAGGGGAGTTTAAAAAATGTAGATTTAAACGGCGATGGTAGTTTCGATGGATTTAGATTCACGCTTAAAAACGTGTTAGCCTCGGGAACCCTGATAGCACCTTTCGAACTTTCGGTAGATGGCGATCCCATCGATGTTAAAGATGTAGAATTAGAGTATGGAAGTGGTAAAATAGACTTAGCGAGGATTTCGTCGGAGAATCCTTTAAAATTTAGAATTGGCAGAGAAGCTGTTTTAACAGTTAAAAAGCCTGGAGGTTTAAGTCCTGGAGAGCATAAAATAGAGATAGTTGCTAAGACTAAAGAGTATGGTGTTATTAAATTCGATATAAAAGATAGCGTAAAATAGGTGTTTATTATGGATCCACAGTTTAAAGTTACCGGTCATAGAGGTGCTCCAGTTTATGCTCCAGAGAATACGTTGAAGAGTTTTCAGAAGGCTTTTGAATGTAAAGCTACAGCTATAGAATTTGATGTTAGGATGACAACTGATGGAGTGCCTGTTATAATTCATGATGAAACTCTAGAACGAATAGCAGGTGTAAAAAATTTTGTAGCTGAAACGACTTTCGAAGATTTGAGAAAAATAAGTATAGATGGCGAGAAGATACCCACATTAGAAGAAGTTCTAGCTTTCGCTAAGAATAGGTTAGCAGTAGATGTAGAAGTGAAGGTTGCCGGTGTTGAAGAAAAAGTTGTAGCTTTAATAAGAAAATTTGATTTAGTGAATAAAGCTTTGATTACTTCTTTTATTCCAGAAGTACTTTCTCGAATAAAAGAAGTCGAGCCTAGGCTTAGAGTGGGAGTATTGTTCTCAGAGTGGGATGATGAATACCTCGATATTGCTTCTAATCTAGATGCATACGCTTTACTGCCTAACTATAACTCGGTAGACGAAGAAATTGTTAAAAAGGTTAAAGATAGAGGCTATCGACTTATCGTCTGGACCGTAAACGATCTTGAAGATATTAGGAGAATGCTATCTTTAGACGTGGATGGAATAATTACCGATGATCCGTGTAAAGTTAGGAAAATAATTATGTAGCCTGCTTAAATCTTCTTAGCTATGATATAGATCACGGCTAGGGTAAAGATAATCGACAGTATTAATAGATAAGCTGCTGTAGCCGCATTTATAGACTGTCTAGAAAAATCTATCGTAAATAATAAGTTTGCTTTAAAACCGCTTATGGCTATTATGACGTATAGCCTTCCATCTAGATATCCTATGCCTTTCATTTCAAAAGGCGTTGGTATCTTTAGAAAAACTTCAACTTCTCCAGTCTCTGTATCAACTTTATATATAGTATCTCCGCCATCATCAGCTGTCAAATAGAGATGCCTCCCCAGAAGCTTGCCTCCTTGTACACGGTTTATAGTTTCCGATAGTTCGATTTTATCTATCAGATTTCCATTCATATCGTAGACATAAATTTCGTTTACATTATTAAACTCGGATGAAAGTATGGTTTCGCTACTTGGATCTATCGTACACCAGGGCATGTGTCTCTGAGGTAGAGGTCCTATGCTGCCGAGGTACTCTAGAGTATCTGCGGAGTACAGTGCTATGAGCGGTTTCGTGTATAGTTTATCTACTAGAGGTGCATATATCTTGCCTTCGTATATTTCTATATCTCCTAAATGGTCATATCCTTCGCGTTTTAGTTCTGAAGGTATCGCGTCTTCGTTTTCGCGCAGTAGACTCTTATAGTCATCTATTTTAGTCACGTATAGAGAATAGCGATGAGAGAATATCCATCTTTTACCGTCAGTAGCTAATCCCTGATAAAATTTTGGATTTATAAAATCTATTGAAACAATCTTTGGCTTAGGCTTCCATAATTCGTATCCGCTCGCTATGCTGTAGAGCAACGATAGCTGTAAAACTAAGGCAAGGGCTAGAAGCACATATATGATTTTTCTCATATAAACACCACTTTATCAACTATGAGTGTGTGAGTATTAAAGTTTAGGAGAAGATTCTTCTTTCTTTATCACTTTGCATCCAAATTGTTAATTTTTGTTTATTTTTAAAGTTATACTTTTTATATATTACACGTAGAATATTATCAGGGTTAATCCTTATGACAGAGAAATGCGTTATCTTCGACATAGGTCAAGTAGTGAATATCCCCGAGGCTTCTCCCGTGGGCTTGATTATATTCTTCAGGTCTGAAGCATTATTCAAAGTTGGCGTGTTAAAGGAAGTATTAGAAATAGTGGCTTCTATGGGTTTTCCGATAGTATATTTCATTCTTTCGCAACCAAAGCCTTCAGCTCCAATTACTGGTTTTCTAGTGATTGACGCTACTAATAAACACGATAAAGTCCAAGAGTTAATTAAAAAAGTGAGAAAACATGAAGATGTGGAAAAAGTGGAATTGATGAAGCCCCTTTTCGATAATATATTGGTGAATACCTTTTATGATATACTATGTATAGCTGGCGAGAGATGTATTATCTTTAGAAAAGCGCTGTATAGTGCTTTAATAAAGACGGTAAGAGAATTCTTCGGAACTGGAGGGGGAGCTCTACTATACCACATAGGGACTGTCATAGGCTCTCGGGCTTTTGAAGATCATAAAAAGATGGTTGGAGAAGAATTAAGCAAATTAGTTAAAGCATCAGAGGCACTTTTTAAAGCTCTTGGATTTGGAGAGGTTCAAATTCTTGAGTTAAATATGAAAGATGGAAAAGCGAAAGTTAGGATAATGAATAACTT
>QMRG01000195.1 GCA_003649235.1 Thermoprotei archaeon | reverse complement strand
GCTAGAGAAAAATCCCCCATAATTTTCCTAAAATAGTTCTTTTATCTTTCCAAAATTCTTGAAGCGAGTAGATAGACACGCTTATAGAAATGGCTAACACTATAGCGTGTGTGACATCATACACCGCTACTGGAACTAACATTAATGCCGCACCCTGACATATAACTAATCTAGAAATAGCTTAAATTCTTCTATTGCTGTTTTGAAAATATTATAGTAAGGCATTAGTAGTTAAAAATTAAATTATATTACAGGTGGAGAGATTGGGCTTAGACGAAGTAGACAGTAAAATACTGAGAATATTGCTGGAGGATGCACGAGCATCTATCTCAAAGATTGCTGAAGAATTGGGAGTAAGCAGACCTACTGTTAGAAAGAGAATGCGAAAACTGGTAGAACTCGGAATTATTAAAAGATTCACTGTTATAATCGATGAAAATTTGTTAAAGGGTTTTCAAGTACTGGCCTCGTTTAAAGCTTCAAATGCTGAAAAACTCGTTAGAGAATTAAAGAAGATGGATGAAATCTTGGAGATCTACTTGACTACTGGAGAGCGGAATGTTGTATGTATAGCTAGGATTGCAGATTTAAAAACGCTCGAGGATCTATTGAATAAGTTTTCGAAATTCGATGTTTCTTTCGAAGTTAGCATAATTCTCAGAACGGAGAAAAAACCTGTTCAAACCGCTTTGTTACACATGATTAAGCTATCTTGCGATTACTGTGGTAAGGAAATAACAGGTAAGCCTTTAGTCTATACTCTACATAATAGGAAATACTATTTGTGTTGTCCTACTTGTCTTAGAGAATTTAATAGAAAAATGAGGCGTCGCTAGCTTTCCATAGTGGAAACAATCAACCTTAACAGTAAGAATAGAGTTAGCCTACTAGAGGTGATCTAATTGGTGAAAGATCCTGTTTGTGGAATGGAAGTAGACGAGAAAACTACAGAATATAGGCTCGAGTATAAAGGCAAAGTATACTATTTCTGCTGTAAAAGTTGTCTAGAAGAATTCCGTGAAAATCCTTCTAAGTACGTTTCGGAGTATAGGGGTTGCTGTGGCTAAGGAAACGGTCATATTAAGAATTAAAGGAATGAGTTGTGTCTCCTGCGCTAAGAGAATCGAGAAAACTCTTCAGCGAGAAGAAGGAGTATTCAAAGCCGCAGTAAACTTCGCAACTGGAAAAGCTTTCATAGAATATGACTCAGAGAAAACATCGCCTAGTAAACTCGCGGATATAGTTAGAGAACTCGGCTATGAGCCAGTTGGTTTTCTAGCTAGGAAAACTAGGAAGATTCGTATAAAAATTGGAGGGATGAGCTGTGCCTCCTGTGCTGCTAGAATAGAAAAAGCTCTCAAAAAGTTGAATGGCGTTAAAGATGCTACAGTCAATTTTGCCGCCGAAATAGCAGTTGTAGAATATTATCCGGACGTTGTCTCAGTGCTCGACTTGAGAGAAACCATTCAGAAACTCGGCTACCGCTCGCTTCTCGAGGAAGAAGTCGATGAATCGGTAGAAGAGATGGATAAAGCTCGCTCCAAAATGCTTACGGCTTGGCTCTTTACAGTTCCCATAATTCTATGGATGATATCCGAGATGTTCACTGGAGTCGCGTGGCCAAGCGAAACCATATACAAGGTCGGAATGATCGTGCTTGCGATTCCGGTCCTTTTCTATACGGGGCTCCCTACCCTTCACTCTGCTTTTAAGATTTTACTCCACAAAACGGCTAATATGGATGTCTTGATAGCTATAGGCACTTTAACCGCGTTCGCCACAGGACCTTTAAGCTTTTTCACTCCGCTGCTAAACTACGCCGGAGTTTCAGCGATGATAATGTCCTTCCACCTGACTGGGAGGTATTTCGAAGCTAAAGCTAAGGGGAAGGCTTCACAGGCTATTAGAAAACTCTTGAAATTAGAGGCTAGAACCGCTAGAAGCTTAGTCAACGGTGAGGAGAGAGAAGTTCCAATCCAAGAGGTTAAAGTCGGAGATTTAATGCTAGTGAGGCCCGGCGAGAAAATACCGACAGACGGAGTAATCGTGGAGGGAGAGAGTTGGGTAGACGAGTCCATGGTCATTGGCGAATCCATGCCTGTCTTTAAAAAGCCTGGCGATGAAGTGATAGGCGGGACCATAAACCTAGAAGGTTTTCTAAAAGTAAAAGCTACAAAAGTTGGCAGGGACACCTTCCTCGCCCAAGTTATTAGAATGGTGGAGGAATGCCAAGGGTCTAAAGTGCCGATACAGGAGTTCGCCGATAGAGTCACGGCGTATTTCGTGCCTTCTGTATTGGCTATAGCTTTGACGACTTTTATCTTATGGATTTTAGCTCCCGACGCTATGATGGGCATAGCTAGACTAGCCGAGCCATATCTGCCTTGGATAGACCTGGATCGATCTCCGATAATGCTGGCTTTATCGGCAGCTATATCGACTCTCGTTATAGCCTGTCCGTGTGCTCTGGGCTTGGCAACTCCTACCGCTCTCATGGTAGGCTCTGGAATGGGAGCTGAAAGAGGTATAATATTTAGGAAAGGCGAAGCGATACAGAAGATGAAAGATGTTAAAGCGATAATATTCGATAAAACTGGTACTTTAACCAAGGGTAAACCTCAAGTAACAGATATCATATCGCTAGATAGTAACCCTGACGGAGAGAAAACAGTACTCTACTACGCCGCAAGCTTAGAGCAGGGATCAGAGCATCCTCTAGCCAAAGCCATAGTCTCCAAGGCTAAAGAAGAGAGAATAGCTCTTTCTCAACCTAGCTTCTTTAAGGCGATTAAGGGAATGGGAGTTAAGGGTATAATAGATGGAGTAGAAGTCGTAGTTGGCAAGCCATCTTTACTCCATCAAGGGCTCGACTCTC
>QMRG01000194.1 GCA_003649235.1 Thermoprotei archaeon | reverse complement strand
ATGCAAATCAATATCTTTTAGACCAAATCAGCGGTGCCAACCAAGGTACTATTGAGAAAAATGTTACTATCAAAGGAAAAGTTATCATAGGTGAAGACACTATCATTCGGTCCGGAAGTTATCTTGTGGGTCCTTTGTATATCGGTTCTCACTCGGATATCGGTCCTAATTGCTATATTCGCGAATATTGTAGTATCGGAAATAATGTTCGTGTAGGACATGCTTGCGAACTGAAAAATACTATCATATTCGATAATTCACATGTTCCACATCTCTCCTACATCGGAGATAGTATCATTGGAAGCCATGTCAATTTAGGTGCAGGAACAATTACTGCAAATCTCCGATTTGACAAAAAATCAGTCCCTATGACTATTAAAGGAGAGAGAATGGACAGTGGGCGTAAAAAAATGGGCGCTATCATTGGGGATTATGTCCAAACAGGGATTGGTACTACATTGATGCCGGGCGTAAAAATTGGTCCTTATAGTATCGTTGGTCCTAATATGAATCTTTGGGATGATATTCCCCCTCGATCCGTGGTTATAGAAAAACCTAGAAAAGTAGAATGAAAAAACTCATTTATGTTATTTAATTAAACGCCGTAAGGAATTCGCTCTTTCTAAAAATTCATTTGCTGCCTCTTCTTCATCCAATTGTATAAATAGTTCTGATATTTCTTCAAAGTAATTTTTAGCGTCTAAGAATTTCTTTTTCTGAACCGCTTTCTCTGCTTTTTGAGTTAATTCGGCAATTTTCCTTCGAATTTCTGTTTCATTTTGGGTTTTCTTCTTTGGTTTAAGAACTTCCAGCTCTTCAGCTTTCTGCCTGTAACGTTGTTCACTCTCTTTGTCTTTCAATAATTTTGCTAGTGTAGCGGCCTTCTCATAAAGTTCCTTTGCAAGTATTGATTTTCCTGTTCGGAGAGCCTCTCGTGCATTTCTAACGGTTAAAGCTAATTGAGCTTTAGTTTCTTCAACTTCATCCGCAGAAATTTCTGTAACTGGCTTTGTAGGTTTCTTTTCTTTGAGTTTTTCCTCCTCTACAACTTTTTTCTCTTGAACCTTACTTAAATAATATTTTGCTTGCCTTCTGTAACTTCTTGCAACTTCTTTACCATCTATCATTTCTGAAATTGTAGCTATTCGTTCATAATATTTTGCAGCAGTCGCATACCTATTCATTTTTAATGCTTCTTCAACTCTTGATAACAATCTCTTTCGTTCATTTATCAAACTACGCATTTCAGGACTAATTTCTTGTATTGATGATTGTCTTCGACAAAATTCGATATTATTTTTATATTTTTCCAATTGCTCTTCTTCTCCTAATTCTATAGCATAGACTGCAAGAGTTGTATATATCTGAATTGCATCTTCAAAATTTTTCTCTCTAACAAGCATTTTTGCTTTATTAATAAGACTTTTTTGCTTCTGTTTTAGTTCTTGCATCCATTCTTCTCTAGTTTTCTGATTAGCTAATGCATCTCGTTCTCTGGCTAATTTTGCCCATCCTGCAAAGCGTTTTAATCCATCATCTTCTCCTAAAAGAATCATTATTTTGGCAGCTTCCTCAAAATTCTCAGCTGCTTCAATAAAGTTCTGTTTTCCCATTGCTTTATCTGCTTTTGATAAAAATTGACCACTTTTCTTTCTGAGATCTCCTTCTTTCAACGCTTCTATCCGTTCATGTGCCGCATTGGCAAGCTTTAAGAATTTCTCAGCTTGATCTTTTTCTCCTAACATACGCGAAAGTTCTGCTACTTGGCGATAATTTCTAGCGGCTTCGACCACATTCCTTTCTCGAATTGCAACTCGAGCTTTTTCCAAGAGTTTTTCTCTTCTTTCCCTTAATTCTTTTTGCCGTTCTTTTTGTTCTGCTAGTCGCTGCATCTCTTTCGCTTTCAAAAAGAATTCTCGTGCTACACTTTTATCTGCCAATTCTAATGTCAAATTTCCAGCTTTCTCGTATAGCTCTGCTGCTTTTTTGAAATTCATATTATTCTTTGCAACATCTGCCTCTTTTAGGGTTTTAGACCGCAACGTTTTGATTTCCTGAGTAATCCTCATAATTTCCCGCCTATTTTCTGCTCTTTTCTGTAGAAGAGTTCGCTTTTTATCCTCTATTGACATTAGCTTTGGTCTCAGTTTCCTACGATACAAATACACGCCTGCAATAAGTATATAACCAGAAATGAGAAGCAGAACTACGAGAATAAATATATTCTCAAGCGTGAAGACCCAGGGATCAACAGCAGTTACGATCTCAGTATCAGAATATACTATTGCTCCTCCTGCACTTTCATAAGTCGCGCTGATATGAATCGTAATAGTCGATAGTGGTACTCGAAATATAATTATGGCGGTCCCATTCGTAGCCGTATAATTACTTCTATAATAGGTTTCCACAATGTCTCCCTGTTTAATAAGAATAATTGTAAAATTGATTAATACTCCACTAACAAAATGCGTCCCATTCCACAATTGAGCTTTGATTGTTAAGAATTCTCCGCCACTACTATGTGAGGGTACACGAATTGTCAAATTATAAACCACTAACATAACTTCTAAAGTAATTGTTGTACTAGAATTCTGATAATCGACAGCCCACGCTGTAATCTGAATGTTGTAGGTATTCGGTGTATAATTTGTTAAATTTAAGATTGCATAAAATGAACCAATTGAATCACCTGGAACCATTTGATACATTACTCCTTGTAAGGAATACCAAACTATTCCATTTATTCCTCTCTGATTATATGTGTCATTCAGCTGTACTGCTATTTTGACAAATTCCCCTACTTCTGCTTTTATGCTTGACTTTATAGGATATAATTTTGAAGGTAACTTTGTAATATACACTGTAATTGTAATGTT
>QMRG01000193.1 GCA_003649235.1 Thermoprotei archaeon | reverse complement strand
GCTAAGCTCCCTTTTCCTCTTGGCCACAAGCTCCCTAAGCCTCTCCGAAACCTCCTTAAGAGGCTTCTCAACCTCCTTGGCTACGGGGAGAGGCTTGAAGCTCGGCGTCTCACCCCCATGAGGAGTCTTCCTCCAGAAAGCCCTAATCTTAACCACTTGGCTCTTCACCCATGCGTAGAACTCGCCCTTATCAAGCGATGAAATCTCAGCCTCAGTAATCGGTATCTCAAGCTTCTTGGCCAAAAACATTACCCCATGTCTTGGGGAAAGGTCTTGAGGCGACTTGAACTTACCGAAGAACAATACGTTACATTGGCTCAAAGGGCTCTTATGAATATCGCTAGGTCTCTGAGAAATCAGAATCAAGTTGATTCCAAGCTTCCTGCCATGCTTAGCGAGCAACGCAACCCTAGTCATGCAAGGCCTATCCTCCTTAGTCCATTGCTGAGGAGCCCAAACATCCGCCTCCTCCAACACGAGCAATAAAGGCCTCCTAACCCTCTGCCACCTGAGATAAAGGTGCCATAAGAAGCTGGCCACGACCCTCTTCTGCTCGACTTCATCCTCAATATCCGAGACGTTCAAAACCAAGCTAGCCCTAGAAGACTCAAGCAAATCCACCAGAAGCTTAACCGCCTCGGGGTCTGGCGTAAGCTCCACATCCTTAAACTCTCCCCCAGCCACCACGACCTGCGGATACATGGACTTCAAGGTATGCCACTCGCTAATAGGCTCGATAATCACGACCTGCCATCCCGCATCAAGAGCCGCCTCCACGAACAACGCCGCCAGATTAGACTTCCCAACCCCGCTCATAGCCAATATCCCAACTCTCAGCCCCTCATCCTTGAAATCCTCGCCATCAAGTCTCAAATTCTCGGAAACCTGAACATCGAACATGGCTCCCACGCCAATAACGCTATCAACACTAACACTAAAACCCTTCGCCCTGCCAAAGATACACTTAATAGCCTTCTCATAGGAAGTGATGATGGGAGATGCCCTCCAAAAGAGCTAAGAAATGGAGAATCAAGACGAGTCCAGACCTATGGCATCCAAGGCTAGAAGCCCTACACGAATTGTCCTCAAGCCTAATCGCCCAGACATATACCAGCATAGACCAGCTATACGAATACGTAGCCAGAATCCTAGACGAAAACGGGATACCTGCGAACCAACGGCTCCTATACCGAAGCTTCGTAGAAGAACTATGGAGACTAAGGGAGAGGTATTCCGGCAAAACTCTAGCCATAGAGGGAGGGGCGATAGTGGTGAAATACTGGCTATACGGGGGAGAGCGAAAAATCTTATATAGCATAGCGAGGCAAATAGGATTGACCCCAGACTACCTCGATAAAGTGCTGGAGGAGGCTTCTCAGATGACCATAACAGAAGCCGTCAAGCAGGCGGTAACCGAGCTATACTTCGACGAGGAAGGAGTAGTAACGTGGGACGGCCCAGCCTACGGAACAGATGAGATAGATATTTCAGCCATGTTCAACACGCCTCTAACCGGAACGAAGCGGAGGAGGTATGCGGTATTCCTAGACTTCTCGGACATATATGAAGACCCCAACTGGCTCGTATGCAAGGTGCGGGTGAAAATCAAGATAGATGGAATCAACTACAGGACGATAGACCGAAGAGACGTTAGAAGAGAAGAAGTATCCCCCGAATACGAGCAGGGAATCCCAATAGACATACCCCCAATATCCAGAGACGCCGCAATAACCCTCCAATTCGACACAGCCCTAGAATCAGTAAGACAAATCCCATACCAGTATGTGATGTGGTATATGGAGCTTTAGGCCAGACCGCTTATAAGCACGCCCTCGACAAAAAATATAAGTGAGCTGAACAAATATACGACGGGAGGCATAAGCCATGAAACTTAGGACAGAAGAAGTAAAACTCATGGGAGAACTAGAGCTAGTCGTAATAGACAAGAACGGGAAAATAAAAGACCGAAGACATCTAAAAAACATAATAGTAAACGTGGGGAAAGCCCAAGTCGCAGGACTAATCAACGGAGTAGTTACCACGCCCTTCAAGTATATTGCGATAGGAACCGGAACAACATCTCCAACAGAATCCGATACAGCCCTAGAATCAGAAACCCATCGAGAACTAGCCGACACGATAGACCGGGTAACCACAAACGTAACAAACGATACTGCAAGACTCATAAAAACGTTCTCAGGCTACTCAGGCTCAGAAGCAATCACAGAAGCGGGAGTATTTGACGCCGAAACAGGCGGAAACATGCTCTGTAGGCAGACGTTCGCCGCCCTAAACATAAACTGGGACGAAGGAGACGCATTACAAATAACATGGAAGATACGAGTCTCATAAGTCTGTAAGACTTCTATTAGTTGGGGTGCTTATGGCTCAATGGCTTTCTGGCTGGAAATACCGCAAGAAACATGAAATAAATGGTTCTGCCGCTGGTGCTGTAACCGACTATCAAATACGGGTAAAAGTTCATTATGGAAGTGGGGCGGATAACGGGGAAGACGTATATCTGAACAGTAACTGTAGAGCCGATTTCGGAGACGTTAGGTTTACTGCGGATGATGGCGTTACGGAACTAGCGTATTGGATGGAGGAGAAGGTGGATGGCGATTACGCTGTATTTTGGGTCAAGGTTCCAAACATCCCAGCAGACCCAAACAAGGCCATCATCTACATCTATTACGGCAACCCGGATGCTACCTATGCTGGAAGCGGGGAGGATACTTTCCTCTTCTTCGACGATTTCGAGGATGGCGTCTTAGATACGAACAAATGGGCTTTAGCTAGTGATTATCCTTCTGGAGCATCCGTAACCGAGCATGACGGGATGCTAGACATATATCTCAGAAGATACCCGTATAGCGTC
>QMRG01000192.1 GCA_003649235.1 Thermoprotei archaeon | reverse complement strand
TGTAAAATCAGCTGGATGGCTAAAAGGCACGAACCATTTCCCTCTAAAGTGGTCGGGTAGCCTTATCTTGCCGTGAGTCGTCTGTACTTCAATTTCCGAGAACTTTTCCCCAATTAGAGGTATACTCATAATTTCAATTATTTAACAATTAAGTTAATATTTTTAAGTATTATGTTAAAATTTTATGTTATTAAAGGTTTGATATTTCAAATATATGTGTTAGAATTTAAATTTTCAAGATAATGAGGTTATATTTTCCTTCTTTTCTAATCTCAATCAATCCTCTTTCGGAAAGTCTTATAATATGCCGCCAGAGAGTTGTTTTGGGTATTTCAAGTTCTCTCCCTATCTCATGCTGAAAAGCTCTCCCTCCACGTTTTTTTAAGAAATTGATAATTTCTCTATCAATTTCAGATAATTGCTGTATTGCTATTTTATGCCTTATTTTCTTCAATCCTAAATATCCAGCAATCGCTATTATCCCGGCGGATAACGCGAGGATGACTAATAAAGGCCAATAATCCTCTTTTCCCTCATCGCTTTTTTGAGGAAGAACTAGGTATTCTATTTCGTGGCTTCCAGGAGGCATAACTAGAATCAAATATTCATCCTCTACAACTTCAAGAGGAGGTTCGGATATTTTGAAAATAAAGGAATTCGATGGCATGAAAATCGTAAACGTAGAGTTTACATCTACATGAAAGACCCATATTCTACCGCTTTTACTGGTAAGACTTTGAGTTAAATAGGTTATATTGATTTCTTTAGCTTCAAAAGCATAAACGGTTAACAATAAACCTTCTGTAGTGCTTTCTAAATCATAGTCTAGCGGTTCTCCACTTTCATCAGTAACTGTTATGATTTCAGGATCTCCATACAGGCTTAGATCAAGAATGCCAAGTTCCTCATTTTTTACCAGAAAATTAACCTCAACCCATCCGTCTTCGTATACTAGGAATTTTATGTTATTGATTTCCTGCGTATAAGATAACTGGCAGAAGAAGATAAGTAGCATAAACGCTACTAGAAGGGTTATCTTATGCATGGTAGAAAATAAGCGGAACTAAATGAAATAATTTTTCCGCAGAATCCCTTATGGACTTCCTTGGATATTGTTATGTTAGGTGATTGAATGAAGGCAATAGCTATGATATTAATATTGATTGTACTGCTGGGGTCGCTAGCTTACGCAAGTGCCATAGCGGCAGAGACTGAAGAAGAGAGTCGAGTAACGTCATTACGGAAGCTTATAGATAGGTTAAAGAAACTTAACGAGATACTTAGAAGAAAGCTAGAAGAAAATAAAGATAAAATAGGAGAGGATGATTATAAACGACTGATAGAGGAACTAAATGCCGCCAAAGCTCTTTTAGAAAAAGCTGAAGAAGCACTAGAAGAAGGAGATATCGAAACTGCAAAGGATCTTCTCAGAAAAGCTGGAGAGAAGTATAAAGGCATAGTCAAAGAAATTTGGGATTTACTAGATTACGACGAGAAACTGAGGAAACTAGTAGCATCTATCAAGAGGTGTAGGAGAGTAATAGCTAGACTTGAAAGAATAGCCGATAGATTGGAAAAGCTTGGGGTAAATGTTACAGAGGCGGAGCTGAAACTTAATGAAGCCAAATTTTACTTAGACAAAGCTGTAGAAGCTCTTAAAGATAAGAAATTCATTAAAGCTGCCGAGTATTGCCATGAAGCTTGGGCTAGTACGAAAGAAGCTGCTGATCTATTGAAGGAAGCTACAAGAAAGTTTTCAGAAAGTAAAAAAGATAAGATATTAACCGCTATTGATAGGATAGAAGATTTCTTAGATAGAGCCGCTGAGCGTGTCAGGAATAGCAATATGAGCGAAGAAAAGAAAGAGGTTATATTAAATAAAATAGTGGAATGGAAGAATCTATTAGAGACTGCGAGAGATAAAGTTGAAGAAGGCAAATATAGAGAAGCTTTAGCGATTATAAGAAGGGTACTTAGAGAGATACAGATAGTTTTAAAGCATTTCAAAAAACATTAATCTTCATTTTTTAATATTTTTCGCATTTTAGCCAGCTTCTCTATAAGCTCCTCTTCTTCGAGTGCTTGTCTCTCTTCAGCTGTAAGATTTTCTGGTAGCCACTCCGGTCTTCGACCTTTCTTTTTATAATATGCTCTTATAGCCCGCCTTAAAGCACCTATGGCTAATATGCCACAGTGATACTTTATAGCTGGCAGGCCTCCAAGCTCGTCAGAAATCTGTTTCCACGTGATTTTCCATACCTCCTTTAGAGGCTTTCCTTTCACCATTTCTGTTAAAACACTAGCTGCTGCTATATTAGCTGCACATCCATAACTTTCAAAACTGGCTTTTTCAACTATGTCGTTTTCATTGATTTTGAGATATATAGCTATCATATCGCCGCATGCAAGGCTTCCAGCAGTAGCTGATGCCGTAGCGTCTTCCATCTTGCCTAGATTTTTGGGGTTTCTGAAAAGTTCCAGAACTTTAGGACTATATGGTAGAGGAATTCTGCTAGCCATTTAAACCTCCCCCGGTTTAGCGGAGCTTATCATTCTAATTCTCTCAACCGCTTTAGGCACTACCTCTAATGTATATTTTATATCTTCAATAGTATGTTCCGGATCTATTTTAAATAGCACGCTTCCATGAGCCTCTTCATACTTCCTACCTATAGCTACTAGAACATGACTTGGTTCTAAAACTCTAGTAGTACAGGCACTCCCGCTGGAAACATATATTCCATTAAAACTAAATTCTATTGTGAGAGCCTCTCCTTCGCAGTATAGAAAACTTAGATTAACGTTATCTGGAGCACGGCGTTCTCCGCTGGGTCCGTTAAGTATGACGTAAGGCACTCTATCCATTATGCCTTTAATCA
>QMRG01000191.1 GCA_003649235.1 Thermoprotei archaeon | reverse complement strand
TAGAGTTCTTTTATTTCCTTTAATGTTTCTTTTGGGGCGTCGATTTTTACTAATTTCTTAACTTCTGTCTCTATAGTTCTCATTTTTTGTACAAAAGCTGCAGCTACTAGTGCTAATATGAAGGAGAAGGTACCTAGTATAAGATACGGCTTAATTTTCAAAGTGGGATTAAGGTGCACTCTGAGCGTTACAAAGGGATTTTCTGTTAGAATATCGTCGAGGAGAAGACCTCTATCTTGTAATCCTATTATCCTATATCCATTCAAGAACCTTACAAAACTAGGCGTTGAATCAAGAAGTCTTCCATCACCAGCAATTTTTATTATTATCTTGTAACTCTCTATAGGCAATCCGGAAGAGTGATAAGCGGGAATTCGAAGAACATCTTCTTCAAACCTGACAGGTAATGAGTAGACAATTTTAAGATATTCTTTTTCTCCCCGTCTCCAGAGAGCGGATCTTAAACTTATTGACGCCATTGTCTTATTTTCTTCAGTCCAAGTATAAAATGCGCCGTCGCCGCCTCTGCCGGTATAAACTCCTACCGAACCTTCTAGCCGTTTTATAGTAGCATTAAGAGGAAGTTGTAGGGTAATATGGTCAAGTTTACCGCCTACCATGTTTTCTACGAGGTATTCGTCTACAAATACAACTTCATCATTTTTTTCCACTATTATGGTACGGTTCAACTGTACAATGGAAAACCATAACAAATCTGCTTGGTAGAAAGTTAAAGTCGCTATATCCGTCTTACCTGGAGGAGCTAAAGTTAAGTTAGCTACAGCTGTTTCATCGGTCTTGTTTAGATACGTTGGAGAGTCTACAAGATAGCTTTTTACAGGTGTTTTTACCTCAATATAGGCATCTCCTATGGCTTCTCTAGGCATTACAGTCAATGGAAATTGCAGTTTTACAGTGTTTTCCTCAAATTCCATATTTAATTCATAAATTTCAGTTAGTCGAATGTTACGACTTGCTTCAGGAAGAATGATTATGATCTCATTCCATGTTGTTTTTACAGGAAGATCCCTTCCTCCAGCAGTAGCTCTCACATATATGAGCTTTTCTCTGTATTCCAACGGCAATTTAAAAGAAAGAACGTTTAGACTACCATTTAAAACTTCAATATCAGTGTCAATAATTACATATCCTTGTTTAAGCGTTACACGTTTTCTAATTTCCACATTAGTCAAGCCTGGCGCTAAAGCGTTATAGCAGTTTATCGAGACAGCTATCAAAACAGCAATAATAATGATTGTAATGACGTTCTTCGCCATATACGCCGCCGCTTTTTTCATAGAACAGGAGTATATAAACTATTATGTTTCGTCAACATTGGTTCTTAACGAACTACTTCTAAAACTCTTCCTATAGCTCGCGTTCTGGCTTCTCTTAATACAAAAATATCTCCAGCTTTAAGATACCATGGATGATAATTAAAAACTAAATCAACATCACCAGTATCTCCAGTTCGCATAGGCTCTTTCTCCATATTTTCAAACGTTACAGTACTTCTTATAGATTCCAAATGAAGTACTGCCTGATACCCTTGCCGTATAGTCGTAGGATGCTTGAGTATAGTTACTCTAGCCCTTATTCTTCTAATGCTCTTAGCTTCTAGGCTCCTGTCTAAGACTACCATGCCTTTTTCAAGTTCGTCATATCTTACATTAGATACTGCTAGGGTAGCGTCTTGTCCGGCAATAGCACGATTGACATTTACACGGTTAACTTGTATAGACCTAATTCTAACGAGTCTCCAACTACCATCTTTAAAGGGACCCAGCTGAACTATATCATCTACGGCAACACTTCCTTCTCTAATTATCCCGCCAATAACTGGCCCCACGCCCCGCACGTTGAATATATCTTCAATATACATTAGGAAGGGCTTGCTGGCCTGACTTTGCCAATCCATTCGAGGAGGCAGAAAATTCAGAAATATTTTTAAAAGATTCAATCCCTCACCTGTGACATTTGAAACTAGAAATATGGGAGTAACACGTCCACTTGTCATATGATGTACAGCTACAGCTATATCATCAAGATCTTCGATCATGAGCGGTAATTTGCTTACTCCAGGCATTTTTAGGACCTGATATATTTCGTCTATAGTAGTTTCCAAAACTTCTCGAGGCACCATATCTATCTTAGTTACTACTACAAATATAGGGATCCTAAGAACTATACATACGCCAAGGTGTTCTCTCCCCATCTTGGAGAGACCAGCATTAGCGGCCACGACAAGCATTGCATAATCAGGCCTTCGAGCCATAACGCCACGTAAGGTGGTTCTCAAATATCTTTCATGTCCTCCTAAATCTACAAGAGCTATTATTTTCTCGGAACGCAGATATATCTCTGCCTCATCTAGAGGATGTGGAAGTAGATAATTCACCACTTTACCATCTTTATCAAAACCTAAATATTGAGTAGATATAGAGGAGGTTCTCCCAGATTCTATCTCATGAAGAAATTTAGCCACTTTTTTCATAGCAAGACCGTTTCCATCATCCAGACTACCCGTGCATAATACACCTACTAAAGTGCTCTTACCCGCGTCTACATTCCCCAAGGTTGTAACTACTACGTAAACAGGAGGTGAGTCTTCACGACTACGTCTAACTAGAATCTCTACAATTTTCCCCTTACGCCCACGGGTCTCTCTAAGAATTTGAATAGAGGCTCCAATACTAGAGGCAACTTTCCTGAGAATATTAAGACTCTTTTCAAGTTCTTTTTCATCTAAGCCAAGAGGCTCACCATTATCAGCAACGCCTAAAATATAGAATGCTTCTCCGCCTCCTTCTGCTAACCTATATTTCATTTGAGAGATTAAACGTTCGATCTTCTGAGCCTTCTCAATAACCAACTTATAC
>QMRG01000190.1 GCA_003649235.1 Thermoprotei archaeon | reverse complement strand
TTATTGAAATACTATTTTGAGATTTCTTAAAATAGAAAGCGAATTTACCAAATAACTCTCGTTATTCTTATACTTCTACTTGTTTTCTCAATTCTAGCCCAGTCTTCGTAGCTTAACCTCAAACCTGCCGCGGCGGCATTGTCTGTTGCCTGGCTCGGATTTTTAGCACCTGGTATTGGGACTACTACTTTACTTGAGGTTATTAACCAGTTTAGAGAAACCTGCGCCGGAGTCTTACCGTATTTTTCCGCTACCTCTTTTATAACCTCCACTACTCTGTGCACCTCTTTGAAGTTTTCAGGATAGAAGATGGGGTCTGCCTGCCTCACGTCTTCGAACTTTGGCAGGTTTTACGGCGTATAGCTCCTTTAGCTAAAGGGCTCCAGGCGAGGATCGTTATATCGTTTTTCTCCGTGTACGGTATAAGTTCTTTCTCTACATCTCTCTCGATCACGTTATACCTGATCTGATTGCTCACTATATCCGTCTTGGAGAGGCAGTTCCTGGCGGATTCCAAAAGCTCTACTGGGAAGTTACTAACTCCTATATACCTTATCTTGCCCAGGTTTATGAGTTTTCAAAAGCTCTTATATATTCACAAGTGGGGAAATTGTGCCATGCCGGAGGCCAGTGTACCTGCATTAAATCTATCACGTCAACTTGAAGCCTCTTTAAACACTTCTCCGTCCCCTTAAAGACGTCTCCATAGCTTAGGAAATCTCCGGGAAGCTTCGTGGCTATGAAAACTTCGTCTCTAACTCCTAGTTCTTTGAGAGCTCTTCCTATGAACCCTTCGCTAAACCCTCTCCCGTAGACCGCTGCAGTATCTATAAGGTTTATACCCAGTTCCACAGCTTTCTCTATTATCCTCTTTGCCGTTTCATAGTCTTTAACGCCCCAAGCCTCGCTAAACTGTCAAGTTCCTAGCCCGATGATAGAAATTTTTTCTCCTGTCTTACCTAAAGTCGTGTATTCCATAGCATAGTTAGAGAGATTCCACTTATATAAGCTAAACTCCGAGATTTTCCATATAGCTGTCACCTATATTTTTATTTCCTATTTATCCAATAAATGATTTCATAAAGTTACCAAAACCTTGTATGATATGAGAAAAGTAGAAATAGTGTCAATAGAAAGAAAATTTGGTGATAGTCTTTGAGCAAGGCGTTATACTTGTTAATAGTGGTTATAGCATTTCTAACAGTAGCAGGAGTTATATGGCTTTTCGCTCAGGCATTAGCCGTAAACCCGGAAAATCCATGGGAAGCATTCCCGATATCCGCCTTCTTCCTAGGAGCTAGAGATTACATGTTAGTAATCGGTGGAATAGTCTGGGTAGTCGGAACTATAATCTTCGTGCTCGAACTCCTCGGCTATACCATAACGACCAGTGGGTTAAAAAAGACTAAATTTGGGATAGCGAACTGGAGCGTGGTGGACATCGCATTGATCGCTTTATCCGCGGCCGTATATGGCGGTCTACTCTTCGCCACAGCTCCAATAGTCCTAGTGCCCGGATTTACCTGGCTTAGACCCGCCAATAGCTTAGCCCCACTCTTCGGAATGTTCTTTGGAATCCCAGGATGTCTAGGCGTTGCTTTCGGAAACCTTATAGCCGATATCCTAGGTGGGTTCTTTGGCGTCGGATCGTTGGGAGGCTTTATAGGCAACTTCCTAATAGCCTACCTGCCTTATAAATTCGTGAGAGACCACACCTTTACGACTACCAGGTCTATAGGCGAGTTCTACCTATGGGGAGTCTTAGCGCAGGCTATAGTGAGCGCAGTCTATATATGCTGGTGGCTTGACATAATGCAGGCCGCTGTCGGACTGCCTATTTTCGTAATCTGGGGTATAATAGCCCCGATAATATTCAGCAACAACGTCGTAGTTACGGCGTTGCTTTCGCCGATACTGGGCAGGGCGTTATTCCCGTTGATAAAGGCTAGAGGGCTTTACTGGAAGATGAGGATGTCTTCTCAGTAAGCTTTTTAATTTTCTACTTTATTTTTTCTTGGGTTCGATTGGATGCTGGCCGGTTTATACCGCGAAGGCGATACAATATTCCATAGGTTAGACCCGAGGCCTAAACTGGCTTGGACGCTGCTGGTACTAGCGGCTTCTATGGCGACGCAGTTCAATGGTTTGAAAAGCCTACCCGTGTTCATCTCTGTAGTGCTTTCTTTAGCTTTAGCCGGTATAGGAGTGAAAATAGCTTTCCTATTGATATTCAACGCTTCTATATTCCTCCTCGTAACTCTGTTGATATGGTTAGGCATGTACTCCGGCACGGGCGTCATCTTGGCTAAGCTGGGTTGGCTTACAATCACGGATGTCGGACTATTAGTGGCCCTAGGCAAATTTTTCTTGATAATGAATCCCGTGATAGCCTTCGTCGTTTTCTTCGCCTCTACCAAGCCTAGCCATGTAATCTGGGCTCTCCAAAAGATGGGCGTACCCTATAAGCTTGCCTTTTCCTTCGTAGTCGCTCTCGGCTTGCTACCATCGATAATTAAAAATGCTGGAGACGTAATTGACGTTCAGAAAGCAAGAGGATTAGCCTTGGATAGGGGTAATATCTTCGAGCGGATAAGGAGGTATGCGCCGATCCTAATACCTTTAATTTCTAGGATGATGGGCGACGTATGGGATCTCAGCATGGTTTTAGCCTCTAGAGGCTTTGGCTACGCTAAGAAGAGAACGTTTGTAGATACTCCTAGCTGGAGCCAGCTTGACACGTTATTCCTCTTCTTATCGATAGTATTTTACGGGGGTATAGCAGCTTGGGGCCTCTACCTGTAGAACTCGAAAACGTGTACGCAAGATATGCTGGAAGTGAAGATTGGATTGTAAAGAATGTATCTTTGAAAGTTGATAGGGGAGAAATGGTAGT
>QMRG01000189.1 GCA_003649235.1 Thermoprotei archaeon | reverse complement strand
TGCTTTTTAGAATTTTAGGCATGGGCCTTACGCTACGCTTGCTAGAGATGGATGAGCAAGAGGCAATAGAACTTTATGCTGGAATGTTAAAAGATGTAAAACTGAATGAAAATGAAAAAACTAAAATTAAGGAAATTCTTGAAGATGAGCTTGTCCACGAGCAGAAATTCGTTGAAGAAGAATCGAGATTTGAGGATTTTCTCACTCACATCAGGGAAGCTGTTCTAGGTATGAACGACGGTCTGGTAGAAGTATTATCAGTGGTAAGTGGATTAGCTGGAGCCTATGGAAATCCATTCCACGTAGCTTTAGGAGGGTTTATAGTTGGCATTGCTGGAGCTCTCTCTATGGGAATAGGCTCTTTTGCCAGTACGCGAGCTCAGAGGCAAATTCATGAAGGGACTCTTCGAAGAATCGGAAATGCTGCATTATATGTATCCTATTTATTCAAAGAAAGAATAGCTAAGTATATGCTAAAAAAGGGATTTAGTGCTCAAGTTGCCCAGGCTATAGCTGATGATTCTATGAAAGACAAGGCTCTGTTAACGAAAATTGTAGCTGAAGAAGAATATGGGCTTAAAGAAGAAATGCTCGGAAATCCGTTTAAAGCTGGCATATATACAGGTCTTTTCTACGTCATTGGAGCATTTATACCATTAGTACCCTACTTAATAGGATTACCTTTATACTTTGCATTACCATTATCTTTAATACTCGCTGGAATAGCGCTCGGCATCACGGGTTTCCTAATAGCGGTTTCGGCAAATCTAGACGTTAAGAAGAAAATTATCGAAATGATGCTTGCAGGTCTAGGTTCGGCAGGAATAACATTTCTAATCGGAAAGCTGGCCTCGGCAGCACTTGGAATAAGCATAGTTTAGCTTCCATTTACTTCAAAATTCTCATAGCGTTTAATACGGTCACTAATGCAACGCCTACATCTGCAATTAAAGCCTCCCACATCGTAGCCTCACCTATAATGCCTAGACTCAAAAAGAACATTTTTACAGTTAAGGCTAAAATAATATTCTGAAAAATAATACTACGAGTTTTCCTAGCTATTCTTATAATTCGAGGAAGTTTCAATAAATCGTCGTCCATTATAACTATATCAGCTACCTCTATAGCCGCGTCACTCCCTAAAGCGCCCATAGCTATTCCGATATCAGCTCTAGCTATAACAGGAGCATCGTTAACCCCGTCCCCTACAAAAGCTACCTGTCCTTTGTTTTTTAAACATAGTTTCTCAACAAGTCTCACTTTATCTTCTGGGAGGAGTTCCGCATAATACTCGGTTATTCCCAGTTTTTCTGCTACAGTTTTAGCCACATGTCTGCTATCACCTGTAAGCATAAGTAGCTTCTCCACTCCGAGCCTTTTAAGCTCTCTTATTGCAAGAGTAGCTTCCTCTTTTATCTCGTCAGAAATAACTATATAACCAGCATATACATTGTCCACAACTACGTGAACGATCGTGCCTCCTACTACATCGCATACTCTATGCTTGATATTCTCTTTATGTAGTAACCTGTCATTACCTACCAAAATTAGAGTGCTGTTTATTTTCGCCTTTACGCCGTAGCCAGCAATTTCTACGTACTCATTTACCAATTCCTTGGCAATTTCACCGGGATAAGCTTCTCTTATTGCTCGGGCTATGGGATGATTGGAATGTAGCTCGGCTAAAGCTGCATAATACAGTAATTCTTCTCTGCTGAATTCGTTTTCAGGAATTATTTCTGAAACTTTAAAAACTCCTTTTGTAAGGGTCCCTGTCTTATCTATAGCGACTATCTTTAGACTTGCTATTAAATCGAGAAAATTTGAACCTTTTACTAATATTCCCTCTTTGGCGCTTTTCCCTAATCCTCCAAAATATCCTAATGGTATGGAGAGGATGAGTGCACATGGGCAAGATATCACTAGCAACACTAATGCTCTATAAACCCAGAGGGTTAGGAGCGTGCCTGTAAAAAGTGGTGGTAAAAAAGCTATCAAAGCGGCTAAACCAACCACTACAGGAGTGTAATAACGTGCAAATCTTGTAATAAACTGCTCTACTCTAGCTTTTCGCGCACTAGCTTCTTCTACTAATCTTAAAATTCTAGCTACAGTTGATTCTTTAAACTCTTTTGTCACTTTAACTAAAAGTAATCCGCTAAGATTTATCATGCCCGATAGCACTTGATCTCCTGGTTTTACTTCTCTTGGAATAGATTCTCCTGTTAACGCTGAGGTATCTACAACGGATTGCCCATCGATAATCACGCCATCTAGTGGGATTCTCTCGCCAGGACGAACTAGTATTAATTCTCCTATCTTTACTTCTTCCGGTTTTACTTTTATAATTTCTCCATTTTTCTTGAGATTGGCGAATTCGGCTTTAAGTTTTAAAAGCGATTTTATAGATTTTCGAGATCTATTAAGTGCGAGATCTTGAAGATACTCTCCAATTCTATAAAATAGCATAACGCTGGCAGCTTCTGGATACTCCATTATAGCAAAAGCGCCTAGAGTCGCTACGGTTAACAAAAAATTTTCATTAAAAATATCTCCGACCATTAGTCCTTTAAAGGCCAGCTTAATAATCTTAAAACCTACTAGAATATAGGATATCGCAAAGAGACTAATAGTAATTATTCCTTCAATTCCTAATAAAAATTTCAAAACAAGTCCTATAACATAAAATGTTGTCGAAGAAATAAGAATATACAAAGTGCTAAATTTGTGTTCGTTATGCTTCATCTCTAACTTTTCACTTTTTTCATTTAACTTACAAACCACACATTCATGGGATATGCCTTGTATATAGTCCATATCTTCACCTTTAGCATTTAATAATACTGCAATACGAGTTCCACAGTATGAAAAATACTCCGAGTCGTCGACATAGTGTTTAAGCATCGAATATCTATATTAAATTT
>QMRG01000188.1 GCA_003649235.1 Thermoprotei archaeon | reverse complement strand
CTTTTAAGTTGACGTTATCCACAGCTATGATGTTATTTTTATAAATTTTTGTTAATTTATACGTCTCTATAGCATAAATTTCTATCACCTCCGCCCGTATCTTCTGTAGAAGAAGGCCAGCACAATTATGACTAGAACTATCATTATAAGCCCTATATAGGCGATTTCGCCTCGCTGTCTAACACTTATTCTTAATAATCGAATGATTGAAATATCTTCTGCTTCAACACTAAATTCTACAAAGTAATCGCCAGCTGTAGCCTCCGGGCTTACACTTATAGTCAGTACAAAACGCCCGGTTTCACCTGGCATTAAGACTGGAATTTCTTTAGGATCAATCCCGACTTCTATATTTCTAGGTACGCTAATAATAGATACTTTAATATTGCTTATTGCATTATAGCCTGTATTCTTGACATTTAAGTAGAATTTCTCCTTAGACCCAGCAGTAGCTTCTATGTAGAAATTCTCGGTCAATATCTTCAGCTCGTATTTTCCTAGAACATTTATCCCCAGTTCGCTCTTAGCCTCGCTCGTTTCACCTTTAGCAGTTAAAGTGAAACGTATAAAGCCGGGTTCTGCGCCTATAGGGACTGGAATACTTAGTTCTATCTCTTCTTCTTCACCGCTTTCTAAGTATATTTGCCCTATTATATTGCCGTTTTTATCCCTTATTGTATACATATACGTCTCAGGCAGTCCCTGTAATTCGAATGAAACTACTGTACCAGATAACCCTTCATTTCTAATTTTAACTTTAAACTTAGCAGTACTGCCAGCATATGCGCTGGCAAAAGGAGTCGCTACTGATACTTGGATATCATCGTACCCTTCTACAATATTTATCGTAAAGTTGATAGCGGAACACACTCCTAAACCACACACTTTAAGAGTTACGATTTCTTTTCCATAGCTTGCCTCGGAAGGAATTTTTATCCTAAGAATAGCTTCTATAGACTGTCCAGGTTCTAAGAAAACTACAGAGAAGGGTCTATAATCTTTGTCTCTAATCTCAACACGCCAACCTTCAGGAGCCTCTGCTAGAAGTTTTAGTATAGCGCTTTCTCCGAGGTTGTTAATTACTTTAAAGTTGAAAATTACCTCACTAGCTTTTAGAGCTATAGCATCGATATACTCTGCCTCTATAAGCTTCCAGTCTTTCTCTTCAACGCTTATATCAATAGGGATCTCATGCGTAAATATCCCTAAAAGAATCAATTTTATCTTATAATGACCTTTAGCGGTTTTAGGAACATAAACTACTAAATTGTAAAAATTTGTATCTCCAGGAAGTATAGAAAAGCCTTCTACACGCAATCCTTCATTAGTCGTTAATTCTGCCCTCCATCCTTCAGGAGTCTCGAATTCCACGAGACAGGTTTCTTCTTCATAACCATTATTGACTATCTTTACTGGAATATTAAGAATTTCCCCTTGTTTGGTCTTAAATTTATTCCCACTAGGAGTAACTTTAAGTCCATAATCGAGCTTTATGTCTTCAAGTCTATATGTAACTGCCTTGGATAGAGATAGATCAATCCTAATTTCTTTAAGCTCATAACCTCTAGCTAAGATCTTGATAAGTATAATTTCTCGCTCGACATAGAAACTAAAATCTCCGTTAGCCTTTGTCTTTATCCTCAGAATTAAAGTATCTCCACGGTATACTTCTATAGTGGCATTAGGTATAGGATTTCCTTTCTTGTCAACAAGTTTTCCCCTTACGTTAACCTTCCCTTGATAAGGTGCGGCTTCACTCAAGAAAGTAGCTAGTAATAATATTAACATAAACAATATAACGCCTTTTCTTATCGAAACCATCCCTTCTTAACACATCTTCCAGATTAATAAACCTTTTTAATTCTGTTAAGAAAAATTATAAAGAAGATTTTTAAAAGGATATTTTGTGAAAAGCTTATATATCGTCAAAAAAGTAAAGGTTCAAATTACAGTGTTGTTATTAAAGATCCTTCATTTCATACTATCCGGCAAAATTTTCAAGGTGGATAATTTAAAAATAGAAGTTTGTAAAGAAGTATTCAGTCCTTTCTATACATTCTCTTCAGAACTTTTAGCCAATGCCGCAATTGTCCATGTAAAGTCCAGCGACTTAGTTTTGGATTTAGGAACAGGCAGCGGGTTTTTAGCTCTTATGGTAGCGGAAAGAGCATGTTTCACGATAGCTAGTGACATAAGCATATACGCTGCTCGTTGTGCATTGAAAAACTTAAAGAGAAACTCGCTATGGGTCTTCTGTGACGTTGTTGTATGCGACCTAACTTCTGCCTTTAGAAATAGAGCATTTTCGATCATAATCTTCAATCCTCCATATTTAGAAGGAAAACCCAAGAATAATTTAGAAAAAGCACTATTTGGAAGCCTCGATATGATTAGAAAGTTTTTTACAGATGCTCGCCGTGTATTAAGGGATACTGGAATGATTTTAATTGCCTATTCAACTTTAGGACGTATAGACTGGTTATTCTCAGAAATTAAAAGAGGACAGTGGATGTTTGCCAAGATAAAGGAGAAAAGAACCCCTTGGGAGACATTAACTGTGTTTAAGTTTACGAAGAGTTTTAAAAGTTAGAAAAAATGTATCATTGTTCCGAAGCTTATAAGCGAAAAGTTCTATTTTTTAGGTAATATTATGAAGAAAGTTTCATGCGCAATGTTTTTATATTACATAGTAGTATGAAGTATTCGGAGGTGAATAAAGTGGAAACTTATGAAGGCTTCTGCGTAAAATGCCGAAAGAAAGTAACTATAAAAGATGCTAAGGTTGTAACTTTGAAAAACAATAGAAAAGCTGTTAAAGGCGTCTGTCCCCACTGCGGAACCACGGTATACAGGTTCTTAGGTAAAGCCTAAATTTTATTCTCGATTTTTTTGCCTTGTTTAACTAAATTTCTTGTATGGTGCAGTATCTCTCTCCTCCGAGAT
>QMRG01000187.1 GCA_003649235.1 Thermoprotei archaeon | reverse complement strand
ACTCTTTTTGCAAGATTACATCATAGAAAGTTATCGCTCCTCCAGAAGCTATTCTTTCAATCCCCATGTTTGGGGACTCTTTTTGCAAGTAGACCTGTGGGACATCGCTGAAGCAAGCCCGACATTACCTTTCAATCCCCATGTTTGGGGACTCTTTTTGCAAGCTGAGGACGTGGTCGAGAAGCACCTTGAGTGGCACGTCCTTTCAATCCCCATGTTTGGGGACTCTTTTTGCAAGATTACCCTCCTCTTCACAAGCCTTTCTCTCATCTTATACTTTCAATCCCCATGTTTGGGGACTCTTTTTGCAAGGCCCCAACCGTCCAGGCACACGCCTTTATCCATGCTCTACTTTCAATCCCCATGTTTGGGGACTCTTTTTGCAAGCTTCTCCTCTATTATCTCCCAGCACCACTTTCTCATTCTTTCAATCCCCATGTTTGGGGACTCTTTTTGCAAGAAACGGCGGAGACGGCGGAGGAGTCACCGGCCTTATCACGACTTTCAATCCCCATGTTTGGGGACTCTTTTTGCAAGGTGGTACCAGCGGGACTTTGAGAGCAAGGAAGAAGCGACTTTCAATCCCCATGTTTGGGGACTCTTTTTGCAAGCTACTTCCCCATCCCGGTGACCCAGAGAACCCCTGAGGAGCTTTCAATCCCCATGTTTGGGGACTCTTTTTGCAAGTCGAAACGGCGGCTCCGAAGGAGTACACGGTTCTGCCTTTCAATCCCCATGTTTGGGGACTCTTTTTGCAAGAACCTCCTCCAAACCTCCTCGTCCACCTTTGCGCAGACTTTCAATCCCCATGTTTGGGGACTCTTTTTGCAAGCTCATAGGGGTCGCCAGCCACGTCGCATGGAAGATACCTTTCAATCCCCATGTTTGGGGACTCTTTTTGCAAGCTCCCGCTCGGCAAACTTCCTCAACCTCCTCAAGTCGCTTTCAATCCCCATGTTTGGGGACTCTTTTTGCAAGACCGTAGCCTTCACCTTCAAGCTGAAGGCGGACGGAACTTTCAATCCCCATGTTTGGGGACTCTTTTTGCAAGTCGTCATCTCTCAGCGTCCTCAGGTACGCTTCAATGTACTTTCAATCCCCATGTTTGGGGACTCTTTTTGCAAGCTCCTCGGCGATAGAGAGTGCTTCGCGGTGCAGCTTTCTCTTTCAATCCCCATGTTTGGGGACTCTTTTTGCAAGCGGGAAGAGCATCATCCTGAGGGTGTCAGACACGTTCTACTTTCAATCCCCATGTTTGGGGACTCTTTTTGCAAGGTAGAGGAAGTTGGGGATTATCAGTTTTACAAAAATACTTTCAATCCCCATGTTTGGGGACTCTTTTTGCAAGTCAAAAAGAGAAAGGAGGGAAAGAAGAAGTGAGCATGCAAACTTTCAATCCCCATGTTTGGGGACTCTTTTTGCAAGACTTCAATATATCTTGGAAACTCAAAATCAGGGTTGTCTTTCAATCCCCATGTTTGGGGACTCTTTTTGCAAGTTTTTGAAGGCTACGGTGTGGTGTGGGTCTTCGTATCTTTCAATCCCCATGTTTGGGGACTCTTTTTGCAAGCTGTTTGGGGGGTTGCCGAGTGGTATTTGATTAATGGTTTCCTTTCAATCCCCATGTTTGGGGACTCTTTTTGCAAGTGGTACTTCGGCCTGACCGGGTCGTCGAGGGTTCCGGAGCCGGCGACTTTCAATCCCCATGTTTGGGGACTCTTTTTGCAAGGTACCTGAAGCTCATAGGGCTTGCGGGCAAGCTCATCCTTTCAATCCCCATGTTTGGGGACTCTTTTTGCAAGAGGTGGTCTCCATGGCCCAGGCGTGGGTGGACATCCACCTTTCAATCCCCATGTTTGGGGACTCTTTTTGCAAGAGATAGATGAGGAGTACGACTTCGAGTTCGCCGAGAGGGCTTTCAATCCCCATGTTTGGGGACTCTTTTTGCAAGGAGGTGGTGAAGTGTCATACGGGTATGGATACGGGTATCTTTCAATCCCCATGTTTGGGGACTCTTTTTGCAAGCAGAATAGCGCTAGCCCTCATGAAGGCAGGTGATTAGCACTTTCAATCCCCATGTTTGGGGACTCTTTTTGCAAGGAGCCCATGCCCAAGGGGAAGTCGCCTAAGGAAATAGCCTTTCAATCCCCATGTTTGGGGACTCTTTTTGCAAGACCCCCGCTGCCATCGGTGTAGCCATGGAGGTTCCGGAACTTTCAATCCCCATGTTTGGGGACTCTTTTTGCAAGCTCGGTTGTGGTGAAATGAACCCTCTTTCCTCTGCTTTCAATCCCCATGTTTGGGGACTCTTTTTGCAAGTGTAAGTAACTATGGCGTCACTACTTATGTTGCCTAAACTTTCAATCCCCATGTTTGGGGACTCTTTTTGCAAGTACGCCTCCCTCGGGGTTGAGTCGTTCTCCAAGGTCAGGACTTTCAATCCCCATGTTTGGGGACTCTTTTTGCAAGCTGGATAGAAAAGAGGCGACCAGCGATACCAGAATACACTTTCAATCCCCATGTTTGGGGACTCTTTTTGCAAGTATCTATTCTGCTCTCGATGAAGTTCACCGCATGCCAACTTTCAATCCCCATGTTTGGGGACTCTTTTTGCAAGCGCACGGAACCCGTCGGAAAGAGAGTCCTTCGATATAACTTTCAATCCCCATGTTTGGGGACTCTTTTTGCAAGTGATTTGGAAAGACAGTTGAGGCATTTTGAGAGGACCTTTCAATCCCCATGTTTGGGGACTCTTTTTGCAAGTTCTTGATAGTGGACGAGATCGAGAAGATCAGCGACCCGACTTTCAATCCCCATGTTTGGGGACTCTTTTTGCAAGCCGCCTTTTTCCGTTTTTTAATGTGCCAGAAGTTATTACCTTTCAATCCCCATGTTTGGGGACTCTTTTTGCAAGGGAGACCACCCCAAACTATGCTTGACAACATTAAGAAAGCTTTCAATCCCCATGTTT
>QMRG01000186.1 GCA_003649235.1 Thermoprotei archaeon | reverse complement strand
TAATCATTCTTAGTTTAATATCTAGGAAAGTATATGTACAAGGATTATCTACGTCTAGGTCTACTAGCAGGACTCTACGACCTTTCTCAGCTAAGCCATAAGCTAGGTTAACTGCTAAAACCGTCTTCCCAGTCCCTCCCTTACCCCCACCTACCGCTATAATTTTCAAATACTCAACCTCTCTCTTATTTTTCTAAAAATCCCAACCAGATTTTTTGAAATTCTAGCCTTAGGATACATTTTGAGTAGAGGCGTCATAGAAGTATATGATTCGACAACTTTCTCATCATATCCTATCTCTCCTACAATTTCGCATTTTAGATTTTGCTCGATCTTCTCTGCAAAGCTTGGGTTGAGATCGTACTTATTTAACACGGCTAAGCTTTCGATTTTCAATTTCTCGGCTAGCTTTAATAACCTAGAAGCTCCCTTAACAGATTGGGGAGAAGGCTCGACTACGACTATTAGCAAATTCGCCCCGGCTAGGCTAGATATGACTGGACATCCTATTCCAGGAGCTGCATCCACGACTAGAACTTCAGCATTATACTCTCTAGCTCTTTTCTTGAGGTTGTAGACTAGTAGCCCACTATTTTTCTCGCCTACATCTAGATCTCCGGTCACGACTAATACTTCGCTCTTCGACTTAGCTGCATAAAGCTCTCCTCGTTTTACTGGTTTGAATGATATAGAAGCTGTAGGGCAAACCAACATGCATGTTCCAAAACCTTCGCATAAAGCATAGTCGACTACGGGTCCTATATCCTCCATTTTTAACGCATTAAATCTACAGGCTTTAATACAGGCTCCACATTTGACACAGGTATCGTAATTTATTTCTATAGTCTGTCCTTTAAACTCCTCCCTCCATAATACCTCTTTAACTCCGCCTAAAGCTAAGAGTAAATCAGGAGCCTCCACATCAGCATCTACAGCTATTGCTTCGACACCTATCGTGTATAAAAAATAGGAAAGATTTGATGAGATAAAAGTCTTACCTGTACCTCCTTTACCGCTAGCAATAACTACTTCAAAGCTCACTTACGATCCCCAGTTTAACTAGAGCGTCTCGAAGCTTAATGCCTGCTGGGATTATTTCAACTCTTACGCCAGCTTGTCTTAAAACCATTTCTAAATTAGGGCCTAATAGTGAAGCTAGGACTACTCTCACGCCGCTTGTGATAAGCCACTGTCCAAGTTGCATGCCAGCTCCTCTAGGAGCAGAAGCTGCTGCATTAGCTATGACATTTATATTGGCTATTCTACCCCTGAGAACATCCACTAAGGCTATATAGGGAGCTCTTCCGGTACGTGGTGAGATAGGAGAATCTAATCCCGCATTTATATCTACTGGTGCTGCAACTCTTAAAGCTCCTGAAGGAGGTGGGGGAACCTGGGGCATCTGTACAAAACTCCACCCTCCGCCCCATCCTCTCCCATAACCCATTCCTCTTCCATGCCACAAGTTAATCGCCGTTTCTTTTTGTTCTATTTCACGAAATATCACCTATTTATATTTTATTTTATCCGTGGTAACGAAATAAAATAAGTTATAGCACAAAATTCTCGAAAGAAGTAAAACAGACAGTAAGAGTACAGCGATACTATTCTAACTGTAAAAATAAATTAATTTTGTCTTTTTTAAAATTTAATATATTAAATTTTTGTATCATTATAAAAATATTTTTAGATGAATCCACTATTTTATTAGATAAATTTTTATATCTCTATAGATTTAATTTTGTACAGGCCCTGGTTGATAGCATGTCCTCTTTAAGATATATGCTATCAATCCTAGAATACTCCCTAGTAATCTTCGCACTGATACTTATGTTTGCAATAATTGTACTATTTGTGGGGAACACGAACTATAGCGTTCTAGAGCTAAGACCGTGAAGGTTTTATAACTAGTCATGTCTATAATACTTGATGGAATTAAGATTAGAAAAGATTTTAGTGGAGTTTGGAGGATCTATAGTAGCATTCTTCGCTATAGTAGAACTAGTAAAGTATTTTTGGGAATATTTGTGATAAAATACCTAGCTGACATAGCGCTACCCTTACTGGAGAATTATAAGATCTTATATGAGCTTGCGGGATTGGCTTATATACTTACTTTGATATCGTTGGCTTTTTTGGCGATAATTAGTCTTATAGTAGGCATTTACGGTTTTAAACTGTATTCAGTTGGATCTAAACTGTCTAGAGAAAACGCGGAAAAATGGCTTGTGAAAATACTGCTTGTAGCTTTTATATCTCTGTTTTTCGGAGCTTTTATAGTAACTGTAGCCTCTGGAATTGCATTGCTAGGAATCTTGATAGCTCTAGTTAAAAGAGAAGACTAAGCTTTACTTCGTATTCTTTCTTTTAACATAGATATTAGCGTTGTTTTTCTAGCTAAAAGCAATACTGCACCTATTATAACCGTGAAGATCGCCGCGTAAAAGAGGAATGGTATCTTTTTCTTGTAAATGTTTATGTAGAGCTTTGAGCTTTCGCTAAGCATTCTCCCTTCTTGATTCCATGAAATTCTCGTATCGACTGGTAAAACGCCAATAGGAGTTAATTCATCTACGTCTACTTCGAAAACTACCAGTCTTTCCTCCCCCGGCAACATTTCTCCTATCCTAGCACTCGTAGTTCCTGTTATAAAAGGCGAATATAAGTCTACACGTACATCTTCGACAGTGTAGTTTGATAAATTCTTCACGTTTAGAATTATTCTATAGCCTCTCTCGCCTGGATAAGTGTAGAGCTTCGTTACATTAGACACTTTTAGCACTGCTTTTCCAAAAACTGTAAGTCTGAAGATTATCTCTCGTTCATCAGCTTTAATCACTACTTCGTGGTTTCCTGGAGGTGCTGTCTCGCTTATATCTACTAGGAAGATTATAGAAGCCGCTTCTCCAACGGGAAGATAGGGAAGATAAGCTATAGAAGTCGTCAATGTGGAAGGTTTTACGTATTTCCC
>QMRG01000185.1 GCA_003649235.1 Thermoprotei archaeon | reverse complement strand
GTTGGAAAACCTGAAACTTGGGAGCAAACCTTAAGCTTAGCGAGGAAAGGCGGTACAATCCTTCTTTTTGGAGGATGCCCCTCCGGAACCAAAGTTTCCTTTGACACTTTCACGATACATTACAGAGAACTAACTATTCGAGGATCGCAACATTATACCCCTCAAGATACAATAAGAGCCTTTAGAATGATATTGTCTAAAAAATTGTCCTTAAGAAAACTCATAACTGGAACAGCAAAACTTGAGGAATTAGAATTAGTCTTTGAAAGAATAAGAATTGGAAAAGAATTAAAAGTGGCCTTTAAGTTTTGATGGACGATAACAAACACCTTTTTTTCTTTATTCAAGTTTTAGAGTTATCTTCCCTCCCTTCTGCCCATATGCTTTAACAAAAATTGAGTGCAATCGCTCAACTTCTTCAAGAGGTAATTTGGCTTCCTCCACTTTTCCTAACAACTTAGTTCTGAAATATATTGCGGCTTCCTTCTCAAGCAAGAGTGCTGCATGATAAGCATTTTCTAAATCTTTTCCAACAGCTACAGCCCCATGGTTTCTGATTAATACTACTGACTTATCTTTTCCAAGGACTCTTACAACTTCTTCTGCCAGATCTTTAGATCCGGGTGGAACATACTTTGTCACTGGAGCTTCATGCCCAACAGCTAGCGCAAAATCTACAGTTATCACAGGTATAGGTTCATTTATTGAGGCAAACAAGGTAGCGTAGGGAGAATGGGTATGTATTACCGCATTGACGTCTTCCCTAGCTTTGTAAATTGCGGTATGTAGCCATGTTTCAACACTTGGCTTAAGCTCACCCCTTAGGACAACTCCGTCTAAATTGACTACCAGTAAATGTTCTGGCTTTAAAGCACTTTTCTCAAAACCACTCGGGGTTATTAAAATCTTCTCTCTATCAAGTCTAACACTCAAGTTCCCCCAAGTTCCAGCCGTAAGTTCATATTCGAGGCATTTCTGAGCTACAGCTATTAATTTTTTTCTAGCTTCCAGCTCCTCAGAATACATAGCTCGTCATTATCAAAAACCTCAAAAGTATAAATATTTTTAGTACCTTAGAAATAAGAGTTGAATGAGAATTTCTTAAGCCTGGCGTTAAAAATTAGTCCAAATAAGCCCTTTAAGTAGTGGAAGAAGATGCATTATTTGGAGCCAGGCGTTCCTTGGAGAAATCGGTCTCGCAATGTGCATTTTATGGAGGTTAGGCAATTAAGATATCCTAGTCTCCTGAGTTTTTGCCAAAATAATGCTCTACTGAGCATTTCGTCAAGAACAATCTTTAAGCGGAGACCTTGTTCAAGTGATCACTAGAGGGGTGATTAATTGAAACGGATTGAAGCAACTTTAGTCCTTACAAATAGAAGTGGATTGCATGCTAGCCCCGCCTCAATTTTTGTTCAAACGGCGAAGAAGTTTAGATCGAAAATCTTCGTTAGAAAGGGAGGGAAAAAAGCCGATGCGAAGAGTATTTTATCGGTTCTCTCGCTGGGAGCCGAATGCGGAGATGAAATAGAGATAATTGTAGAGGGAGATGATGCGGAAGACGCCTTGAAGGCGCTAGTAACCCTCGTGAAGAACAAGTTCGGGGAAGAATGAAGAATAAGGTTCCACAACCTTTATTCATTCTTATTCATTCTTAATATTTTTAGGGTCACCTCCTACCAAGGTTGACTATCATTATATTACATGAACCGTCTACTAAGCTCGATCTCCATTCCGAAGTTTTCCAAAAGGAGACTTAACCGAGGAGAATAGTAAGGCTAGGGATATGAAGCATACAATTCTAGGGAGATATTCCAGACATGGGTAAGGCTGGGCTAGTGAGAATCAGACAATCAGTCAAGGAGGTAGAGTTTGAAGAGGGGGGAGATAGGCGATGGTGGTGGTTAGATTTGGGAAGAGTTGTGAGGCATTAAGACTGAGAAGGTCGAGGCTATAGAGGGCTGTCACTTTAATCTTAAGGCCAAGATACTTCTGAGAAGACCAACCAAGTTCTCTATGGATTGCTTGAGTCATATCACTAGAAGAGTTAGCGAGACGGGTTTAGGGGGCGATGACCTATGCAGATGGAGAGGAATTCCCATTAGACTTCGAGGCAGACATGAACGATGAGGGACTGAGACTAACCCTATGGTTCTGAAACAAATCACTTCCTCGGAAAACCGGTTTGTAGGGAATTCGTGGAGCGAGTTTGTGGAAGAGTTCAAAGAGGCTCTAAATTTGGATAAGATAGACGATTTTGTTCCTACCTTCCTTCGAGCGGAGTTTGATTGAAAGTTTATAGCCTCGTTTTATCACAATTATTAAGCATGTCCCCAGTAGCATTTGTCTTAATAAATACGGAGATAGGCTGTGAAGAGGAGATTCTAAAGGAGTTGAAGAAGATACCGAATGTAAAGGAGGCTTATGCTGTCTACGGCGTATACGATATAGTTGCGAGGGTTGAAGGAGCAACCATGGATGAGCTGAAGGAGGTAATCTCCTGGAGGATAGCGCCCTAGACTTTCTGGGGCGCCCTCACACGGAGACTGGATAAGGTTAGAAGCACCTTGACCATGCTGGTGATTTCAGAGTCTTAGAGAGCTAGTTCTAGAGGCTTCGTTAAATGCCTTCGAGCTGAGGGCGGCACTTCGTAGAAGCCTGGCTTAAGAGAGCGTGGGATCTCCACTCGCTCAGCAGCTTCTACCCCCATTTTCAACCCGCATTTTCTACATCTATACCCTTTCCCAGCTCCAAGGCTCTTCATGCGCTTCCCGCAAGTTGGGCAAATAGGAGGTCTCACGATGATCTTCTTGGCAAGCTTTTTAACCCCGATTTTTTCTAGATTCAGGGTTAAGCCTTGAGGCTTTAGCTTCACGGCGCCGTAGGCTACTACTTCATCTCCGGGGATCAGTTGAAGCACTATTTCTCTGAAGCTTTTCGTAGGCTCATAGGCTGCGCAGTAGATTTCTCCAGTTTCGTCTTTTAG
>QMRG01000184.1 GCA_003649235.1 Thermoprotei archaeon | reverse complement strand
TCGTTATAAATCTTAAACCTAAAAAAGTTATGGGAGTTGAAAGCCAAGGTATGCTTTTAGTAGCTGAAAGCGAAGGTAAGGTTTATCCAATAATACTTCCTGAAGAAGTGCCTACTGGAGCCAAAGTCTGGTAGTAAACTACTTTAATCGTTTTTTGGCTAAAACTAGCCTTATACTTTAGTAGAATATATGGCTAGAAAGGCTATAAAACTTCCATGGCTAAACCTAGAATTTACACCTGGCAGAATTAGAGTATTTAAAATATTGAGGCATAACTAATAGCTTGGAGTTTAAACAATAAATCAAACTCATCGCCTATTATATTTGTAATGAATCTCGCTGAATATGTATGGGATATAATTTCGCTATCCTTTATACTTTTCATACTCTCGCTGTTGGAACTCGAGGCGTTAGGCTACGGTGCACTTAAAATTTATAATCAATATACTCCTCTACTCGCACTAGCGATATGTATTGTATTTCACGAACTGGCTCATCTAATTCCTCTAGCTCTAACCGGGTATAAGCTTAAGATGGGTATTGCAAAACTCGGCTTCCTTCCAGTAATATACATCGATATAAAAGGACCAATATCAAAGAACATTTATGTACTAGTTGCTTTATCCCCTATTCTTCTCCTCCAACCTGCCCTGCTACTACTGGCTAACCAGGGATTTTTCAAAGAAGTTTTTAAACTAGCATTCATCATGAACCAGGCTAGTAGCGCTGGAGATCTTATATTTACATCAGCTGCTCTAAAACTTCCACCTGGAAGATTAATCAGAGATACAGGTAGTATTCTTCTCGTAGATCTGCCTAAACCCTATGGGAAAACTACTAGTCTTTTAATAAAATTAATAGCTCTAGCACTATTCATTTTGATCCTAACAAATTTATTAATACAGCGATACTCTTTTCTCCTAAAATATAAGTCTATTTTATTAAAACCGAAAGATTTAACTGGGAGACTTTGCTATTTAGCTTATTAAATCGGAGTATGGTATCGTGTATAATTGGAAAAAAGCCTATCTTCACTGCAATGGTTGTATAGAGGCAAGAATGGAAACAGCTCAACTCGAGAAATTCTTAAAGCTTAACGGCATCTCTATAGTCAAAAATCCCTCAGAAGCAGACGTCGTACTCGTCTACGCCTGTGGACTTACCCAGGAGGATGCCCAGCTATCGGTCGAGATAATAAAAGATATAAAATCTAAATCTAGAGAAGATGCCGATTTTATAGTTTGGGGGTGTTTGCCTCATATAGACCCTCTTACCCTCCGTAAAGTACATAAAGGAATAAGCTTTGGAAGGAGCAACGTACATATCATGGAAAAATTCATAAATGCTAAAATAAAATACGAGGACGTAACCGTAAACCATCTCTTCCCTGTAGACCCTAGGCGTGGAGGAAGGAGGAAGGTTAGAGATTTAACATCTTTTTTAGAATGGTTAAACTATAGGCTAAGGTCTAAATTTGCCCCTATAGTCGGCGAGAAAATATACTATATTATGACGTCTAGAGGATGTCTCGGTAATTGTACGTTCTGCAGTGATAAGCGATCCTGTGGAATGATAAGAAGTAGACCTAAAGAACGTATAGTCAAAGAATTTAAAGAAGGATTGGAGAAAGGTTATAAAGTTTTTAATTTTGTAGCTACAGATCTCGGAGCCTATGGTAGAGATAGAGGCTACAGATTGGACGATCTATTAAGGGAGATAATAGCTATAGAAGGAGATTATAAACTGATCCTCGGCAACGTAAACCCATATCATCTAAAGGAAATGTTCGACGGGTTAAAAGAAACTTTTAAATCTGGAAAAGTCGGCATCTTAGGCTCATCTGTTCAATCAGGCAGTAATAGATTACTGAAGCTCATGGCCCGTAGATATACGGTCGAAGATTTCAAAGAGTGTATTACAACCGTTAAATCCTTAACTCCTGAAACTCTCCTCTGGACACAAGTAATGGTTGGTTTCCCTGCTGAAACAGAGGAAGATTTTAAAGAAACTCTGAAACTGCTAGATGAAGTGAAATTTGACTTCGTACAAGTATTTAAATTCTCCGAGAGGCCTACAGTCCCTGCATCCAAACTAGGGAAGCTGCCTAGTGACGTAGTGGAGAAGAGGTATAGGCGGCTCCTAATTAAAGCCATTGAGAATGAAATTTTAAGAAGGATAGAGAGAATGAAACAGTAGATTTTTTTAGATTTTAGAGTTTTAAAATACTCATGATCGATATAGACCTACTTGAAAAGAGGATAGATGATTTTCTAGCCGAGCTGGAGCTCGAGTATTATCTAGCCTTTTCCGGGTTAAAAGATAGACTTGAAACTGCTGGAATATATGAGAAATATAGTGATTTAAATAGAAAAGAGCTAGTCGAGAAGATTCATGACTTATTCGAATCTTCTCGAGAGGAAAGAATTAGAAGGGTTTACAGCTTCTTAGCCTTTAATTACATCTATAAATCGATTGCTAAGATTAACGATGAGCTTTCCGAGAGAGAAGTCGAAGAGAGAATACATGTAGGCTCTGAGAAATATTCGCTTAGAATCGCGCTGGCATATGTTAGGCGAGAACCTAGAAGGGAGAGAAGGTCTAAAGCGTATAGAGAAATATGTACTGTAATAGATGAATTCCTTAATCCCTTGTTAATCCGTAGACTTGGGAAGATCTATAGACTAGTCGAGGAGTTAAAGTTTAAAAACTATATAGAATTCTGCGAGTTTATAAACCAGGTTAATATAGAAAAACTAAAAGAAGCCGCTGAACGCTTCTTATCCTCTACCGAATCAGTTTATAGGGAGTATATGGATCTTCTGCTAGAGGAGAATCTAGGATTAAGTCTGGATGAGGCAGAGAGACATGACGTAATATACTTATTCTCTAATCCTCCTGAAGGAGTAGAGCCTAGAGTTGAAATGGTGGAGTTTTTGCTTAAAACGCTTAGAGGCTTAGGCATAGAATTGGAGAAGATGAAGAATATATTGCTG
>QMRG01000183.1 GCA_003649235.1 Thermoprotei archaeon | reverse complement strand
ACTTCATCAGACTCTACAATTCTTCCATCTCTCAATCGTATATAGAGAGCATCCGCAATCTTGTCATATTTAATATGAAACTCTACTGGCACATACATACCCATAATATAATGAGAATCCTAAGGCAAATATAGCTTACCACTAAGGCCTGCTTTATATACAGAACCCAAGTCTTATACTGTTATATCGTCTATGAGGTAATGGATTATTTAAATTCAGCTATGAATTTGTATTTGCTTCCTATTATATCTCAGCTATATCACAACTACATAGCCTCCGTTATATTGCTGGAGCTCCTGTGGTTCGGAGTTCAAATTCCTGGGCCCACTAAATAAACTCGTATAAGTTCTGATGTAGTTCTAATTAGTGTAGGCTAATTTAGTATATTATTTTCAGTGTTTTAGAAAAATGTTGAATACTCTATCCTATACCGAGTTTTAATATTAAACATTAACTTATGAGCAAGTATCTTGGCTTAACTCCTTCAGATAAATTCATTATGTAGTAAGTATGCTAAATGATGTATTTGTGATTAGAGTTCTCTTTTAGTAGTTATAGATGCTTAGAACTATTTGATGATGCTAAGACTGTGAATATATCTGACCATTTAAATTCCTTTACCTTAGCCTCTTTGAGAAGCTTCTTTAGTTGATCAGTAAATTTCTCTGGTACGCCTTTTTGTCTCCATTCCTTAATCCATGATATTATCATTGTTTCAAGTACTTTATAAGGTACTGTCACTTTCCAACTAATAATCTTCTTCTTAACAACATAGATGTTTAGCTGATCTAACAATTGTAACCAATACTCTGGTTGTTTATACTCCTCAAATCTACCAATAGATTTCATAGCATTACGCCATATGGAGCATAATTTCTGATATAGTTCTGCGCCATTAGGTATTGGTTCAACAATTAGAATATATCTAGAAATCTTCTTGATGTCAGCAAGAACCTCGAGATGAATTCTAGGGTTTGCAACTGTTTCTTGTTTGTAGGTCTTTTAAGGTCTTTGTAGGTTTCTCCTTGCCCTAAGTGCTATGAGGTATGCAGATGCTGTGTGCTTATCTAAGCCATACCTTCTCATAACGTATTCATGGTCTTCTGAATGTGTAGTTCCCCTGGGATTAATTGTTACTACCTGTAGTCCATAGAGTGGTGCTTTCCATATTATCCTCTCTATAATTGAGCTCCTGAAGATAGTTACTTTGTAGTTATAGTTTTCTGACTTTCTATTGCCATTCTTTATCCAATAGTATCTTAAGTAGCCTATTATCTTTGGATTCTCTACCGCTATAACTGATGCTCCGTGAGAATAGGCATTATTGAGATTACTGTGTATTGCTTCACCTATAACGCTCCATGCACTCTTCCTTGGATATCCTCTAGATGATGCCTGTGGAAATCTAGCTGTATATCTCCAGACTATATCTCCATTTCTATTAATAACTACAAGGTTGAGCCTATCAACATTAACATCAACACCAGCTATATTATTTCCTAACGGTTTCTCATACCTCTTCATAACCTCTAGGTAGAAGTCATATTTCACCATGACCTGTATTTCTCCATAGAGGTGCTCTAGTTTGTCTCCATAGTCTGTGATATAGATTCTAGTTGGATAACCAATTTGCTTTCTGAGAGCTTTATCTACTAGTGTTCGAATTAGTCTAGCATAGCCTTTAGGTATGACTGGTTTTATAGTAATCTTTCTGGTTGACTTGTCTTTTTCGAATACTAGTACTCTTACTGTGTTATAGCTGGTAAACTGTATGTTTAGGTTTCCTTTTGCCCAAGGCTCTGCTTCCGACTGGAAGAGGAGCCAAGGTTTTAGTTCTAGCTTAGCAACGTCTACACCCAGTACTTTGGCACTCTGTAGACTAGCATGGATAATAGTTGATATACCATCCACATACCTACGATTTGGAATTATATCATAGCACAGCTTCCTCCCTAACTTAATGAAGTCGTATTGGGATAAGTCTGCTAATAATGGGTTCTGTTTAACATGGTAGAGCAATCTATGAGCACATAGTTTACAGAGCCATGCTGTCCAATAAACAAGTCTAGCATACACGCCAGTAATATGGAATGGAAGTCTCAACGTAATATATTTAACTTTTTTCATAGGGATATACCCAATAAGCTTATATACCTAGGATGCTATATAAGCTTATTGGTGACCCCTAGTTCCCAATACCCGCTCCTCGGTCGGGCGGGAAGGGGGCTAGGGGAAACCGTGATGAACCGACCTACGGAGACCTAAAAAGACAGTAGGCGGAGAACGGTCAATTTCATGAAGTACAAAGTGAAACAATGCTAAATCAATTGAGGAAGGTCTTAATGGGAAGTATAGAGCATTAGCACAAATGAATTCCAACTTGTACAATCTTGCCTTGTTTAAGTTACTCTCTTTAGAAAATTTTATCAGTTTACCATAGTCTATATCTAAAGCGATAAAGAAATTCATTGTATTCAATATAAAGTTTTGTGTGAACTCACCTACACCAACATCAACAACTATCTTTGGATTAACCTCTAGTACTAGTGATAAAATTTCATTTTCTATCCTTTTTAGATCATCGAAGTAGCTCTTTGAAACACTATGGCTCTTTTGCAAGCACATCGTCAAGCACCCTAAGTGCTGTAACTCTATACTCTCTATATATTTTGTATTCACAACTTTTACATTTCTCCTTAAGGTCATCGTGATCTCTTAATGAGTATGGTGGTTCATTGTAATTCTAGATATTGATGAAGAATTCTCTGCATTTCTCCAATGACTAAATTTAATACATGAGCAAAATGTACATTTGTGTTAATTGATTGTAGTATATTAGAATAAGCTACTAACTAAAAATTCCTGTGTAATTCTAGGTCAATAAAAGTTATAGGGAATTCTCATGCAGGAACTTATTAAATGAAGTATATCAGTGGTGTTGAGGAATTAACTAGAACCTTCTTTTCCTTATAGCATGGAATCTTTACATTGAATTCAGT
>QMRG01000182.1 GCA_003649235.1 Thermoprotei archaeon | reverse complement strand
TTTCATTGTTTGATGAAAAAACCATGAGTCAATATAAAATGTAATACTGAAGGTCACGGCTTCCTAACTGAAAATTAATTCTAAAGAAAGTCAGTTCTACATTACTACAATAAGAATAAGTAGACAGCTAAAAACCTTATCTTCTTAAGAGCATGCGAGCTCTATCATAGAATTGCTTAAAACCCCCCTTACTTATTTGTTAATTGGTGCCGGGGTAGCTCAGCCGGTAGAGCGCCGGGCTGTTAACCCGGTGGTCGGAGGTTCGAATCCTCCCCCCGGCGCCACGTAATTAATTTCTCACTGGTATGTTCGGTGAGTGTGGTATAGATGACCGAGATATTTAAGGTTGATCCACTTAATCCTAGTACTGACATTCTTGAAAGATGCGCCCGTATACTGAGGTCCGGTGGCTTGGTAGTCTTTCCTACTGAGACGGTCTATGGCTTAGGTGCTAATGCATTTAATCCTGCATCTGTGAGGAGGGTTTACGAGATTAAGCAGAGACCGCTGGATAACCCACTAATAGTTCATATTTCGAGCTTTAAGCAGCTGGAGCTCGTGGTTAGTGAGGTGCCAGAGAATGTTTGGAAGTTAATTAAGGCTATGTGGCCGGGCCCGCTCACTATAGTACTTAGAAAATCACAAAAGGTCCCTGACATAGTTACGGCTGGCTTACCTAAGGTTGGCGTTAGGATGCCAGCGCACCCTGTAGCACTTAAGCTAATAGAACTAGCTGACACGCCGGTAGTGGCGCCCAGTGCTAATATATCAGGTAAGCCGAGCCCAACAATAGCTGAACACGTTATTCAGGACCTCTATGGTAGGGTGGATGCGATCATAGATACTGGTGAAACATTACTCGGCATAGAATCAACTGTAGTGGATCTCACGTCAGAACCCCCAACACTGATCAGAGCAGGACCCGTCTCTATTGAGGCACTAGAGAAATTACTAGGAATTAGGATCAGCGTCCCAGCACATGTTAGAGGATTAAAGAAAGAGACTAGAGTACCGAGAGGTAGGTACCCGCATTACGAGCCAGGTATACCCTTGATACTTATTGAGGCAGATAACTACTCTGATTTAGGTAGACTTGCTGAGGAGGTAGTTAAGGTAGCTAAGAAGTATTTAAGCACGGGGCACAAGATAGCTATCATAGCATCAAAGGAGACGCTGCAATATTACAGTAGCTTATCGGGCATTAAGCTAATATCGCTAGGGTCGAGAAATAGGCTTTATGAGGTAGCCAAGAACCTCTTTAAGGTACTGAGGAGCTTAAGCTCACTAAACGTAGACGTTGCTATCTGTGAGGGCTTCGAAGAAAAAGGATTAGGACTCGCGATAATGAGCAGACTCAGAGAAGCAAGTAGGCAGAATATTATAAGGGTAAGTACCAGCACAGTGTAACAGATTCGTGTACTTAATAAGCTGGTATAATCTTTTAAGTGAGGTAGAGGAATGCATGCAGGAAATCAAGGACGAAATTAAATCTGTCATATCACTTATTGATTCATTTCTAAAAGAAAAAGATAATGTTAGAGAGGACGTCATTAAGAAAACCAGAGATATCATTAGAGAAGCGGGTTACGCCATCACTGATATACATAGAGGCGACATTTCCTTAGCTGAATTAAGAATTAAGAACTTAAGAGTCAAGGTTACAGAGCTACTTAATCAGTTAAGAAACCACCCCGAGCTCATGTACTCTAACCTACTGTATAATGCTTTAGCAGAGTACGCTGAAGCAGAAATATTCTACGCAATAGTAGTTAATAATAAACTACCAACACCCAATGAATTAAACATACATCCTACACCTTACCTACAGGGGCTGCTAGATGTAGTAGGCGAAATTAAGAGGTACACGTTAAGCCTCCTCAAAAACCGTGACATCGAAAAAGCATGGAGGTACTTTAGCATAATCGAGACAATCTATGAAGTAACTAAGCCACTAGATTATCCAGACGCCTTAGTACCTGGCTTAAAAAGAAAAGTAGATGTAGCGAGGGCAGTTGTCGAAAACCTTAGGGCATTCTTAATTGATATTCAGTCTAGACTTGAGCTAATCAATGAACTAAAAATAAGAAGCAATAGCTAAATACAACATTTGTGGTCCCGCCGGGGGGACTTCCGCGAACGGGGATAACCCCGTTCATTTCGAACCCCCGACCGCCCGGTATCTGCCCGGGCGGTAGCCCAGCGGTGTGACACGCTTCATCCAAGGGAGCCCATCCCCTGTCCGCGTGCGGGCTACCACCACACCCTACACTCCCGCCCGGCTATGCCGGGTGCCGGGCGCTCTACCGCTGAGCTACGGCGGGACCACTACAAGATATGTAAACGGGGTTATAAATCTGAAGATATTTCGCTTGCATTAACATAGCATTGACAGGACAGCACTTAATTACGGATACTCTAGTTGATAATTATTATTGATAAAAATATATTTCAGGGGTAATATTATTAGGTTGCGATTTTTAATCAGTCAACGAGCAGAAGCATGGTATAATCTAGCTATTGAAGCCTTGCTTTCACTGAATCCACCTTATCTCTAATGTACGCGATAGTCATCATCGTGTCTGTCATTCCAATTATATCGGTGTAGCTGATGTATTTATGGCTAATATCGCAAAGCCTCAGCAGAACCGCTATCCTCGGTATAGTGCCTTCGTGCTTCACATTAAGTAACTGGAGATTCCTGTGGAGCCCCACAACAATGGGCTTGAAGACATACTCCAATATATGGCCCATAGTGTTCAACACTCTTTGTCCTATCGCTAGGTGTTTCAGCGCTAGTCGTTTTCATAAGCAGCCTTGGAGGCAACACTCTTTCTAGAATAGAGTTTAAGGGTAGAAGTCAGCTAATGCAGTTCATATCAGCTCTACAGGCATTTCCTAGCGTAATCCTCCTTGTAGCTCTCTTTTACTCCTAAACAAGCTGGGACTCTACAGGAAAGGTATAATGACACTTTTTGGAATAATCATAGTTAAGGCTGCCTT
>QMRG01000181.1 GCA_003649235.1 Thermoprotei archaeon | reverse complement strand
TATAACCCGATAGAAATAGAATAATCCAAGATGCCTTAGTTTCTCTCCTTAAGTAAATTGTAGAATATAAAGCTAATATTAGTCCGCCTGTTATCAATCCAAAGTTGAAAATTACGGCCACGCCGGATTTCATACAATGTCCTAAATCGCTTAACGCGTTCCTACTCCACGAAAACCAAGGAGAGAGCATTATCGAAACTGCTATCGACGAGTAAACTATAATAAACGCTACTAGCAAAAGCAAGAATCTAATATAGTCTTTCATAATCGTCACCATTCTACGGAATATGCTCAGTAGTTATTTGCTCGCAGGCTACATCTATAAACTTTACTAAAGGAAAGAATAAAAGGGATTGAGTATTTTCTTGAGGCGATGAGTCTCATTACTGCCGAAGCAGCTGTATATGCTTTAACGATAATATTTTTACCGTTATTGCTGATGGTGTTTCTAAAAATCGATATAGTTAAAACCTCCGCAGTAGTACTACTCTTCTCCATATTAGCCGCAGTTAAACTAGGGTTTCTCGACGAACTTCCATGGTTTATTGCTAGTGGATTATGGACGGGTTTGCAGATAGCGTCAATAGTAGTGGCCGCACTACTATTTTATAATGTATATAGGGCTTTAGGATACGAGGATAAGCTCAAGAGGAGTTTTGGAAGAGAATATTCTGAGAAAATGAAACTTCCATTATCCGTATTCTTCGCAGGGTTTATAGAAAGTACGTCTGGCTTTGGTATAACGGTAGCGGTTGCGGCGCCTATGGTCGCAATGCTTGGAACAGAAGCTTTAACAGCTTTAGTAGCATGTTTAATAGGCCATTCATGGGCAGTCCCTTACGCCTCATTAGGCATTCCAACGCTAGTTTTATCAAGTTTAACATCCACCGATTCCTTTAAATTATCCCAGGTAACCGGCATTCTCTTATCTCCTTCACTTTTTATGACGGTTTTAGTCGTTAGCAGAATCCTTAAGTTCAGTAGGAGAGAACTTTTAATTTCTCTTATGTTGACAGTGTTTCTGCCCATAATAGCTTATCTCGTAGGTCCGCTAACGGGACTTATAGCAAGTCTGCTCATTTTCCTCACGTATATTACAGTAGTGTTGAGAAAGCGAGTTAGGAATATCATTGAATCACTAAAACCATACATTGCTTTAACGATAGTCCTCATATTGGCTAATTTATCAGGCATGAAAGGATTATTCTCCGTAAGTTCTTGTATCGTTCTACTTGCGATCGTTTATTCTCTATTCAATAATAGATCAGTTTTAATTCAGGTATCCAAAAAGACCATAAAGGCTTCATATAAGCCAGCAATGGCTATTATCTTCTTTACAATAGTAGCCGATATTTCTAGACAATCCGGGATGATGGAAGCGCTGGCCGAAGAGGTAGCGGGTCTAGCCGGAGGATACTTCCTTTATGCAATACCAATAATGGGAATAATAGGCACTTACATTACGGGTAGCAACACAGCTTCGAACATTATCTTCGCGGCACTATACGAATCTTACGCAAAAATAACAGGGTTAGATCCCTACTTAGTGTTAGCCCTGCAGAATAGCGGTGGAGGTTTGGGAAGCATGATAGCTCCTTCTAAAATAGCCGTTGGCGCTTCAACATTAGAATCTGAAGGATTAGAAGGTTTAGCATTAAGAGAAACGATAAAGTATATAGTTCCAGTTGCAGCACCACTCATGCTTATAGCATTAGTGTCAACATTCACGTAATTTTCTCGTCCTCTTTCTAGGCTTTATAACTATGTTATCGTGTCAGGATGCTTGGTTAGGTAAAGTGTGTTCCTATTCAGCTCTGAATTATAACTGATTTTAGTAGACAAAACTATAAGGAGGAAGAAATTTTTTAGAAGTATGAGCTGGATAGGCTATCTTCCACAAGATCTGCGGGATATGCTTGATAAAGATGAGAGAATCTACTGGGCGGAAAAACCTAAAAGAGCACCTCTTGTGTTTAAATCTTTAGCAGCAATGGTAATCATTCTTCCTTTTATGATAATACCTATTTTCATTCTCCAAATAGCTGGATCAGTGTTTTTTAATCCTATAGTTATAATATTTTTTCTATTTTGGTATGGAATATTATCGATTTTTGCCATAGCGCCACTGTATAATTTTCTTATGTGGAGGAATATATGGTATGTCCTTACAAACAAGAGAGTAATAATTAGAACAGGCCTTATAGGGATAGATTACGACATCTTAGAACTTGAGAATATACAACAGGTAAATGTCAATGTGGGGCTTATCGATAAAATCTATGGGACAGGAACCATAGTTCTCCAATCTATAGGGGTAAAGCCAGTAGCTCTATGGGCGGTAAAGGAGCCCTATAAAATTCAGAAAACTATCAGACAGGCGGTGGAAGAAGCTAAAAACTCTCATAGATTCCAATAGCGTCATTTAATATTCTCGGATTTTCGGTTTATGACTTTCATTTTAATTAAGAATGATGATTGCTATTTAGAATAGTACAGAGGGGTGTTTATACTTTAACTCTCTTACATCATTATATCTCCTATCAAAACTTACTAGAGTTTCATTTTCTTTTACTGCTGTTGCGGCATGTAAACTATCAAAAAATGTAAGATTATATTTCTTCCTAAAAATCCAAGCTTTTTCAAAGTGAGCAGGATGAGGCGCTAATACCGTGACTCCGTAGTAGGCTAGCGTGGCTTCTAATGCTTCATAAAAATCCGGTAATTTAACTGTTAAACTTTGAGAAGTTATTAGAAGATCTAATTCAATAAGCGAATAAGGAGACAGTTTTACCGTTGTTAATTTTTCTAACATTTTCCTGACCTTGCCGTGATGTTTATCGGTTTTAGATGCAAGTGCTATTAAAATATCTGTCTCTATCATAACCATCTTTTCTTAACCTCTTTCATAGCTTCTTTTTCGGCTACTCTTCTAAAATCAGCTATCTCCCTCTCTATATCCCTAGATCCTTTAACAACTGTCTGTACGAGAGCCTCAACCGGAT
>QMRG01000180.1 GCA_003649235.1 Thermoprotei archaeon | reverse complement strand
TTGAGGGAACGGCTTATAGAATGGATAAAGTACCTCTCAGACTTAAAAAGCTGGTAGAGCCTCCAAGCGGCGTTTTAAGCGACGAGGAAGTCCTCAAACTTCTTCTTGAAGAAGTTAAAAAACTCGCGTAAGTGGTTGTTATGGAGTTGTTAATTAGGAATGGCTTCGTTTATGATCCCTTAAATGGGGTAAATGGAGAAGTCATGGATATAGGAGTTAAAAACGGGAAAATAGTTGACCCAAGCGAGGTCGACCCCCTAAAAGCCAAAGTTATAGACGCTAAAGGCAAAGTCGTAATGCCCGGCGGCGTAGACATGCACACCCACATAGCCGGGGCTAAGGTAAACGCTGGCAGGGTAATGATGCCGGGAGACCACTACGACAGTTTCATAAAACTGGTTAAGGGAGTGCACAGATCCGGCACCGGGAAGAGAACTCCCTCGACCTTCCTAGCCGGCTACAGATATGCTAAAATGGGTTGGACTACGGTCGCGGAGCCCGCCTCGCCTCCCTTAAAAACAAGGCATACTCATGAAGAGCTTAACGACGTGCCCATGGTGGATAAGCTATGCTTCCTCCTGCTAGATTCTAATCGAATACTCCTCGATTACCTAAGCCAGGGAAATCTGTACAATTTTAAACACGCGTTGATGTGGTTTCTAGAAGCCTCAAAGTGCTACGCTGTAAAACTCGTAGATCCGGGAGTCGCTGTGCCCTGGACCTGGGGTAGAGGCTATGGAATGGATCTAGACGACCAAATAGAGCTCTTCGGGCTAACTCCGCGGGAGATAGTGGTTAACTTCGCCAAGGTAAACGAAGAGTTAAAGCTACCTCATACGATCCACGTCCACTGCAATAAACTAGGAATACCCGGAAATTGCGAAACTACCCTAAAGACCATGGACGCCGTCTCCGGAGTAAAATCCGACGGGCTCAGCATACATATAACCCACATCCAGTTCAACAGCTACCTAGGCGATTCCTGGTTCAACCTAAAGTCTGGCAGTGAGAAAATAGCCGATTACGTAAACAAACACTCCCACATAAGCTTAGACGCAGGCCAGATAGACTTCGGCACCGCCATAACGATGACCGCCGACGCCCCCTTCGAGTTCGCCTTATACCACTTGGCTAGGTGGAAGTGGGCTGGCGCAGAAGTTGAAAACGAATGTGCGGCGGGCATAGTGCCGTTCAAGTATAAGAAGAGGAACATGGTCAACACTGTTCAATGGTGCATAGGACTGGAGGTTATGCTCATCGTCAAAGACCCGTGGAGGGTAATACTTAGCACTGACCACCCCAACGGGGCCCCCTTCACCCGTTACCCGAAGTTCATAGCCTTGCTTATGAGCAAAAAGTACAGGGAGGAGATAATGAAGAAGCTAAGCAAGAAGGGGTTGAAGAGCTCGGTTCTGCCCGCTGTGGAGAGGGAATATACACTATACGAGATAGTCATAACGACGAGAGCCGCTCCCGCCAAGCTCTTAGGTATTCATGAGTTTAAAGGACATCTAGGCGTAGGCGCAGATGCCGATGTAGCGATCTACGATCTAAATCCAGAAGAGATGGACTTCTCGAAAGATTATGTAAAGGTTAAAGAAGCCTTTAGCAAAGCTCTATACACTATAAAGGGCGGAGAAATAGTGGTTAAAGATGGAGAAGTTGTAAAGGAGGTTTTCGGTGAGACTATAGCAGTAAAGTTTAAAGAAAGGCCCGATCCGGAGGTTGTAAAGGATATGGAGGCTAAGTTTAGAGAATACTACACAGTAAGCTTTTCAAACTATGTTATTCGTGACGAGGAGATTAGAAAGTTGAAATATATGGTCTGTGGATGATCATTATGGGTAGGCGTTTTATACTAAGACCAGTTAAAGAATTTTCAGTACCCGTAGAAGCCGAGAAAATAAAGCCTGACGTATTTGCCGAAAAAAGTCTAGAGGAGCTGAAGAGTCTGGCAATATATGAGGGAAATAGGAGATGTAGACTAGGAGAACTGTTCAATATTGAAGAAGAGGAAATAGAAGGCGATAGCGTAGAAATAATTCTCGAAGGCGATTTCGGGAAAGTCTGGAGGATAGGGGAAAGCATGACCTTCGGCGAAATTGTTGTAAACGGAAATTGCGGCCATTTCACGGGCTATGGAATGAAAGGCGGGAAAATTACGGTAAAAGGTAACGCTGGCTCGTGGCTTGGCGGAGAAATGAAAGGCGGAATCATAGAAGTTTTTGGAGATGCGGGCAATCACGTAGGATCAGTCTTAAGAGGATTGAAAAAGAGTAGAGGTATGAAAGGCGGAACTATAATAATTCACGGAAACGCTGGAGCAGAAGTAGGAACCAAGATGTCTAAAGGCTTTATAGCCGTGGAGGGAGACTGCGGTGTACTTCCCGGGCTCTACATGTCTGGAGGCACTATCCTGATCAGGGGAAATTGCCTCGGTAAAGCTGGCGCTAGAATGAGCGGCGGTAAGATAGTAATATGTGGCAATGCTGGCGGAGTACTGCCTACGTTTTATATTGATTCTATAGTGCCAAAGGTTAAAGTAAAGAAGGAAAAAATAGAAGGGCCTTTCTACTTATTCCTAGGAGATGTCTTGGAAGATATTAAATGTATGGGTAGATTATTCATTAATGTTGATAAAAATCCCGAATTAGCCAAAGTTAAAGAACTATTAGGAGGCGAGGTTGGATGATAAGCTTAAACAAATTAGCTTTAAAAGTGGTAGACGAAATTATTGAAAAGAAAGATATTCTTAGGATTGAAGTTTTAAAAACAGAAAACGGAGCTACCGTTATAGACTGCGGCGTAAAAGCGAAAGGAGGCTATGAAGCTGGAGTATACCTGGCACAGGTGTGCTTGGCGGGACTTGCCAGGATAACTTTACATCATAGAGAATACGGCGACGTGGTTCTCCCAGTAATAGATCAGTTTATAGAACACCCGGTACTGGCCTGCATGGCTTCTCAGTATGCCGGGTGGAGGATAAGCCACGGAAAATACTTCGCGATGGGGTCAGGCCCTGCCAGAGCCTTGGCAAAGAA
>QMRG01000179.1 GCA_003649235.1 Thermoprotei archaeon | reverse complement strand
GGATTTCTCGACGTACTTAACGCGTGGTCTTTCTCCTCGTTAGTGCTTGGAGGTATAGGAGCTCTAACTATTTTTATTTCTCTCCTCGGTTGTAGAGAGAGAAAAGAGTTTTATGAAATTGACAAACCGCTAGGCCTGGTTGAGATGGTTAAATTGACACTGGGTAACCGTACCTTTCTAGCATTTTTAGGCGCTGATATCGTTATCTTCTTCCTATGGAGTTGGGTTCCAGCTATGATACCTTTCTATACGAAATACGTCTTGAAAGGCGGCGAAGAAGCCAACGCGTTAATACTAGGTGTTATGTTGTTAAGCGCTATTTTCTGGTGGCCTCTTTTAAGAAAAATCACGCTTAAGGTAGGTTCTAAGAAAATGTTCATTCTCTCGACAATTATCTTTGTTTTAAGTTTACAACCGCTACTTCTCCTGAATGATTTAAATCTGATCCTGCTCGCGATGGTGCTTGTTGGATGTGGAAACGCTGGTATACAGCTTGTGAGAAGCATATGCTTGAGCGATGTAATTGATGAAGACGAATTGAGAACAGGTGTGAGAAGAGAAGGAGCTTATATTGGAACAATGATATTCTTCGAGCGTCTGATGTATATTCTCCTAGGAGTAGTTTCCGCATACTTGTTTAAAGCAATAGGTTATACCCCGGACGTTCCTCCAACTCCCTCCGTCGAGATGGGATTTAGAGCATCCGTTTCTTTGATACCACTCTTAGCTCTCTCCGCTTTTTTAGTATTCATGAAGTTTTACCCTATAGGTGCTGAGGAAGCAGAAAGAATAACAAGGGAGAAATTGAAACTCCATGCGGAAAAGGCGGAAAAAATAAAAAGTAAAAGTGAACTCTAGAACTTCTCCTATTTTATTTAAATAACTCAGCTATTATCGGATATATTGGAGATTTTTGATAGAAAAAGAAGATTTTACTACAATATAATAAAATGAATGAGACTACTCAATCTATTTTATAATATTGTAGATGACCATGTAGAGTCCTTGTCCTGGTGGAAACCATTCTATGACTTGTTTTACTTCAGTATTCATTTCCGGAATTTCTTTCCTTATAAAGTCTTCTACCTGCTTTGAGGATTCTGCCTCCCATAGGCTAAATCCTTCAGTCATATCCGTCGTCATGTGGACAGTATGCAGTTTTAGTTCTGGCGGTCTTTTTGCAAGAAGAACTTTTTTAATCACGGTTAAAGTATCTCCTTTACCCCATTTGTGGGTTGCGATAAATAATGGCATTTTGTTCAGTTCTGCCTTTTTGTATTGTAAAAAGTGGTATATATACTTTGTTAAAGTTAACTTTAGTAGGTAATTTTCTTCCATCCTAACGCTTCAACTATTCGATTTCCGTATTTCTCTATCATTTTCTTGACTAGATTACTATATTTATTCTCTCTTAGAAGATTACAATCCTCTAGTTTCTTCTCGCCTGATAATACTTTAGCTGCAAATGCTATACAAGTTTTCTCTCCGCATTTCCCGCAATTAGCTTTGGGTAGGTAATTATATAGTTCTAAAGGATTTAACTTGCTCCATTTTTCAAGCTCTCTAATATCGGGAACTCCTTTTACTATTGCTTCTTTTTGTGCTTCTCTTATAATCTTTACTATCTTCTTTAATAGATTCTTCGCCTCTTCCAAGTTTTCAGCACAGAAAGTTATTAATCCATTCTCGTAGATGCCTATCATTCTATCGAAAATTCTCAAAGTCACGGCGCGTTGCTCTTGTGAATATATAGCTTTCGATGGAGGGAATTTGAAAGCTAAAATTTTCACGGCATCTCCTAGAGGTTCCGGTGAGAGAGCTTCTATAGTTATAGAAAAACGCGGTAAAGGGCATTTGCTTGAAGTCACTCTTATTTTAAAATCATTCACTATACCCGCTTTCATATTCTTATCCCAAAACCTGCCAGTATAAATCTAATAGACACGTATAGGAATATCAAGCCGAAAAGCAATTTTATCATCCAAGCCGGAATCTTGGGAACAAGTTTTGCGCCTAATTGAGCTCCTATAGCAGTTCCAACTCCAAGCATTAACGCAGCTATTAAATCGACATCCCCAGTCATTAATTTGAATAAACCAGATATTAGAGACATTGATATAAAAGAAGCCAGTGAAGTGCCTACGGCTATCTTTACGGACGAATGTAGCAAGTATATGAAAGATGGTACTAGAGCATAGCCACCTCCAAGGCCTATAACGCCTGTAAGCACGCCTATTACAAACCCTAAGATCCCCTTGCTAACTGTATTCCCAGGTATTTTATCTCCTTTGCTAGAGATAACGCCGCTTTTCTTCTTTAAACCCTCGACTATCATTCTAATAGCTGTGTAGGAGAACGCGAAACCTACTACTGTGCTGAGTAAGGCAACGTTTTTAGCTAGATAAATAAAAAGAATCGATCCAACTACCGCACCTATAGCTCCGGAAATACTTATGATTTTCGCCGTAAAGAAATCGACGTTTCTCATCCTAATATGTGCTTGAGCCCCGGAGAAAGCTGTCACTATAACTGCCGTGATGGTAGTGCCTATAGCGGTGGGAAGAGAATAATTAAATAAAAAGTATAACGCTGGCAACATTATTGAACATCCGCCTATTCCGAGTAATCCTCCAACAATACCTGCAACAAGCCCAAACGTAAGCATGGTAAATATTGCTATCAGATCCATGATCGCCACCTAAAAGTTTAAATTTTAAACTAAAAATATATTTTTGGTTTCAAAATGAAACCATGGTTGAGAGAATGGGTAAGCTCTCAGTAAAAGATCTAGTTCTCATAAGAAATCTAGAAGATTCGTGTAAAGTTAATTATAAACATGTAGCTGATAGACTTGGAGTATCTCATACTGCGATAAAAAAGAGAGTTTCGAAAATTATCTCGAGGAATTATATATCGTTAAACGTATCTTTAAACCTTAAGAAACTAGGATTTATTTTGGCATTGCTCTTTTTAGAAGTGGCGACGGATGAGCATTTAAATAAGCTATTAGATAGATTCAGCGAGTGCCCAAGGATTATATTAATGTTTAAGACTATGGGGGAT
>QMRG01000178.1 GCA_003649235.1 Thermoprotei archaeon | reverse complement strand
AGCTTACAAAAATTAAATTAACGCCTTAAGTTTAAGTTATGGGGGATAGAGTGAAGATAGTATTTTTAGGTACGGCGTCGGCCGAAGGTTACCCTGCTAGCTTCTGTACATGTAAAAGGTGCATATCTGCGAGAAGAAGAGGCGGTAGGAACCTGCGGGCCCGGTCGTCGATATGTATAGATTTGGAGATGCTTGTCGATCTACCTCCCGAAGTTTATCTCCGTAGTCTAGAATTAGGCATAAAACTAGGAAAGATTAAGTATATCCTCATCACACACTCACACGAGGATCACTTCTACTTTTATGAGTTGAGACTTAGGAGATGGCCTTTTATTAACGGAAAAGTTGAAAGATTGAGAGTTATGGGCGATGAATCAGTAATTCGCTTCCTACGTAAGCATTTTCGTGGCGAATTAAGAAATTTAAGAATTAGAACTACTGCTCTCAAAGCTTTCGAAGAAAAGAAAATCGGCGCCTATAAACTAATTCCTATACCCGCAGTTCATGCTGTAAAAAATAGGTATGAAACTCCATTAAACTATATAATTGAGAAAGAAGGTAAGACTTTATTATATGCCTGTGATAGTGGACCGTATAATGAAAAAACTCTCGAATTTCTTAAAAAAATCGAACTAGATGCTGTTATCGTAGAAGCCACCATGGGGACTGAAGGCTCTCATTCATGGCCATATCATATGGGTTTTAGAGATGTCTTAACGTTTAGAAAATGGCTTATTCAAAATAGTGTTTTAGATAAAAACGCTCCCTTTGTACTTACTCATTTTTCGCATATAACTTGTCCACTACACGAGGAAATGGTACGTAAATTGAAACCTTACGGCGTGACTATAGCCTATGATGGATATAAATTTGAAATCTAATTTATTTACAAGAAGATTCCATTATTTCTGTTAATTCTTTTATTATTTCGGCTTCATTTCTAGTTGTTTCCAATAGTTGATATTTAGAATACTCTTTTTTCAATTTTGGATGTGTATTCAAATCCGTAATTTTAAGTTCAACCGCTCTTTTTATAGGATGCGTTTCAACATGTATATAGGCGCGTACTATATTAGCTATAGTAGCCTCGCTGAAAATCAAAGTTTCGCCATTCGATAATTCGATAGCTAATCTCAAATGTTTATGACCTATTGGTATTCCAAGTAATACTCTTTTAACATCACAGTTTCTAACATATACTATGTTCATATAATGTCTATGAGCAGTAAATTTAAAATAGATTTCTAACAATGCAAGGATATGGAGAATTTGAAGGAAAAACTAACGAAAGCTGCAAGTAGTTATAATAAGTATCGCAAGGTTAAGGTAGACATACTTCGCGTGGAAAAAGATAAATTTATAGCTAAATTTACAGGAAAAAACCTCTGCTATACTTGCTGTCTCTACGATTGGTTCGAAGACCTAATATACGAAATCGGGGATGATAAAGTAAAGTTCAGCACGTCTAAAGTCGAGAAGATATCTGATAGTGAATATCATGTCGAATTCTTTCTGGAAGCAAGGTGGTAGCATGAGTGAAGAAATTGCTAGAGTTGAAAACCTACTTAACAATCTTAAATCTAAAGAAGCTGAATGTCTCTGCCAGGATTTGCTAAAGAAAAATCCTAAAAATCCTCAGGTATGGAATATGCTTGGTTTAGCTTTGATAATGCAGGGAAGAGATAATGAAGCTATTCAAGCTTTTAAGAAAAGTATAGAGCTTAATCCAGGTAACGGAGATGGATGGTACAACTTAGGAGTAACTCTCCTAGAAAAAGGTCGTATTAGAGAAGCCGAAGAAGCTTTTAGAAAAGCTGTATCAGCGGATTCTAAAAACTCTTCAGCTTGGTATAACCTCGGTTTAATAGCCTTAGCTAAAGGTGATTTGGAAAAAGCAATGAATGCATTTAAAAAAGCAGCTTCTTTAGATCCTCAAGATCCGGATTCTAGGTTTTATCTTGGAAAAATATACAAGAGTTTAGGTAAGCTAAGTTTAGCGGAAAAGTGTTTAAGAGAAGCTGTTAAGCTTTCACCTCAAGATGCTGAATACTGGATTGAATTGGGAGAAGTCCTAGAAAAGCTGGGAAAACTAAGAGCTGCTGAAAATGCCTACAGGAAAGCTACTCGCGTTAACCCCAGCGATCCAATAGCATGGCGTAAATTGGCCGCATTCTTTGAGGAAATAGGAAAGGAAAAAGAAGCTAGGAAAGCTTTAAGGAGAGCTAAGACGTTAGAATCTAGAGAGACAAATGTCTGACTCTGCATATACAAAAGAGAAGTTTAGAAAAAAGGTTAAGGAATACATAGTTGAAGTTCTGAAGAATTATGGAATAGAAGATGTCGAGCTCGCCGATAAAATATTATCTAAATCGACTTTGGAAGAAGACATAACGCTCAAGAAATTTGTGAACGATATAGTAGCTACTAAAATACTTAGCTCTTATATTTCATCGACACCTCCCAGCATTTTACGCAAGAATGTAATCTGTGAAGAGATTATAGGATTACTACGTAGAAAATACGAAATAGAAATAGCTCTATCTCGACTAGATGAAAAGCTTAGAAAAGGCGAGCTAGGAAACTTAGATTATGAAATGTCGAGGAAAACATTGGTAACTGAAATTAGTAAAATAGAAGAAAGATTAAGAAATTTAATAATGGGCTAAAAATTTATTTCAATAGCTATGACGTTATCTAATCGGCTATGAAGAAAACGCCTGCTGATTAATGAGGAAAGGGAGTACTACTGAGCCTTTTAAATGAAGTTCACTATTTACTTCTGAAATTTGAGAATTACACCTGAACACAAGTGCAAGGAGACGGCTATTGTGGATTTGAAGCGGGAGTTTAGATGATTAGAGACTCTTTGCCAACATGGCTTAAAGGTATTGTTAGCGAATTAAAGCTATTGTAAAGATTAAAGATTAGAGATATTCCTGTAGGAGGCTCGGAGCAACGGAAATCGAATCTTCTTTTTCAAACCTGGAAATTCTGTACATAGCTCGTGGCTCCAATTAGATAGCTCCCCTTCGGCGTATATATGCCGTAATCCCATGCTTAAGCCGTCTATAAACCCTTTAACTAGCATAGCTAACACTTTGTGCCATTTACGCGGT
>QMRG01000177.1 GCA_003649235.1 Thermoprotei archaeon | reverse complement strand
TGTAGTAGTACATCTTTCTCTATCTTTTCTAGACAATCCTCTCCGCCGCCTACGAGTAAGTAGAAGCAGGGGTAGCCTTTCTCGAAGGATAGGTGTAGTCCCAGTATATAATTCGTACGGAAGACTTCCACTAAAAAATCCTTTACCCTATCGGGGATTTCTACTAGCTTTTCTTTCAAATACTGATATTTTAGGAATTCTATTCTATAGGTTTTCCAGCCTTGTTTAATTTTATATTTTCCAGTTTTACTCGTTAAAGCTAGCATGATCAATAAGGGGAGCATGAATAGTGGAACGGTTGGTAGAACGGTTTCAAATCTCTCGAGTAGTTCCAGTATTTCTCTCCAATACTTTATTGAGAAGAGTATCGCTAAACTCGCCGCCATTAGAAAGTAGTCCGTCGAGCTTCTATTCACGCTCCCCTAACAGAGAAGTGAAAAACGTCAATAAACCGGAAATTGCTTATAATTTTGAAATTAATCAATTTTATTACCAGAAATTTAGGAGAAAGAGGAGTTCGATAATCTCTTGCTGGAGATATACTTTTATACTATAGAATATTACATAACTATTGGATGAGGGGCTCGAACCCTCTGTGGGGCTGCGGCGTTACCGCGGCCTAACTGGAGGCTGATGTGAGCCTCGAATTTTATAATTTCTTCAGTAGCGTTTCGAGAAGATATTCGCTTAGATTTATCTCTTTTATTTTTGTTATTTTGTGGGCTGCTATGTCTGCTAGTTCGCTGGCTTCTCCGCCTATTATTATCCTTAATCCTTCAAATTTGAGGGCCTGTAATTCTCTATCAATATAGACGATATCTACTTTTTCGATAGGAAGAGATTGAGTAATAGTAGTTCTAGCTCTTTCATGGCTAACCTATAGACCGCCTTTTCAGACCTTCTCGATTTCTTGCATTTTAATTCTATCCATGCTTCTCTTACAACTTTATCTAAGTCTATTCTTATTCTTAGAACTTCTACTCCGAGAAGCTGGGCCTCTTTTTTGAATTCTCTTGCCAAATTTTTTCTTTTCGATGCATGAAGGTCTCGCATGTGGAGTTTTCTGTATTTCTCTTTAAGTTTTGATATAATTGTTTAATAGCACTGGCATTCCCTATAATTATACCTATGTATTTGAAGTTTTCAGAGCTATCTATGCCAGCCACTATTTGCATTGTCCCAAATCCAGAAATAGGTTAACTTTAAATCTTAGTTTACCATCTAGCTTCTCTCAGGAAATCCATTATCCTACGGGAAATCTCAACTAGTTTTTCCTTCTCAACTACTGGTGTTCTGAGAAATTCTATCCTGTAGATTTCTTCGGACTTTCTAGCTACATGTTCTCTGGTTTTATTCATTAAAGCCAGGAGAGCAAGCAGGGGAATGGCGAGAGTTAGGCTTGAAACGACTGTTTCAAGTTTTTCTAGCAGTTTTAGTATTTCTCTCCAGTATCTTATGGAGAAGAGAAGGACTATGCTAGCGGCCATTAAAAAGTAGTCTATGGGGCTTCTCTCTTCCACGCTCCCCTAAAAAGAGTGAAAAAACTTTAATAAACCGACAAATTGCTACTAGTTTCTCTAGGTAAGAATACGAAAATAACATAAGTTCAAGTAGGAGGAGCGGAGTTTAGTTCTTCAGAATTTTAAGTTTGTCTTCTTTTGTTAAAAATGTTTTATTTCAGTAATGTTAAAAATGAGGTATTCATGTATATTGTGGTAGCTAGGACTGAATACTGCGGTTTGCTTGTTTCCATGTTAGGTTTGGGTCATAGGGATTTCACCGAGTCTGTTAAGGGTCTGGCTGGGAAAGTTTAAAAGTTTGTGTGAGTTTAGAGTTTGGGGAGTTTTGTGGTGCGTGTGCGCTATATTGTTGACGAGGAGGGGCGTAGGACGGCTGTGGTTATTCCTATTGAGGATTATGAGGAGTTGTTGGAGGATCTTCACGATTTGGCTGTTATAGCTGAGCGGAGAGATGAGCCTGTCGCTCCGCTGGAGGAGATCGTGGAGAAGTTGAAGAAAAATGGGATTCTTTAAAATCTTACTCAAGAGGTCAGTAGAGAAAGATTTGAGGAAGATAGATTCCAGCCGTGTATCTAGGGTAGTCGAAGCAATAAGGGCGTTGGCCGAGAATCCTTTCCCGTCTGGATGTAAGAGGCTTAGAGGCGCTAAGAACTTCTATAGGATCAGAGTGGGAGATTATAGAATAATATATTGGGTAGATGTCAAAGAAAAAATAATTATAGTATACTATGTACGTCACCGGAGAACAGCTTATAGGAGATAAGTTAATTCTCCGGGTCTAAGTTAATTCTTCGAGTAAGGAAAATTTCATACCTCATTTTGCCTCTTAGACTCTTTAATTACTCTCTCTAAGCTCATAAGCTCTATTCCCCTCTTTTCTTATCGGACATGTACTCTTTAATAGTTTTTATCTCGTCTGGAAGCCGCTCTGTACAGTTGTATAGCCTTTCTGCGTGTAAATTTTGTATAAAAGATAGGTACTTGTTTCTGAATTCTTTGTAGCAAGGAGCGTAGCAGTATGTCTTTCTCTGCTTGTGTAAGGGTGGAGTAGGGTTTTATATTTCTAGGTACTTAAGGTATGTTGGGGGTGTGGATTGGAGAAGTTGTTGGATAGAATTGAGGTTAATCCTGGAGTTATGGCTGGTAAACCGGTTATCAAGGGTACGCGAATTACTGTTGATGTGATATTGAAACTTCTCGCGGATGGTATGCGGCCGGAGGAGATAGCCGAAGACTATGGTATTACTGTTGATGATGTTCGGGCAGCGCTGTTTTATGCTTCTAAAGTGTTGGGACGCGAGGAGATATTTGTTGTTGAAGCTTCTCCTTGACGAGAATATAGGTTTAAAAGTTTATTATGAATTGGAGAAATTAGGTTTTGATGTTAAAAGTGTGTATGTAGCGGCGCGTAGTGCTAGTGACGAAGAGGTAATTAGGCTTGCGAAAGATGAGAATAGGATAATAGTCACAATGACAAAGATTTTGGTTACCTTGCATTATCCTATAGCCCGCCAGGCCTTATACTTTTACGGCTGAGAGATGCTAAACCGCGAAATAGGCTGCGGGCTATTCTCCGTGTTGTGGAGGAATATGATATAAAGCTCTACGGGTA
>QMRG01000176.1 GCA_003649235.1 Thermoprotei archaeon | reverse complement strand
ATTATCTCCTGAAAGAATTCTCTTAGCCCAGATTTCCTGAAGCGCCCAGGGCTCAAAACCTAAAGCCCTCTTAAAGAATGATTTGAAATCCTCGTAAGCGAGATGTAAGTCTAAAACCTCCTTAAGCTTCTGAAGCTTTCCAGCAGACTTGAGGATCTCAGCTACTTTGATTATGTTCTTTTCAGGTATTTCCAAGCATTTTGGACATACCCCTACCTCGAGGAGTCTAGCATCAGTTATCTCTCCGCCGCAGTTGGCGCACGCGAAGTCGTAGATTGCTTTAACTTCCATTCCGAGAAGAGTCTTTACAGCGACTTCTATAAACTGTTTCCCCTTGACGCTTTCATGGTCTAAAGATTTATTATTTAGGTCCGCAAAATTATCAGCTCTTGTCCTAATACGTTTGTTCTTATATGTTTTACCTTTGCGAAGAACGTTAGCCTATCTCGTAAAAATAATCTAACGGCAGATCCTAACTTAAGTGGGTCTCAAAAGTCCCAAAATGATGTTTTAGCCCCTAAAAACTGATTTTTACACGTAAGCGAGATAAGGCCTTTTGAAGCTCCTGAAATCTTTATGCTCCACAAACTCTTACGAGGCGATTTTGAAGGTCATTCTCAGCTTGATAGACCTTTTAGACCTTTCAAACCCCAAAAATTACTTTCAAGCCTACTTTTACTTCTAAAAAGAGATGGAGAAGAAGACACTCCATCTTATTCTACTATACGCGGTTTTAAAGACTACTCGACGGTTTTCTAAATAGCCTCCACAAACTTGAATTCTGGGAGATAGAGAGGCTGAAAAGGGTTTGTGGAGGCTCAGGAGAGGCGGAATAATTTCCCAGAATTTCTGCTTTACAAAACCTTTTTCCTACCGCTTGTCTGTTACTGATTCTCCACCCTCTTCTCCGATCAGCTCTTTCAATGCCGTTCTCAACAATTCGAGATACTCCTTCAGATCTTCGGCGAACAGCCTCTTATCAAGCTTATACTCGTCCGCATGTAGGATAAACGGCTCGGCGGGCTCGGCTAAACTACCAAAACTTACTCTTAGAATATTGGCGACGATTCCCTCACACTTTCTAAGGCATTCAGGCACATCTCCAGCCCAAAAATCTTTACGACCTCATCAACTAACAGGTCAGCCATACATTTTCCATATAGCCATTCCCGGCTTTCTGCTAAGCGGCTCGCCTGCTCTGAATGGGTGAATAACCACAGACTCCAACTCTCCCATCCATGAACTAGGGCTTGTACTTGTAGATCTTGCCAAACAATAAATCCCAGTAAACGAAAACACCTTAGAGAGTTAAAGAAAAACTGAAGGACTAGGAGCTGACGTAGTCATAGAGGTTGTTGGAAAACTTGAAACTTGGGAGCAAACCTTAAGCTTAGCGAGGAAAAGCGGTATGATTCTTCCTTCTTAAAGATACCCCCTCTGGAACCAAAGTTTCTTTTTGACATTATTTTCATGATACATTATCAGGAATTAAATTAACTATTCGAGGATCGTAACACTACATTACTCAAGATATAGTAAAAGCCTTTAAAATGATGTTGTTTAAAATCGTCTTTAAGAAAACTTCCTTAAGAAAACTCATAACTGGAACAACAAAACTTGAGGAATTAGAATTAGTCTTTGGAAGAATGGGAATTGAGAAGGAATTAAAGTGGTCTCTAAGTTTGATAGATAATAACAAGCACTTTTTTCTTTATTCAAGTTTTAGAGTTATCTTCCCTCCCTTCTGTCCATATGCTTTAACAAAAATTGAGTGCAATCGCTCAACTTCTTCAAGGGGCAATTTGGCTTCTTCCACTTTTTCTAACAACTTGGTTCTGAAATATACTGCGGCTTCGTTTTCAAGCAAGAGCGCCGCATGATAAGCGTTTTCTAAATCTTTTCCAACAGCTACGGCCCCGTGGTTTCTGATTAATACTACCGACTTATCTTTTCCAAGGACTCTTACAACTTCTTCTGCCAGATCTTTAGATCCGGGTGGAAGATACTTTGTCACCGGAACCTCATGTCCAACAGCTGCTGCAAAATCTACAGTTATCACAGGTATAGGTTCATTTACTGAGGCAAATAAGGTAGCGTAGGGAGAATGAGTGTGTATTACCGCGTTGACATCTTCCCTAGCTTTGTAAATTGCAGTATGTAGCCATGTTTCAACACTTGGCTTAAGCTCGCCTTTTAGGACAACTCCATCCAAATTGACTACTAGTAAATGTTCTGGCTTTAAAGCGCTTTTCTCAAAACCACTCGGTGTTATTAAAATCTTCTCTCTATCAAGTCTAACACTCAAATTCCCCCAAGTTCCAACCGTAAGTCCATATTCGAGGCATTTCTGAGCTACAGCTATTAATTTTTTTCTAGCTTCCAGTTCCTCCTTAGAGTACATAGTTCGTCATCATCAAAAAACTCAAAAGTATAAATACTTTTTAGGGTCACCTGCTGCCAGGGTTGACGATCATTGTATTACATGAACCGTTTACTAAGGTTAATCTCCATTTCGAAGTTTTCCAAAAAGAGACCTAACCGAGGAGAATAGTAAGGCTAGGGATGTGAAGCATGCAATTCTAGGCGATATTCCAGACATGGGTAAGGCGAGATTCGTGAGAATGAGGAGAGGGGTAAAGGAGGTTGAGCTTGAGGGAGAGGAGTAGGTGATGGTTGATGAGCGAGAGAAAGCCTTTGGTTAGAATTATTCCATTCAAGGAGCTTGCGGAGTGCCCAGCCTTTAGACTTGATCCGAGCCATTACATTCCGAAGCATAAGACGTGGGAATGCGTGAGAAGCCGTGAGACTCGAACCGGTTAGCCTAAATAAAAGTCTCACTCGTGAGACTAAGCCCCTCAGAAAACGTTTTTAGCTCCGATTTTTTGATATATAGATATGTCCCCTGTCGCATTTGTGTTAATCAACACCGAGATAGGGTGTGAAGAGGAGATTCTAAAGGAGTTGAAGAAGATACCGAATGTAAAGGAGGCCTATGCCGTCTACGGAGTATACGATATAGTTGCGAGGGTTGAAGGAGCAACTATGGATGAGCTGAAGGAGGTAATTTCCTGGAGGATAGCGCCCTAGGCTTTCTGGGGCGCCCTCACACGGAGACTGGATAAGGTCAGAAGCACCTTGACCATGCTGGTGATCTCAGAGTCTTAGAGAGCTAGTTCTAGAGGCTTCGTT
>QMRG01000175.1 GCA_003649235.1 Thermoprotei archaeon | reverse complement strand
GCCGCGGCCGGCATCACAAGATTTGTCGGAGAGATCGGAGCGACTGTTTTAAAGGGAACGGATGAGTTTGATCGAGGAGACATTATAGCCTTTAAGGATTATTTGAAGAGCAGGGTGTTCATGGTTAATGGGCTGAGAACTACACTGACGGGGCTAAACTTGGCGACCGTAGCGGCATATCTCATCACCGCGGGAAGAACGGCGAGCATGGTCGAAATCATAACATCGGTTGCTGCGATAAACCTCACGTGGGCCATAGTAGGTGCGATAATAAACCTCAAGCTCATGAGAAAGATGACATCCTTCAAGTTAAACCTCTCAAACCTGAAACCCTATCTAATCTCCGCAATCGTAATGGCCTTAGCGGTCTACCTCATAAGAGAAGCTCTTGGATTCAAGCCCGCCAGAGCATTGGAGGCCGGCTGCCAAATACTCTTCTTAGTAGTAATCGGCGGAGCAATATACGGAGGCATACTCTACCTCATCAGCAAGGAGTTTAGAAGATTCTTAAGAGAAGTTAGAAACTTCATAAACAGCTACAAGCTAACAGACATTCTATAACGCTTTCTGGCGGTTGCCGCAAAGTGTCCTGACACCTTTTTGACTTTTACCCTCTCAAGAGGTTTCAATTGTGAAGAGTCTTCCCCTTAATCGATGAGGTAGCAACCATTTAGTATAAAGTTCCCAGTATAGTTGTCGTGGGAGAATCTTGAACAAGATTAGTTTATAGATTTTATCCTTAAGCCTGACATGACGGGTGAGGAAGACGTTCTCTACGACGAAGCTTTTAATGCCATGCTTCTTGGTCAGATACTCAAGGCTTTCTAGTAGTAAGTCATACCGCCATCTTAACCTCTGATAAACGGGCTTCTCGCCTTTCCTATGGTCGTGGACGGCGATACGGTCTAAGGTTATCGCAAACCTCCATTTTCCAAGCTTTTTGTGGGTAAGATAAAAATCTGCATGTTCTTCAATTTTAAAGAATTCATCCCACGCATAATCCTCTAAACACGCCCTTCTGAAAAGTGCGCAGTTAGGTATGTAATCAAATATAATAAACCGTAGTCCGTTACGAGTTCTGTGAATCGTTTTTCGCCGAATATTCGCATTTACCCGCGCATGTCCTCTAATAATCTCTATATCTCCAGCGGTGCACACGATCCTTTCTCCATCTCTAAGGAGGAGCGCTACTCCTCCAATGTTATTATTCTCTTCTAGGATTTCTGCAATTTTAGGAGCGTTGGAAGGCAAGTAAATGTCATCGTCTATTATGAATATGTAATCCGCTTCGGATTCCATAAAGCCGGCTTTCCTACTCTTTGCTAGTCCGGAATCAAACTCGGTCTTAATAATCTTAATTCTTTCCCCAAAAATCTTCCGATATTCTTGGTAAACCTCTTCATATTTCTTGATGGATCGATAGACCTCTCTTAACGATGATGGATGGATTTTTTCATGTGCTTCTCTAATAGGCAAACTTGTCTGATCAACCACTATAACTTTATTGGGAGGGGGATATAATTTAGAAACTGCTTTAAGACAATTCCTCAACTTATTCGGTCTCAAGAACGTAACTATGACGACGTCGTATCCCATTTGCAGCATTTCAACGCTATCAGCGACGTTCATAGCTCATCCTTCAACTTTCTGTTCAATCTTTTTAATAATATTTTTCGAAAAAGGATGCTTATCAAACTTTGCCTTAGTCAATTTTCTAACTCTCATCGTAATCATGAGTCAAGGTCTAGCTTTTAAGAATCTCGATAATAGAGGACCATGTAGGTAGTAATATCCTACCTATGTGGTAGATCGTAATGTGAGTGTTCGCTGGATATGGGAGATAAAAATTTATAGAAAAGTTTCGGTTTTTCTTTAAACGGTTTGAAAGTCTTAGTCTTAGGCATTGACGGACTTGAATACGATCTAGTGGATAAATGGGATATCAAGGTCTATAAACAAAGCTATTATGGTAAAATAGATGTCAGAGCTGCTGTAAGATCAGGTGATCCTCTTTATACCCCTCTCATATGGGGATCCTTTCTTTTAGGTAAACCAAGTTATTTATTTGGATTGAGTATGGAAGAAATTAAAGAAAGGCGTATAAGATCTCTATATGGAAAATTTTACTTTCTATTTAAGCTAAGAAAGAAACTCTTCGGAGATAGAAACCTTCATCTTAGAGGCTTCCTCACAAAAATAGGGCTCGCAGATCTCAATGAAGTCGTAAGGAATACTCCAATGATTGAAACACTTCCTCCAAATGTTCTAAAGTATACGTTCATCGCCGAGGCAGAAAAAAGAGGTTATAGGGTGTTTTACACGGAATTTCCGGGTCTCAAAGAATCTAAATATGCTGAGATGCGTGCTTGTTTTTCCAGATATTTCACGATGCCTCTAGATAGAAAGCTCTCGAAGCTTGAAGAAGTGTTTGAGTATAGTTCTAAGTTGTTGAGCGAGACGATAAGCGTCTTGGCGGACTACGATTTACTTCTATACTATACCAGCGTAATAGACTACGCCCACCACATGCTATATAGACCCACAAACTTAAGATATATGGTGACGCTCTACTCAACGTACAAGAAACTTGCAAATCTCATATCAAGCTTAGTTCCCAAATCTAGAGAGCTTTGTACAGTTATAGTAAGCGACCATGGATTCGACCCAGTTAAACAAGAGCATAGTGATCATGGGTTCTGGAGCATAAACTTAGAACCACCCAAAATTCCGAAAACAATTCTAGACTTCAAAAGTATAATCCTCGAACTTCTCAGTCTTTAATTATACTTCTTGATGAATTTTTTGGAGGAGATTCTAGTTGCTAGACTTGCTGGCTTGTTAGGAGAACGCCAGATTTAAAAATATATTTAAGATTAAAATTGTGTTGTATCCGTGAAGGTACTCGACTTAGAGGAAGATTGGGATTTCCTAATAGTCTTAGATGCATGTAGATATGACTTCTTTGATATTTTACATAGTAATTTATTTGACGGTATCCTCGAAAAGAGATATTCGAAAGGGATCGATACTCCTTCTTGGTTTAAAGAGACGTTTAAGAATCCTTATAGAGACGTAATTTACATTTCTGGAAATCCCTATATCAATTCCAAAGTGCCAATTAGCGGCTGCGATGCTAATAGAAAATTCTTCAAAGTCATTGACGTTTGGGATTCTAGCTGGGATGATAACCTAGGAACT
>QMRG01000174.1 GCA_003649235.1 Thermoprotei archaeon | reverse complement strand
TCATTATATTTCTCAGATGCTAAAGCCCTAAGAGGTACTAGGTATAAAGCCTTTCCACCGGTCTCAAGAACTCTTTTAATGATTGTGAGTTCAGCAATCAGCGTCTTGCCAGAGGCTGTTGGCGCGCTGACAACTAGATTCTCTCCTTTAAGCAATCCTGCTTTAACAGCAAGTTCCTGAGGAGGATATAGTGTGTGATAACCATATTTCAACATTATTTTTTTCTGGACGTCAGGAATATCTAGCGACTCTATCATCAAGATGCTAAATCAACCTCGTTACTCATGTTTTCTTCACATAGCCTGGCCGGGGTTCAAATATTTCTCCTTCCTTTCTTAAATGCTGCAAAGCTTTTTCAACGAACTCTTTATCAAGCCCTTGTGAAGCAGCTCTATCTAATAATTCCTGAACTTTAACCATGCCATTAGAGCTCTCCTTTTCCAGCTCTCTTAAAATATCTATTAATTTAATCAGTTTCTCACGCTGAGACATAGGTTTACCAGTCATTACAATATCTATGTCTATCGACTTAGTCTCAGTGTCCAATCCAACGCCCTGAAGGAAACACATCATTAGTCTTATGGCCGCCTCTGCATCCTCCTCGGTCACGATGGTTTTTAAAGCCATCTTAGCGTGAGCCTCAGCTAGCCTTATCAAGGCCTCTAACTGTCTCGGAGTTATCGCTATCGGCGAATTAGGATCTTCGCCTCGCGCCCTCATCTCAGTGTAGAAATCTATAATTTTCTGCTTAGCTTCTTCCGACAATCTAGGGTGAATATATCTTCTAGCATATGCAACATACTTCTTAAGTAACTCAGGTGGTATAAGATTTCTGAATTTCTCTGAGTAATCACCGCTATGAAGACCTACGACGTGTTCTGCTAAGCTTCTATCGCTTTCAGCATTGGGAACATCAGTTATTACAAATATTAAGTCGAACCTAGAAAGTATTGTTACAGGAAGATCTATATTCTCAGCTATAGTTCTCTGCCGTATGTATCTACCAAACGCTGGGTTGGCAGCGGCTAATACTGAAGCCCTAGCATTTAAGGTAGCTACAATGCCTGCTTTAGCTATGCTTATAGTCTGCTGTTCCATCGCCTCATGAATGCTAACTCTATCCCTAGGATCCATTTTATCAAACTCGTCAATGCAAGCAACTCCTCCATCGGTAAGAACAAGTGCCCCGGCTTCGAGATAAAATTCACCTGTCCGTCTCTCTCGTACAACCGCCGCTGTAAGTCCGGCAGCCGTTGAACCTTTACCTGTAGTGTAAACAGCTCGTGGAGCTATAGTGGCAACGTATCTAAGTATCTGAGACTTTCCGGTACCTGGATCGCCTACTAGCAAGACATGTATATCACCACGGGTTCTAACCCCATCCGGGAATATTTTCGGCTCACCGCCGAATAATAAACATGCCACAGCCTCCTTTATCTCTCTGTACCCGTGTATTGATGGTGCTATAGAGGAAATAATACGGTCCCTTATGTCAGGTAGTTTAGCTAGCTCTAATATTCTCTTTTCGTCCTCTACTGTTATCTCGACATCGTAGGTCTCTTTACTCATTACATCTATATAATTAGCTTCTACAAAAGTTTTAAAGATAGGAGGGCCTTCTCTATTCGAAGATCGTTCAGGCTCTACTGATAGAATTCCTGTTATAATCGCTCTATCGCCTGGTCTGGCTACATCAACAAGATCCTCCGTTACAATAATCTCTATCGATCTAGGAAGCTGGCCGGGAGGCAATTCATCTGGGCGTTCCTGCAAAATCATTTTTTGCCAATCAATAAACTTACATTTTTCTATTTTTAAATCAAATGTGCTTCGTTTTTTACCCTCCTCTCTAGAACATACCGGACATATTTTAGGCGCCGTGACACCCTTTCCAGTTTGTGGAACGATGACCTCTTCTCCACATTCAGTACATTGAAAAACGGCTTCTATTAGTTGCTGCTTAACAGGTGATATTCTGGTCACTATACCATCTAAAGCTATTAATCTATTAATATGAACTGCTCTGACCTTTCTTAAAGGCACGATTTCCGGAAGACCTTTGAACCTAGCTATAAAATGGTCAACCGAAGCCGCGTATTCCGGGTTTTCTACTTTCATGACATCCAATATAGCCTTAGAGGCTTCAGGGATGAGGTATCTAGGTCTCTCCACAATTAACGAGGCTAACTCAGCATCGATAGCTAGTATATCTTCAAAGTCTATCACCAGTGATATTGAATTGGCGGCCGCCATCCGCCCTATTCTATCCCTATACTTATATTCACCAGTAGATGCCTGAAATGTCTTAAAGAAATCTATAAATTTTTGCCGTGGATCTAATGTGGCTTCAGTTATCTCAGTCATTATTATCTGCCTCCACAAACGTTTTCATAGACTCAATCCAGGAGCCTACCAACTCGCAAAGCTTAATGTAGAGTTCACGTTCCTCTGGAGTAAGCAAGTCTAGAATTTTCCTTGAAGGTGTCGGATCCGCATACACTATTTTAAGCAGCTTATTTAATCGGCATTTAGCTATATCCATGGCAGTTGCTTTAACTATTTGCAGTCTTCTTAGGCCAGCCACCCCTAGATCTCCCTTAGATATCTGTTCACTTATGGTCTTTACGAGTCTAGCGACTTCCAAATAGAAATCCGGTCTAAGTTTAGTAAGTTCATCGCTTCTTAACTCGATCCACGCAGTTTTATTGATCTCGGAAAGAGTTAACGTATCCTCCTCTGAAAGAATAGCTATTCCCCTACTTACTAATAGATCAGCTAATGGCCGTGGGACTCGTACCTTATCACCTTTCTGAATTCTTGGAAGTTTAAAACCCATGAAGGATAAGCCGGAAGACACGTTTTTAGAGAAAACTACTGTAACATAGGTGCTTGCAAATATTGCGTTTTTCAACTCGTTATTTTTCACAGCCATCCACAACCCCTTCTACAAAACAGTATATTTTTTCAAGTACTACAAGACAAATATCATCTGTCACGGTGATTACCATGAGATATCTTCTGATCTTTCCTAGATGATTTAGTTGTGATACTTCAAATAAAAGTCATTGTCACAGAGCGATGAGAAAGTATTCAGAAGCGTTATCTAGGCGATATCCTTCTGGCTTCCCTTTCTGTCTCCTTAAGCATTAAGATATCTCCGATTCTAACAGGACCCTTGACGTTCCTAGTTAGTATCCGCCCTTTGTCTCGGCCTTCAAGTACCCTACACCTAACC
>QMRG01000173.1 GCA_003649235.1 Thermoprotei archaeon | reverse complement strand
TCTATGATCTCCCTGTAATTCGATTCGTCCATTTTTCGCGGTTCCACCGCATGCTAGTTTGCTTTTTAGCTTTGCAGCTAAATCGTACAAATCCACGCTCTTGTCATCAAATCCTTCTAGTATAGTGACGTCTTTTCTTCGCTTTCTTCGCTCTAGTCTTATTTTGATCAGTTGTTGCTCTCTGAATACGTCTCGAAAGATCTCGTCTAGCAGATTGCTGCTCATCCTCTCCCATATTCGTTTTAAATTGTATGATATTCTATAATGTTGGCAGAATATATATTTTGCCTCAAAACTCACGAATATTAAGCGGGCCCGCCGGGATTCGAACCCGGGACCACCGGCTAACTCCCTTCTAAGACCGGAGGCCGGTGCGCTTTATGGAGTTGGTAATCCACTGCGCTACGGGCCCTTATTGCTAGCGATTTGTAACACTAATAAATTGAAGGTATAGCCCGGCCGGGATTCGAACCCGGGATCTCGGGGTCCAAAGCCCCGAATGCTTGGCCGCTACACCACCGGGCTTCTCTAATACTTTTATCTAAGGCTTCATTTAAAAATATTTAGTTTTCTAATTTGTTTTACGTCAGGGAAATATTCATAAGATTATAGAGGTATTCCTCGTTTGTGAAGGAGAAACTCGTAAAAACCCGGTACAGACTCAGTAAAAAAGACGCGAAAAAATTACTTAATAAAATAGAGGCACGATTAGGCAGTGAAATTTTGGATAAATTATCAACATTTGCATTTGTGGAAAAAGTAGACACACGTCTAGGTTTTTCAATATATCTATTTGATAAAAAACCCATCTTATTAGAACGGAAAGATATCATATTTCCAACTATTCTTCATGCAGATATATTCAGAGAGATACTGCCGATTGTTGTTGTAGACATGGGTGCGGTTCCGCATATAATCAACGGTGCTGACGTAATGGTGCCTGGTATTAGAGAGGTCGATAAACCATTTAATGAAGGCACCATCGTCTTAATTGCTGACGAAGAAAAGTTAAGAATATTCTGCATAGGATTGGCATTAATGAGTTCCAGGGAAATATTTAGCGAGAAACGTGGAAGAGCTGTAAAGAATCTGCATCATGTAAAGGATAAAATATGGAACCTAATCCTGAGGTTATAGAATTATTGCTATTTTATTCTTATGGACTCAATGTTTTGTGGAGTTATAACCGTGTAATTGAATCGACGTTCAACGTAGTTTCTAAGTTCTTTAATCTTACTCTTTTCACCATGACCGAGAATTACAAGGTTAGGCTTTGGAGTAATTCGAGCTAGGAATCTAATCAATTGTCCTCTATCACTATGTCCGGAGAATCCTTCAACTCTATATACTTCCATTTTTAATTCTTTTACGGTAATTCTACCATAAGCATCTATGAATGGAATTTCTCTTAATCCATTAAGGATTTTTCTGCCAAGAGTTCCTTCTATCTGGTAGCTCACGAAAATTAATGAGTTTTTCTCATCACTGGCTAATAACTGAAGGTAATCTAACACAGGGCCTCCGGTCAACATTCCAGATGTAGCGAGTATTATGCTAGAGCCTAGAGATATTATATCTTTTCGTTGACTTGGGTCTTTAACTATTTTTATGTAAGGCGAAGTGAATGGATTTTCTCCTCGATAAATCTTATCTCTTAAAACCTGAGATAAATGTTCTGGATAAGCGGTATGTATAGCAGTCGCCTCGTCTATCATGCCTTCTATGAAAATAGGTACTTCTGGTATTTTTCCAGTTTCGATAGCTTCATTTAGTACCAATAATATCTCCTGAGCACGACCAACGGCCATTACTGGTATTAATACGGTTCCCTTTCTCTCCAGAGTTTTCTTAACTATATTAATGAAATATTGTTCAGTATCGTACCTCGGAGGAAGCCGATCCTCAACTCCTCCATAAGTACTTTCCATGACTAAGACTTCGACGCGCGGAAATCTATAATTAGCAAAATCTAGCAATCTTGTTCTTTCAAATTTAAAATCGCTTGTATAGACTATATTGACTAATCCTTGTCCTATATGTATATGAGCCATCGCAGAACCAAGAATGTGTCCCGCTGGGTAGAGGGTTAGTCTTATGTCGGGAGTTATATCAGTAACTTCTCCATAGCTCAAGGGATATGTGTGGAGGAGTGCTTCCGCAATTTCTCGTGATGTATACGGGAGCGGTTTACCACTTCTTTCTGTAATTTTTAGATAGTCCTCTTGTAACATTTTCATGAGATACATTGTCGGCTCAGTTGTATATACTGGCCCTCTATATCCATATTTAAATAAATAAGGTAATGCGCCACAGTGATCTAAATGAGCATGCGTTATCACTACCGCATCAAGCTTATCAACGTCAAATTCCGGAAGGTCAAAGTAGGGGAATTCATCATGCCTATTTCCACTAGGTTTGATTCCAGCATCTAACAATACTGTGCTCTCAGGGGTTTGTATTAGTATAGCACTTCTTCCTACTTCCTGAAATCCACCTAGAGCGGTTATTCTGACATAGGTGTTTCTGAATATAGGATGTCTATGAATTTTTTGACCCATTTCTCTGAGAAATTTTAATCTTTCTTCTCTTCGTGCCCTAAATAGGGACCTTGTTTGAGCTATAGTAGTTGAATGTATAGGTGGAGTTCTAACAACTCTTGGATGCCATAGAGTTTGTGCAAGTATTTTTCGAAGTGTCTGACCTTCCTTGCCAATCACGTATCCTGGTTTTTCGGCTTCTATCTCTACAACGCCACTGATGTCGTCGAAGAATACACTTGTAATTCCAGCTTCGGGCGGGACTATTTCCTTGATAATTCGGATAGTTTCCTCTTCGCTTTTCCTGACTTGAGGATCTCCTCTAATTACCACTCTCTTTTTGATAGTTTTTACTATTTCTTTAATAATTCCTTCATTTTTTTCAAAAAATACGACAGGATTTCGGGAGTAGATTACTATCTTAGGTCCCTCAAACTCGACTCCTGTGATCTGAGCATCTGGTGGACTCTTGGATAGGATCGTATGTCTAATATTTAGAAGTATTCTATCCTCTTCCACTATGAACACCAAGCTCTTGATTATAATACTAACTTAACTCTGTCTTTAAAATCTCGGTAATTTCCTGTCTACTTAACTCTTTTACTCCGTTCTCATCAATTATCACTACATCAATTCCTTCACCACTACCCGGGTCCCTTCTCATAGCTGCGTTTACTGCTCTTATAGCTAATTTTATAGCATCTTTCC
>QMRG01000172.1 GCA_003649235.1 Thermoprotei archaeon | reverse complement strand
GGGTGCAGAAGGATATCCTTATCCCACAATTTTGGTTTACGGAACAAAAGGTTATAAAGAAATTTTATCTTATGACGAGGAAAATCAAATCTGGTACCATGAAATCATTCCGCCAGATGAGAATGGTTTAAAAATTAAAATTAAAGCTAAGGCTTTGGGCGTGCCTTTCTGGATAGGACCCCAGGAAGGACCTTATATTGTTCACGGAGCCTATAGCGGAACAAAAGATATAGATGTCTGGGGAGGTTTCTGGGTTGTAGGAAAATTTGAGGGAGAGGTGAAGCTTCCTCAACAAAGAGAAGAGAAGGTATTCTCTGGCTACTTTTTATTTGACAGAGCTACCCACATTGCCTATTATGCTCAGCAAGAGTATCAAGGAGAGTCTTGCAGAGAAGTTGCTTGTCCAGCAAGAGGTGGAGTAGTTGAGTTTTCTTGCTTAGCAATATTTGACGATGATTTTATAATTACTCTTTGTGACTCAAAAAACCCCACCCCAGTTAAATTCCCCAAGTTTCAGCATCAGGGAAGGATAAACTATATTTTCAACGAAAGTTATCCTTTCAACAATTTCACTTTAAAAAGCTTCGGACCTCATCTCCAGCCCGTAGGTTTTGAACTCAAGGGAAACTTTGAAGAGGGTAGTATAGATTTAAAAGGAAAGGTAATTGAATACTGGCCTCCAAAGGGATGGGCAAGGGTTGAAGGAACCTGGTGGGATCCGGAAGGAAAAAGAACTTGGGGAAGAGCACTTATTTTATGGCAAGGAGAGATAAAATTCAAAGGGGAAACAATAAAGGTTAAAGATGCTATCGGAATAGGAGAATTCACAAGGTTTGAGAGTGGTTAACATGAAAGAACTATTTATAGTAGGGGTTCTTGTAATCTTCTTCTCATTGCTTTTTAATAGGTTGGTATTATCAAAAATTTCCGAAGAGGAGGTAATTTTCGCAAATGGAATCATAAAATATATTTCTTTGTAAGGCGACTTTTATGGAATTATCGCAGAAAAGGAGAAAAGTATCTGCCTATAAACTTGCCAGAGAAATTTAAAAAGATGGATTAAGGGTTTGGTTTAAAGCAAAACCAAAAAGGTTACCACAATTCTGATGTGGGGAAACCAATTGTGATCTTAGAAATTAAGCTTATAGAAACAGCACAAAATCTCTCTCAGATAAAAGTTGCGATTATTTACGAAAGAATAACAGATCTTATCCACTACCCCTCAAAATAAGGACTTACAAAGACTTGGTAAATATTTTAAACGAGACGAATCCTGATCTGGTTTTCGAGTATGGTGGAGATGGACTCCAACTCCAGAGTCTCTTCTTTCAAATAGCTCGGTATATCAGGCAGGGCATACCTATCAACAATTTGAGGAAACTTTAAGAAAACTAAAAGATTTGCCAAAAATTAAGTATTGGTTTGGAGCGATTTCCACTCAAAGGATTAATTTTGAAGAAAAGAATCCAATAATAGGAAAAACCTACCCTCAAAATGAAACTTGGCATATGGCTCTAGATCCAAGAAAATGGGGAATTAATTTCTCAAAGGAAAAATTGCAGGAATTAGCCCAAGAAAAGGAGGAACTGGTAAATATGGCTACTTTCCGGATATCACAAACAAAGAGTTTCAGGAGCTTTATTTAAGCTGGGCAAAAGATAGATTGATGCCGGGGTTAACGGATTGTTTTTAGACATGCTCTTTGCCCAACCAAGATTTTTAGCAAAAATAACTAAAACTACGGAACATCCAGCAGTAAAAGATGGTTTAGAAGCAATTGATTATTTAATAAAAGAGATTAGAGATTACGGAAAGAAAAAGGAGAGTATATTTACCTTTGCAGTTTCGGAACCTTTATCGATTTTCCTGATTATAAGCCGGATTTAGACTTTATTCTTATTACCCCGACAATAGAAGAGGTAAGAAATCTTATCTTGGATGAAAAGATGGGATAAAATCGTTTCAGAAATAAAAGAAAGACTTCCAAAGCAAAAATTTTAGCTGTAATTGACTAAGGCGGAACTACAAAAACACCTTTGGGAGTTTACTCTCAAGAGTTAAGCAAAGAGGAGCAAAGAGAGTTTAAAGTAGCTGATGAATTATTTCAAGGAAGGGAATAATCTTTGTTTATCCTGTTCATGGTGGGTTTATGGGCCAGGATGCAATAAATAAGTTTCTTTTTTACACAAAACATTTTTGCATTTACATAGGAGGATGAAAAGATGAAAGGTAAAGGAATTCATGATAAATCAATGTTTATGGCAGCTTTATTTATTGCTTCAACATTCGTTTTAGAGTTAAAGTTATTGAATCCGACACCGATCCAAATAGTTATAGAAGGTCAAAGCGTATCTATCAACCAGCTCCCAGAATTTTTCACGCTTGAGGATGTTATAATTGTTGTAATAGCTTATATCATCCTTGGCGTCAGCGGAACATATTTTCTCCTCCTTGATTTAGTTAAGAGGTCTGCTGGAGAATTAGCGCTTGAAGAAAAGGAGATGGAAGGAAGTAGCAAAAACTTTGAAGGAGGATGAACGAAAGGTATATCAAGCAATAATTGAAGCTGGTGGAATCATAGAGCAAAGCGAACTTCCAGAAAAACAGGACTTTCCTAAAGCGAGCGTTAGCAGAGCTTTAGATTTGCTTGAGAGCAAAGAGCTGGTTGAGAGGAATGAGAAATATTGTTTTGCTAAAATAATAAAAATTATAAGAGAATTTAAGGTAATGAAGAACATGAAATAAAACTAGAAACAAATCATGGTTTTAGCTCGTAGCCTAAGTCTTTGAGAACAAGCCTTAGCGAGTATATAGCACTAGCTATTGCAGCGAGCTTATTAAGAGACTTCCCAAACAAGCTTCTAGCAAGCAGATCTCAGTCTAGTTAACCTAGTGTAAGGTGTAAGTTGTAGTGTCACTTACTCTAATTCTCACATAATGGCTCCTTACCTTGGCGAACAGCATGTAGTCTTCTTGTAGCCCTTACCTTACTTCCTTCATTAAGTTCTCTATGAACTCCCTGTACACAGACTCAATGAATTCTCTAGCATCCTTAGCCCTCACCAGCAATCACCTTGGTAGTTCTTCGTTAGAAATGGTCGGCTATGTGTATATATAAGGGGTAAAGAATTCCGCCATCCACAGCTGTTCATAACTACGTATCAGCTGAGACAGGTTTTCTCACCAATCAATTTTTGGGGATTCATCACCAGGTATTTTAGTTTTGAGAGTACTTATATCTTTGGTGATGTTACGACGGTCTTCT
>QMRG01000171.1 GCA_003649235.1 Thermoprotei archaeon | reverse complement strand
TATTCTTGTGCCAATATGACGTTTGAAACTGCAGGAGGCATAGGTGCCTCGAGAATTAAAACATAGAGTGGTAAGCCTTTCATTCCTATAAGTAGGGCTAGTAAGGGTATTAACGGAGAAAAGGCTTGCCTGGCTAAATATACTTTCAAACCATCTCTATCAAAACTTCCATGTGTAGCTATATCTAATCCTAGAACTAAAAGAGCCAGTGAAGGAGCTAGGTCTCCCACGCTACTTACCGTTTTTAAGATTAAAGCCGGTATTTCTATCTTCAAAAGGGCTAGTATTAAAGCTAGAAATACAGCGTAGAGAGGAGGAAATTTTTTTAATCTGTCTAATCCTTTCTTTAAATCTCTCGCTGAGAGTACAGGTATAAGAATATTTGATAAAACGTTATTTCCAATTATATAGAAACCTATTAGAGAAACTGCATCTGCACCCCAAAGAGTATATGCTATTGGTATCGGGAGGTATCCGGCATTTCCATAGAAAAGAGTCATCGAGAGCTCAAGCTTCTTCCCGAATAAAAACTTTGAGATTAGCAGGTAAAACAATACTGTAAAAATCGCAAACGCTGTTAGAATTGTAAGTTCTCTAAACGAACCTCTTATACTCTTGGTATATATTGAATCGAACAATAGAGCCGGAAGGAATACATAGAGAACTAGTTTTGAAAGATCTTTGTTGAAGCTTTTTGATACTTTAACGTATTTTTCAAAAATGAAGCCTAATAGGAGAGGAGTGTAGAATAACACTATGGTTTCTATCAGCTTCTCCATGCAAATCCTGCTAAAACCTAATTTAATATAAATGTAACGCATGAAATTACTCATGGATTGCGGTCTTCTACTCTGGCTTGGAGGCGTTAAACTAGAAGAAGGCTTAAGTGTGCTTTCTAGAATGGAATTCCATAGATATCCTGACGAGCCTACCCCTGTGGGAGGAGAAGGAGCGGGTATACTTTATTTAAGAGATAGGAATTTCCACTTAGTAAAAGTAGGCGCTTCTTCTGTGCCCAGTGGGATTTTAGCCGAGAAAATAGGCGACCTAACTATCCATACTCCAGTGCTGCTCGGCCATGTAAGAAGAGCGTCTCGGGATTTTAAAGCGTCTGTATCATATCCGTGGGCTACACAACCTTACAGCTGTAGTTGTCTAGGATTTAAAGTATTCTCTATCCATAATGGGTTTATCCAAAACTATGTAGAATTACGCGTTGAAAACCACTTCTACGAATCTTATCAACCTAAAGTATTGCTTAATTCTCCTCATTTTATAGATTCAGAAGCTATACCTCATAAGTGTGCAGAACTTGTAGAGAAATACGGCGTTGAAAGAGGTTTTGAAAAACTCTTTGAGATTATAAAGGGGAATAACACGTGGATAGTATTGCTAGCCAAAGACAATTTTTACCTAGGCATATTCCATAAGGGCAAGACTCGTGGACTGCACGTCTATGAAGGCCGAAATTCATTGATAGCAGTCACTCGTAGTGAAGCGCTGATTCCACCTGAAAGCTTAAGGAAGATCGCTGAGATAGGTTGGAAGGAAGAAGCCGAGCTTTTTCTAACTTATAGATTTAGAGTTGAGAATAGCAAAGTTGTTTCTTTAATGGCTATGGATGTAGATGTTGCATAAGCTAAGTATTCTTACTTCCCCCTGGTAGGAAGTATAGCACGAAGCCTATAAAATTCATGAATAATACGATTGTACTCTATAAAAGCCTCTCTGCATCTTTATAATCCAGAAGACTAGCGTAACTACTATGTTTACCCCTTAGGATTACTACTGAAATTTGCTAATCATTAGATGTCATATCATTTAAAGATGCCTAAGAGAACCGTTCATTATTTATATGAGGACGTAGTAGTACGCTTGGTAATATATATTGAGAAATTTTATAACTTTATTAACGGATTTTGGATTAAATGACCACTACGTAGCCGTTCTTAAAGGCGTGATATACAGCATTTGTCCTCAAACACTTGTAATCGACATTACCCATAACATTCCAAAATTCAATGTAAAAATGGCGTCTCATATTCTATACGTCGCCTATAAGTACTTTCCCAAGAACACTATCCACAGCGTGACTGTATATCCAGAGGTAGGCACCGATACTAAGGCTTTAATCATAAAGACTAGAAACTACTTATTCGTAGGACCGGATAATGGCGTCTTATCCTTAGCGGCTAAAGACGACCATATAGAGGAAGTCTTTGAAATAGTCAATAAAGACTTTATGCTGGAAGAGATGTCATATACTTTTCATGGAAGAGATATTTTCGCCCCCGTACCAGCTTTCTTAGCATGTGGCGTAAAGCCGGAAGAAATGGGAGTACCAGTAGATAGTCATTTAATTCTTTCCATTGAGAAATCCTGCATAAAAGACGGAAGTATAAAGGGGGAGATAATACACATAGATGGCTATGGAAATGTAATAACTAACATCGGGAGAGAACAGTTAGAAGGTCTCGATATTTCTGCTGGCGATATTCTAGAAGTCCAGATTGGCGTGATAAAATACGAGCTACGTTTAGTCAAGACTTTCAGTAATATCAAAGGAGGCGAAGTTGGATTAGTAGTAGATAGCGAAAATCTCCTCGAATTATGTATTTTCAAAGATAGCGCGGCAAAGACTATCTCTGCGAATATAGGAGATAAGGTAAAAGTGAAAAAGATCAGCGAAAAACTCAACCGGGAAGGCTAAATACAAAATAGTTAGCCGTTTACAAAATTTAATAAGACTTTAATAGGAAATAGTTTAGCTGACAAACCTAGAAGGCCAATTTTAGGTAAGAGGAATAATTATGATCGGACAGAGTAATAGCAAAAAATCTGTTAGTCCTAAACGTATAGAAACAAATTTAATTTTGAAATCTTTCCTTTTTCAAGTTCTAATAATTGCTATAATCTTCATTGGAGCTGGCAGGATTGACTACTGGCAGGGATGGTTATTTAGTGGATTAAATATGGCCTTTTTCATAATATCTTACTTTCTATTGCCTCCCGAATTGATTAAGGAAAGGCTAAAGATGGGTAAGGAAGGTATGAAGAAATGGGATAAAATCTATTTCGTTATCTCAACGCCTATTTCCTTCAGCATGCTCATAATCTCAACACTAGATGGCGGACGATTTAGCTGGGAGCCGCGAATCCCCTTCTTTCTGATTATTATCGGGGCTATTCTGTATTTAACAGGTCAGGCTATTGTACTCTGGGCTAAAAAAGTAAATAGATTCTTCTTTACGGTCGTCTGTATTCAGGAGGGTCAAAC
>QMRG01000170.1 GCA_003649235.1 Thermoprotei archaeon | reverse complement strand
TACTCTTTTAAAAGATCTAATAAACTCTTCCTCATCTATAACAACTTCTATATTTGCACAGTTTACCGGACAGTTAGTACAGAAAGATTTGCTTAAAAAGCAAAGTCCTGAACACGGTATTCTTTTACCTAAAGTCAACATAATATTGAAAGTATTAGCACAACATGCTGAAAAAAACGGTACTAGACCATGATTTTTAGCAATTTTAAGCAATTTTTTCTTTAAATCTTTCGTATAGACTTCTACTTGACCTTTAAAGACTTTCCTCTTTACCCTCTTCATTATTTCAGTTTCTGAAAAACCTTTTCGTTTAAGGAGATTTAGGATTCTTCTTGAAACTCTAAATCCGCCTATCACAACTCCAGTAGCCCCTCTACTCTTAGCCTCAATAAATATTTCCTCGGCCTCGTCAACATTGACTCCGGGGATTACCGGTCGAAAGAACAGTACCGGGTGTAGCCCAATACTTTTTAAATTTTCGATAGTTTCAAGTCTTTGATATGGAGTCGGCGCCGCTGGTTCTAGTTCTCTAAAATACCTCTTTGTGATTACGGTAACCAACACGTTAAGTGGATAGTTCTTAAAGGCAGCTAAACGAGTAACTCTATTTTTCTCTAAAAAAGCTTTAGTTGATACCTGTATAGGATTTTTCAGATATGAAGCCATAGCTTCTATATATTCTAATGTCTTACCAAAACCTATAGGATGGAAAGGTTCTCCAATACTCCCTAAAGCTAGATAAGTGCCGTTTAACCCAGGGTAGAAGTAGGGATTGGACAGAAGCGCGTAAATCAATTCTTCTTTATTCAATCCATAAGATTTAGGAATTACATTACTAAAACCCATGTCTGGTATATAACAGTATGAACACCTATAGGAGCATCCTACGACGCTATGAACCGTTAAACCGCATGGTCTAGGCTTTCTCTTAGCATGAAAATCATTTTTAGCTTTAATTATGGATTCTCTTCCCAATTTTCTATTAAGCTCTTCTCGAAGCAGTATTTTCTTTACATAAAGATCGCTTAGACTTATACGGATTTTCATGGTATTTCCTGTTCTTTTTGCTTCGTAGCGTTAATAATTCTCCTCTTTACGTGTTCAGGTAATGCTATATCTTCTTTACGATAAATCGTCGGCCGCTTAACTACTATGCCTACTCCGTTTACTATATCTATTTCATACATTTTGAGGTCGTGAGGAGTCTGCCGCATTTTTTCAATAAGCAAATATCTTTTCAACATACCACTTCTCACGGCTTTCCTAAACCTTATAATCCCATCTGCTATATGCTCTATACCAAATCCGAAAGCTTCTGAAGTACTAATAGCGTATTGAGACGTCGCTAGTATTGTAAAATCCCATTGGGTCAACACTTTCTTGATGAAATAGGAGTACTTTCTCGCCACAGCGGGTTTGTCTAGCCAGAATGCCGATAAACTATCAATCACCAATCTTACATGGCCATGGCCTAGCTTCTTCTTAACCTCTATCACTTTTCTAACTAACTCCTCCGGGTCTAGAGACATTAAAGAGAATGGATCATCTCTCTTCCTCATAAGAGCGTCTATTATTACTAGGTCGCCGTTTTTTACTGCTTGTAGAAAGTTAAAGTTGAATTGCTCTGCCTGTCTTATAATAGAATCTCGGCTCTCTTCAGTCGTAACAAATATTCCTCTTTCTCCTCTTTTCAACCCAGCATTTATGAAGTGTAGACAAAAGATCGTTTTGCCGCAACCCGGCTCGCCTACTACAGCTACTAAAAAACCGCGTGGGATGCCTCCAAGTAACATTTTATCTATTTCTTTTATTCCTGTTGACAGTCTTATAATGGGCATTACTTCACCGCTGGTTATATTTTACTTCTGCTTCGAGAATAAGATAACGGTTAGAAGATGGTATTAATATAAAGCTCCTCTCGTAGTTAGGATATATAAAGTCAACTTTCATCCCGGACTCAGTAAGCATAGTATGAAGTCTTAAAGCTATGTTTAAAACTGCTTTTTCAAGTCTCCATCCTCTCGAAAAACAGGGATATACTATTATCTGTCTTCTGCTTAAATTTCTCTTTATGAAATTCACTAATTCTTTTAGTGAAATAATAGTGGATACTTCCCCTTCATATATAAAAATTATAATGACATTATTGAAATTTTTCTCTTTAAATATAAATTTTTTAGAAGAAACTATTTGTACTTTGACCAATTTTATCCCTCAAGCTTGAAATAGTGTAACCATGTTTTTCTATAAAATTTATCACTTCATCCAGTAAAGGCATTGATTGAGCCCCTTCTTTCATAATTTTTAACGCCGCTACGGCATTTCCCAGTAGAAGAGCTTCTTTAACGCTTAGCCCCCTTTTCAAACCTACTAAAACTCCTGCATTAAAGGCATCTCCAGCACCAGTAGTATCTACTACTTTAACCTTAAAAGCGGGACAGAAAACTTCACTATTCTTAGAGATCGCGGTGGATCCCGCGCTTCCACGCTTCACAAATATGTATCTAATTTTTTCCGATCTCTCGAAAATCTCGCCTAGATCTTTAATAAGATTTTTCTTTAGAAAATAATTGAATTCTTCTTCATTTACAAAAAGATAATCTAGAAATTTCAGGCAATTCATAACCTCCCGCGAATATTTTCTCATAATCGTAGAACCGGGATCATAGGACAACGTCTTTTCGTCTCTATCTTTTAGCTCAAGTGCCTTTCTCACTATACCTATTTCACATCCACTAAAATGAATATGCTCATAAATCGAAATATTTATCTTTTCAAAGACTTCCGGTTTAAGATGCTTATTCGCCCCCTTATAGGCTATCATAGTCCTATTCCCCTTCTGATCGACTATAACGAAAACTCGTCCACTAACTTCTTCTTTTATTTTAAAAATTGTCGATGTATTAACTCCTCTCTCTCGCAATCTACGTAGCAACCAATCTCCATCTCGACCTATACATCCAAGTACTCCACATTTTACTCCAAGTTTTACTACGGCGACTGCGAAATTGCACGCCGAGCCTCCTGCTTCAGTTAAAAACTTATAAGCTTCGATTTTGCTATCGATTTTGGGAGGATCTATCGAATATATTAGATAATCATAGTTTACGTTGCCCACTGCTAGGAACATCCTTTCTCACGCTCTATCTTTAAAACTTCTGGTATAAAGGCGACGCTCTCTACCACTACGTCAGCTCCATACTTTAATAGCGTTTCTTTACTTTCGTAACCCGTTAATACTCCTACTGTAAAGACTCCGACCTTTTTCCCACTCAACATATC
>QMRG01000169.1 GCA_003649235.1 Thermoprotei archaeon | reverse complement strand
TTATCTCCATTTTTTAAAACAAACCAGATGCTTAACAGAGTAAAAAATGAAACTTGAGCCGTAGTATAAATAAGCCATAACTTTAAATTCTCTAATTCAACTAAATAGTTATACGCTAACCGAGCGAGTATAAACGCTTCGACTATCAGATAAGGCAGTATCCACTCGATTAAGTCCTGTTTTCTCGTGAGTATCACCTATCTGTAAAGTTCAGGCGACACTCAATTCTTCGATCTTACTTTAATTTCTTGCTAATACTTTGTGATTCTTATCTGTAAATATTTATTGTCAAAGTTTAACTTAATAAGACAAAGTTACATTTCCCGTTTTTTAGGTTCGTGTACGAAAAGTAAGTATATAGTCGCTCGAATCAGAGTGAATAGTATTGCTATGATAAATGCTAGGTTTGGACTAACCATGTAGAAGAAGCCTATGATTGGTGCTAGTATCGTTATGCTTATTCTATTGAGGAGATTTCCAACGGCCACTCTTTTACCTCTCAATTCTCTAGGTGTGAGATCTCCGAGTAGAGCGTTTATTGAAGGCCAGACAAAAGATGAAGTTATAGAAGTTAAAATAAAGAAGGCTACTGCTGCGATCGTTCCTTTCAGCGATATTAGCGAGATTATCCCTAGAGCATTTAATAGAAGTGCCGCGGAGATGACTTTATTCCTGTTTTTAATCCTATCTATAAATTCTAGGCTAATAATAGTCGTTAAAAGAGAAGTTAAAGTTCCGAGAGAACTCGCCAAACCCCAGTCTACTTTACTTATGCCTAGCATTTCAGTAGCATACACTACTGCGTAGAGGTTCATTGCAGTCGTACCTATAGTTCCTAAGACAGCTCTCTCCACTATAATTACCTTAACGCTATGCGACAGCTTTCCTATAGTTTCAGCATAACTCTTCAACATCTCGGAAAGAGAAAATTCTTGTTTGCTTTCAACTTTTATAGTTTCCTTTAAGAAGACAGTTCTAATTCCAGCTGCTATAAACGACATTAAAGCCTGAATTAGAAAACCTATTCTAAATCCCACTATTCCGAAGATATCTATTAGATAACCTCCGAATATAGGCATGAAAAGCCAGGGCAAGTTAGAAACTATATTAGATAAAGCCCATCCTCTCCCCCTATAGCCCGGTGGCATGGAATCCGTCATTATAGCTATGAGAGCCGGTTGGTAGAAGTGTAGAGCTTCATCCATAGCGACTAATATTAACAATTGTCTCCAATCTTGGACAAAGGCATAAAAAAGGAATATGACGGCTATAGCCCACGTCATTACGATTATTATCTTTCTTCTACCATATCTGTCCGTTATATAGCCTCCGGGAAGTATCAAGGCTAATCCGGCCATAGCACCAGCACTTCTGATAACTCCTATCTCTACATCTGTTCCCCCCAGCTCTTTAACATAGAGACTGAAAAAGGGTTGAGATAGGGCGGAGCCGAGCGAGAATATAAACCATGTTAACATAATAATGCCTGCATTTCCTCTCAATATTACTATGAAATCACTTAATCTCTGCTTTATAGCCTGTTTGGAAATCACTTTAAACCCCCTTGAGCCTGGACATTAATCTTGAGAAAACTACTTTAAATCTTTTTCATCTCCATTTAAGTAAGATTTATGTAGGAAGATATTCTTACATAATGATGGTGAACTTTTTGAAAACAGTAATTTCTAGTAAAGGTCAAGTTGTAATTCCAAAACAGATTAGAGACAAGCTTGGATTAGTTCCAGGTACTGTTCTGAGAGTATGGGTTGAAGGAAAAAAGATAATTCTAGAACCTGCGAAGGAGCCGCCTAAAGAGATATTCGTTAAAGCTGGTCCAGAAATCACCGAGCAAATATTGAAAGAAGCTAAAAGCTCGAGTGATAAAGCGCTAAAACTTCTCCAAGATTTAGGTGTTTCAATTGACTAAAGCCAGCGTGGATACGAGTGTAATAATAGAGTATATTGATGAGAAGGGAGAGTGCCATGAACAAGCTAAGGTGATATTCTCCGCATTTCTAGCTGGAAAACTGGAGGCAATAATACCTTCTCCTATTTTAGCAGAAGTCTACTACGTAGCTTCTAGGATATATCAAAAGCTTGGGGTAAAAGACCCGGAAACTATAGCTATGAAGCTCGTAGAATGGCTTTATAGACTTCCAACAGTAATAATAGCTGATACAAGCTTAGATTTAGCTTTAGAAGTTGGCAAGATAAAACTACGTTATAAGCTCGCTTTAACAGATTGTTACGTTCTCGCAATATCTAAGATCTATAATTGCACTGCACTCTTTAAAAAGCCGGAGAAAGAAATGCTAGAAAACATCGAACAGTTAAAGGAAAATTACAGAATAGTCTTTCTAAAAGACTATGTATAACTTTATAAGTTCTGGTTCAACAATCTTTCATAAATAGCAATTATTTATAGTATATTTAATTAGGATTACTAACTGGGTTGTAGTAATGATTATAAAAATGCCGGAGAAATACTCGTTTTGGGATACTCTATATCCTTCATTTATATTTCCCTTCTTCAAGAAAAATGGTTCTTTTGTGAAGAAGATTGGACTTTATAGTGGAGTTAGGATAAGGATCGAAGATGAGGAACTCATCGTCGAAGGCGAGGTTCCTAGAGATTACGTACTGGAATGGACCGGGTTATGGTTTACCCCAGAAGGTGGAAAAGATAAGTTAAAAATTTTAATTGAGACGTATTCTCGTATAAGGCTCGCGATAAGTAGTTGTGATAGAGAATACGTCTTTATTTCCGTCTTTCTGAGCCAGAATACAGATTTTCATACTAATACTTGTAGATGGATTAAGAAACTCTCGGAAATTTATGGATCCAATTTCTTGGAAAGAATAGATTTGAGATTCAGGACTGCGGGCACCAGTTACCAGTTAGCGAGACTTGAACAAACTTATCCTGAATTCCGTCAAAAAATTTTAGATGAGAAAGATCCCGGCTCTCTAAGGCTTAAGCTTTTATCAATAAAAGGTGTTGGTCCTAAAATAGCGGATGCCTATATTCTATTCTCTTCGAGACACCCAGAATCTACGCCTTGTGATATTCACTTGAGGAGATTTGTTGACAGGCTTGGATTTATAGAATATCGGAGACTCCCTTCTAAAAACTACTGCCGTAAATACTATTGCTGGTTAAAATCGGAATGCCCCGTGCATGAAGAATGTTTAAGGTTTTTAATGATGAATAAATATGGCAGGCTTTCAGGATGGATACAGACTATAGCTTACTATCATGATAAACTCTACTGTAGTAAGAGGAAGTGCAGTATC
>QMRG01000168.1 GCA_003649235.1 Thermoprotei archaeon | reverse complement strand
GTAATTCTCTTCAATATCCTTTACAGCTCTACCTATGTATATTCTTTCTGGACTATAAGCGAGCCCAAAGTCTTCTTCAACATTGAGCCTAGACGTCTCTTCAAGCAATGGTTTAGCTATATTCCTGGTAGTACCTACAGGAACTGAGGATTCTATAACTACTAGATCTCCCCTTTTCAAGCCTTTTCCAACAGTCTGAATTGCCTCTCTTAAAGCTTTAAAACAGGGTTTTTTATCTCTATCTAGACTGACCGGTACTGTGATTATCTTTACTTGGCTTAGACGAGATGCCTCAATCCCGTCTAGAATAGCTTTAAATCTCCCCTCTTTCAATCCTTTACCTATCGCTTTTTTCACAGCTTCTTCGGATGAGTCTACTTCCCCTCGATTGATCTTAGCTATTTTTTCAGAACTTATATCAACTCCTATAACGCTAGCTCCGGCTCTTAGCCATACGGCGGCCAGTGATAAGCCTACATAGCCGAGTCCATAAATAGATAGCGTTAACTTGCCGGAGGATATTAGAGATGCGAGTTCTTCGTCTTTAGCTTCTAAAAGATTGATCATCAACTATGCAAATTTTAAGAGAATAAAAAATTTTATGATAGCTTTATTAGACGGCTATTCTGCTAGTACGTATTTGTATTCTGGATTTTTCTCGAAAAACCTAACAGCATAGCTGCAGATGGGAACTATTTTTAGATTGTTCTCTTCAGCGTATTTTATGGCTTCTAACACTAATCTGTGCGCTATTCCTCTACCTCTGAACTCGGGTGGGGTATAAGTGGATTCTATATACATTTTGCCTTCTTTTATATCGTATCCCAGGTAAGCGTACTTTCCAGGAGCTAAGCGTATCAAAAACTTTTTTAGATAAGGTCTATGGAGTACTTTGTACTCCATTATGCCACCGTTACTATGCACTATTATTTAACAATTAAAATTTGCTATTAGCTAAGATGATTACGTTCTGTCAAGTTTTATTGAAGCGGCAAGATTATTTAGTTTGTTTTTAATCTATTTCCGGTGGTTTTATGAACTCTCTCGTAGACTTCCTTAAAGAATTAGTCTCTATAAAAACAGAGCTTCGAATCGAAGATGGAAAAGTTATACGAGAAAATTATGAAAAAGCTGCCGAGTTCATAGCTTCTAGCGCTGAAGATCTAGGCTTAAAAATAGATACCGTGGTTTTTGAAGATAGATTCGGCAAAGTCCCTGTCGTCATGATAGAGCCAGAGGGCGTAGATAGAGAGGAATCTATAGCTTTAGTTTCTCATTACGATGTTGTTCCTGCTAAAGGTCCTTGGCTTATTAAAGGTCACGAGATGGATCCCTACGAACCGTTATTGATCGATGGAAAGCTCTATGGTCGTGGAGCCGCTGATGATAAATCCGCGATAGCCGCTTCGATTTATGCTCTTAAGGAAGCTCTAGAAGAAGGAAGGAGATTTAAGTTCAAACCTGTACTAGTGATAGCTGGAGATGAGGAAGGTGGGCCTCTTGGCATTAAAACACTTCTAGATGAAGGTTTTAAGTGGGATAAAGCTGTAATTTTAGACGCTTCCGCTGATTACCTGTCAATAGGGGCTAGCGGCGTAATTCATGGATGGGTTAGAGTTTTCGGTAAGAATGGACATGCTGGCTATCCTCACATTGCTGAAAACGCAGTATCGAAACTAGTAAACGTGATCTCATTTATTCAAGAAGAATACGGCAGTGTTAGATATGGCAAAATTTCACGTTATCCTTCTCCTCCAGGATCTCCATTCCCCAACCTATGGGGTAGGTTTAACTTTACGATATTAAAGCTGGGCGAGGGTGAAGTTGAAAAACATAATGTTATACCTGGCGAAGCTGTAGCTGGCTTTGATGCTAGACTGCTTCCCGAGGAAGATGATGAAGAAGCAGTTAGAGAATTAGTTTCGTTCTTCAGCAAGGCTTTCAGCAAGTACGGCGTCAAAGGGTGTGTAGAGATAATCGCTAAGCTTAGAGGATGGTATACTACGGATGAAAAATTGAAAGAAGATGCCGTCAAGTCGGTAAAGAAAGCAATTAAAACCGTCGGTCTAAATCAAGAAGTCAGAATCGCTGCTGAACTAGGAGGGAATGATGGCACGTTCTTCTTCCTTAAAGGAATACCCGTAGTCGCCATTGGAGCTATACGTAGCGAAAATAACATACATTCAGACAATGAGTTCGTCTATATCAGAGATGTCGAATTCTTAAAAGAGTTCGTTAAAGCGTTGGTTACGGAAGGGTAGATCTCTTGAAAGTATCCATCGTCGTCGCTACTAGAAACTGTGAAAAACATGTAAGAGATTTAATGGAATCGCTAGCCAGGATAGTAGATGAAAATATAGAAGTTATAGTCGTTGATTCGTCAGAAGATTCAACACCGTCCATAGTTTCTGAATATGACTTCGTGAAACTTGTAAGACTGGAAAAGCTCGGCTTAAACGTTGCAAGAAATAGAGGGGTTAGAGAGGCTACGGGAGATGTAATAATCTTCACTGACTGCGACTGTATTGTCCCCGAAAAGTGGGTTGAAAACATACTTGAAGTTTTTAGAAGAGAAAATGCCCATGTTGTAGGAGGAAGTGCTTTAAACTTTTATAAAGGAGAATATCTAATCACGGATTACGCGAACGAGGGTATATGGTCTATAATGCCGATTTATAAGGAGAAAATAGTATTTGATAAAACGAGTTTTAGGAAAGTGCGATTACCGCCTGGCAACAATCTATCGTTTAAAAGAAAAGTTTTCGAAAAAGGATATTTTTTTGATGAAGAATATAGCGGAGGAAGCGATGAAATAGATCTTCTCTGGCGTTTATGCCGAGATGGATTCAAAATAGTAGTTGATCCAAGCGTCTATATTTATCATAAGCATAGGACTTCACTCCTAGAGTTATTTAAACAAGAGTATAGGTATGGGATGGGACACTATATCTTCTTTAAGAAGAATAAGGATAGCCCTCTAGCATGGCCGGCCGCTATAGGCTCATATGCGTTCGCTCTTTTTCTGACTGCATTGTTGATATCCTATTTGATTTTTCCTTTGGCATTTCTCGTTATAGGATCGTTTTTATCTATAGTTGCTATTGAAGTATATTTCGTCCTTTTCCTCTATTATCTTAAAAGAAAAAGGTTATCATTGAAAAAGAGTATAATATACCCGGTTCTCGACATAACTTGTCATGCTCTTTATCTCTTCGGTTTTCTCTACTCGAATATTAAAGATGTTATAAGAAGAATAGCATATAGAGGGAAATAGCTATAAGCAGTATTCCGCTAACCACCTCCATTATCCCCAGT
>QMRG01000167.1 GCA_003649235.1 Thermoprotei archaeon | reverse complement strand
GAGACCGTTGAGAGAACCGATGATAAAGAATCTAACACCTCTGGATAAGACAAACTCGAACTCTTCTTTTATCTCTGTAACGCTTGTGTACATGATTTTCTCTGCATCAACTCCACAATTGAGAAGATGCATAACCTCTCCAGCAGTAAAGGTATCAAAGTGCAAATTGAGATCGCTAAATAATTTGATTATCGATGGAGAATAGTTTGCCTTGGTTGCATATGCTATGATCGTATTTTCCGGGAATAATTTTCTGATTCTGAAGAAAGATTCTCTCGCTGATTCCGGATCTATGAGATAGAATGGGGTTGAATGTTCTTTCGCTATGCTTTCAATGCTGAGAGATTTCATGGGGATGGAATCGAATCAAGGTTTTTTGAATCTTCACTTCAACAGAACTATGTTGCCCATTCCCCCTCTTCCTTCTTTCAACCAGACCCATGCTCTCGAGCAGATCCAAAGCCCTGCTAACGCTCGCTTTTGAGATACCGGTCTTTTTCACGAAATGATATCTAAGATTACGCCCATAATGCTGAGTATCATATCCATTAAATCTGCTATGGCTTTTCCTTTTCTTTCTTCCTCAATTAATTGGTAAATATATCCTTTCAAGAGGTAGCAATTATCAATATTCTTTTCAGTTATTTCAAGGGCGTTGCTTATTTCTCTGTATCTACTGTCTGTTAGGTAGTAGCCTAGGTCTTGTGCCTCCTTAAAAAACCTTTTCGCTTTGTAAAGGTGCGTTAGTGCTGTGTTTATCCAGGTGATGGCATCTTCGTAATCCCCCAAGATAATTTCATCTCTAGCATACCGAACGTAATCTATGGCCTTATTGTACTCCTCTGCACCTCTATCATACTGTTGACCAGCGATCAGATGAGCAAAACATGGTAGTAAAACTGTTGGTATGATGAGTAGTACACTTGCAATAGCATATATTTTGTGGAAGAGTTTCCGGTTGATCTTACCATGATAATACATTACTCCTAGCATTGTACCAATTGCAATTATAGAAAGAAGTGCAGAAAAGAATCCTCTATCTATGTCTGCAAACACATATTTGCTTCTAGGCTCTTCCTTAACAAATTCTACCTTTAGAGGAAAATTTTCTACTTCTATAGGCTCATTACTAACGTGATACCCGAATGTCCCGATAGTTATAGATGTGAGGGTTACAACCGTAATCAACGATACGATTAGAGTCCCTTTTATTGCCATTTTACCGCCTTGGGAGACATGTAATAGATGGTGGGGAATACCTTGATACGATCAGCCATCTCTGTGGGCGTAATCTTATATCCTGAACCTGGAGGAGTAATGTTTATGTTCAATGGAAGGGAAAGATATTTGTCTATTTTCTCATACACGTGTATAGGCCCCTTGACCTTGATAGTAAGATTTTTCCATTCTTTGGGAACGATTTTTACCTTAGCACGCCCTGATATGTTTATGATGGATACCTCTACAGTAGAATTACGTAAGGTGATCTTATTCACTATTTTAACTTGCTTTGATACTTTTATGGTAAAATTGTATTCTCCATCTGGCAACGTAAATTCTCTTATTGTATTACCGTTCTTCAATATTTTCACTACACTGATATTTTTGTGTGGGAGAAATTGTATGTTTACTTTTTCTGGAAATTTTAGGAAATTCCCTGCCCCAGAGACGGTTCCTATACCTGCCATCAGTAATCCTGCTATCACTAGCGTACTAAGCAGAGTTATTCTCTCTTTCATTTCACCTCTCATTCTACCTACCTCATAAAAAATTAAGATGAAACACCTTAAATATCATGTATTTGAAACTGGTTTCAAACTGGTTTCATGTGACGGAACTTGATATTATTTCAGCAAAACAACGTTCCCCGCTCCTCTCCTTTTCCTTTCGACTAATCCTTTGCTTTCCAACAAATCCAAAGTTCTGCTAACGCTTGCCTTCGAGACCCCTAATTTCTCTGGGAGTTTGCTTTGTTCTATCATTCCACCAGCTTCAATTATTGCCAGATACATCTTCTGCTCGTCATTCTTTAATGTCTTCGCTATTTCTCTCCATCTTTTCTTCTTTTCTTCGAGTACAAGTTCACCGGCGGGTTTGATTGAAACAAAGTAAAGCAGATACGTTGCGCTGACACCGAGAATAAAGGAAGCTACAGCGACAATAATAACATCTTCAAGTGTGAAAAATTCTGGGATCCGTGCAGTGGTTGTATTCTGTCCTTCTATAATTATTTGAACTGATGTTGGGTTCAGCAACTTCAGTCCTAAAATAAAAACTGATGCCACAAATAAGGCTGCTACGAATATTGCTTTACCATGAAATTCTCTTCCTTTCATTATTTGTTACTTCCCTATATTATCCGACCTTATTACATTTTCTTTTCACCGAGGAACTGTCAACTTTTTGGATCGAAATCGGTGTTAGATTCGATAGCTTCAATCCCGGAATGAATGCTGAAGCAACAAATAGAGATGCCATGAGTATAGCTTTTCCTCAAACCATCTCACTCATTTTCTTCCTCTTCTACCATCGATACCTCATGGGGTCCGATTCTTATTCTAAGCGCCTCTATCTCTTTTATTGACTTTACTGTTTCATTTTCCAAATCTACCACGATCTCATAGCATTTATCCCCTATTTTTACCGTCAGTTTTATCTCATTTCCATTGATCACCGCTGTATCTACATTCTCTTGTCGTAAGCCATTGTCGTCGGTCAATTCCCGTATTCTGCTATCTCTGTTGGCTATCTCGATACTCTCATTTATCTTTTCCTTAGTTTCCGGCGTCGCTTCCATTACTCTGCAAAGTTTAAGTCCATTTCCGGATCTCTCCACGATGTATTCCCTTTCTTGTATGTTGAGCTCTCTCACAACATGATCATCTTCACATACTCTTAGCTTTCCTCCCACTGCCACCAAACCGATCTCCTTTTCCTCAAAAATCAGTAAACTACCTGCTCCAAAGACTGTTGCCATGCTCGCAATCGCAAACCCCGCAACCAGCAGGGCGCACGGTAGAACGATTCTTTTCTTAATTTTCCCTCTCATTTTTCTCACCGTAACTATGAATAGACGAAATACCTTATAATCCCTTGATTGGAAAACATTTTGAAACGATTTTCATCAGTCGTTCATTTCTCTTTATCCTTTCCCGCAAATCTTCCGTCATCCCTTGAGATCTGAAGTCTTGCTATCTTCTTTTCCAACCATCCTATTCTTGCATTATCTCTTTCATCGAACTGTGGAACATACGGTTTGATATCAAGGAGAGGAGTACCATCAACGATATCCACGTCTCTGATGTGAAGAATGTTTTTCTCGATGCTCAGAAGTTGCACTATCGATAATCCAATT
>QMRG01000166.1 GCA_003649235.1 Thermoprotei archaeon | reverse complement strand
TCATAGGTACTTATGACGAAATATACGGGAGAACTCATCTAGTAGTTTCGATACTATTCTTCGTACTTTTTGGATTATCCCTGTTGAGCTATAGTCTAGAGAAGAAATCCAAGACGGGAGTTCTCTTCTTCCTCTCCTACATGGTAATATGGATAGCGTACTATACTCGCGTTTTAAAAGGCGGAGTATCGATACCTGAATTCATTACTAGCTTTATGGTGGCGGCGTTTTTAATCATTAAGGAATTCCAAACAGTTATTCGCAAAGCAACATGATGCAGTTTAGGCTCCACAAAACTGCCTCATCCTCGCAAAATCTTAGCGCTTAAACCATAACGTTTTTGCCCCTAAGATGCTATAATGAGGATCATCGGTAACTATTCTGGCTCGATAGTGGAGGGCAGTAGTAGCTATTATAATATCGGCTAACGGTAACCTAGGATGGTTTAATGCCAATCTACCTGCTTCATACGCTAATTCTTCGGAGAAATGCGCTACTTCTGCGCCTATGTTTTTCCATAAATTCAGCTTAGTTTCCGCTGCTGCCCTTCCTATTCTCTTCCCAGCGATTTTGATATACTCAACTACTACCACGCTTGGAATTATGATCTTGTTCTCTAATAACCTAGCTGTGAAACGCTCAATCATAATTTTATCTTCCAAGCTCGGTGGAAAAGTATGTATTAGGAGAAAACGGGTATCTAGTACTAACGCCACCTCGCTCTCTCCCTCTCTAATTCCGCGATAATTTTCCTGTATTCCTCTAAGCCGACAGGCTCACCAGGACTGGGAACTCCCAGCTTCGAGATAACGATTTTTCCTTCTTCCAAGCTTACTCGGAGAAATTCTCCTTCTTTGATTCTGAGTACCTCACGAATATCTTTAGGTATGGTAATCTGTCCCTTCCTAGTCACTTTCACTACATGAGCGTTCATTGAGTAGTATTATTTAGTAGTACTATATGAAATTTACTATTTTTTACTGTACTTTTACAGTAAGAAAATCATTAAATATGACTTATATGTCTTGTCTAGAGGCATGTTTAAGGTAGTTTCACTGGATTTCGGGGGAACTATAGCGCATGAAATAGAGCAGGATTACGTAGTCTATCATAAAGTTTTAAACGAGCTTGGATACTCAATTAACCTCAACCTTGTTGAAAAAGCACTGAGAGATGCCCGTGCTTGGTGGAGAGAAGAAAAAGCTAAAACGGGTAGAGTATGGAATATGAAAGCTTATGTAGAGCTTATAGAGAGAGTGCTTAAAGCTTTGGAATTACCCACTGAAAAAACCGTTGATTTTTTGAAAATACTGCCTCATAGGATAAGATTTAGAGTTTATGACGATGTAAAGCCGACGCTTGAAGAGCTTAAGCGTAGAGGTTACCGCTTAATCGTGATATCCAATGTCTCTTCTTTGAAGAATCTTTCAATATACATCTCCAGCATAGGTTTAAAAGATTATTTTGAATTGCTAATAGCCTCCGGCACCGTAGGCTTTGAGAAGCCTGATCCTAGGATATTTAAGTTAGCTCTTGAGAAGACTAACGTATCTCCTGGCGAGATGATCCACGTAGGCGATGATTATGAAGCTGATTACATTGGAGCAGAGAATGCCGGCTTAACCGGAGTATTGCTTGATAGGAAGAACGTTTATAAGGATAAAAATTGTAGAAAGATAATGAAGCTTACAGAACTACTCGATTTGTTAACCTAGTCTTGCATTAAGGTAGTACCCCACCTATTGTAGAAAGTTACCTCGTGTAGCTTTTTCCTAGGCTCCTTCCTTTTATCTTCTCCTGCTATACCTACTGGGATTATAGTTTGTAGCTGAAAGCCTTCTGGAACTCTTAGAATTTCCAGTAATTCCGGAGAACTTGGTGGAGTATAAGTCAACGAAGCTAATCCTGCTTCTTCGAGTGCTAGCAGGAGATACCCTATCGCAAGCCATGTACTCTGCACAGCATACGGCTTGCCTAGCTCAGCGAATACAGCTATGAGATATGGAGCCTCTGTGAGGAATGGTTTTTTCCAAGTGAAACCTCTACTTAATAACCATTCTTTTAATTCTTTTTTCACACGGGAATAAAACTTCTTTTCTAGATCTTCGCATATCTTCCTTATCTCAGCTTTAACCTCTGGATCTTCTACTATTATAAATCTCCAAGGTTGCTGGTTTGCTCCAGAAGGCGCTTGAAGAGCCGTCTTTATAGCGTATAGTATCTTCGATAAATCGATTTTATCGCTTTTATACCGCCTGATAGATTTCCTGTGTAGAGCAAGTTTTAAAACTACTTTATCCATAGGTATCCTTAAACGTTCACGCCTAAATTGCTTACGGATATACATCGTTTAAAAATATATTTTAACGTTAAAGTAAAGTTTTTAAGATACACTCTTCTTCTAACTTCGAATGAAAGACGTATTAATAGTAGAAGATCCCGAAACTGCGAAAGTACTTATCGATAAGACTAGGCTTAAGATACTTCACTTACTAAAAATGGGAGAACATACAGTCTCAGAACTTTCTCAATTTCTAGGACTTTCTCCTCAAGCAGTTTTCTATCATTTGAAAATTTTAGAAAAACACGGACTAGTGGAGGTAGCGAGAACAGTATGTAAGAAAAATCTTGTTGAAAAGTACTATAGAGCTACAGCGCGAATCTTCCTAGTCTCCTATCTAGTTTTTGAAAGTGAAGAGTTTAAGAAGGAGGTACGAGACATAGTGACTGAAACTATAGAGGTTTTCGGCTTGAAGATGAATGAAAAAGAGTTTATGGATTTAATGCGTATGTATCTCTCGCTTAAAAGCAGGGCTTTGGAGGATATCCTATCTAAGCGTAGGAAATCCCTCCACAGGAAGATGACTCCAATAATCGATTTTCTAGCAGTTATGCGTATGGCATCTTATCCTGAATTTTCAAAGTTAGTCTCCAGGTATAGGGAGTTGGAGGGATTATAGTGGCGTTAAAGAGACTTTTGACATACACGCTTAGGTATAAGAAAAACTTGGTATTGGCCTCCATGTTCTCTATAGCCTCAGCTATAGCTGGAGTATTCGCACCTCTCGTCGCTAAGCGAGCAGTAGATCTAGTAGTGAATTTGGAATTTGACGAAGTATTGTTATATGCCGGGTTATTCGTGTTTTTATCAATTATAAGAGGGATTTCGTCTTTTATTCAAAGCGTAGAGTCTAGGAAATTAGCAGAGTATATTTCTTTTGATCTGAGAGTAGAGCTGTATAGAAAACTCCAGGATTTATCGCTTATCTACTTGTATAAGAAAGGCACAGGTAAGCTCGTAGCTCGCGTAACGGGGGATATAGAGCGTATTAAAGGATTCTTCGGATTCACGCTTTCAGG
>QMRG01000165.1 GCA_003649235.1 Thermoprotei archaeon | reverse complement strand
TGTTGAGATTCTATTGGTTTATAAATGGCCTAATGGATCGAAAACTTATAGGAGAGTTGTAACGTCTAAAAACGGTGTTTTTGAAGATGTTTTTAAGCCTGAAATGCTCGGGGCTTGGTTTGTAGAGGCTAAATGGTATGGAAATAATGAGTATAGAGGGTGTTCTACTCAGAAAACTTTCTGGGTTAAGCAGAGAGTTGAAGTTACGTTGATGGTAAGCCCTGTTAAGGCTGTCTTAGATTCGGCGATTGCGATTTATGGCCGTATAGATCCTCCATTAGAGAATGTTAAGATAGTTATAGAATATAGCTTGGATGGGGTTAATTGGATTGAAATAGGCGAGGTTTATACAGGGGCTAATGGGACTTTCGGCTATACCTATGTCGTCACTATGCTGGGTAAGATTTCGTTTAGAGCTGTAGTTCCAGAGACTGAAATTCTCTTAGAGAGTATTAGCAACGTGGTTGAGGTGACTGTTAGAGAAATGGCTCGTGTAGAGGTGAATGTTGAAGTTGAACCGAGTGAAGTCAGACCGGGCGAGGAGGTTCTTATTAAAGTCTTTTTAAATACTAGCGTGACTGGTAGCGCTAGAGTTTCGGCGTATTATGGCTTAGAGGAGATTTCAATAACAGAGCTAGAGCTGGATGAAAAAGATTATTTCGAAGTTTCATGGACTCCTGAGAAAGAGGGCGTATATGTCATTGTAGTTGAAGTCGTGCCTGAAGTCGGAATCCCGGCGGCAGGATTTAAGATTCTCACGGTTCGTAGACCAGTTTATACGCTGAGCTTTGTGGTTGAAAGTGAAGATGGTTTTGCTGTAGGAGGAGTACTAGTTGGCGTTTATAAAGGAGGAAATCTGATAGCTTTAGCAGTTACTAAGGCTGATGGAAGAGCGTCTTTCTACTTGTTAGAAGACTCTTATAGAGTCGTGTTTACGTATATGGGCGAAGTGCTCTACGAGACTACTGTAGACCTTGTAGAAGATAAAGAAGTTAAGGCTGTATTGCCGCTAGTACGTGTAGAGCTTTATATTAAAGATGCTTTGGGTAGTCCTATAGCTGGAACTAGTTTAGTTGTTGAGGATCAGTATGGTAATAGGTATTCAGCTGTGACGGATGCTGAAGGTAGAGTTTTCTTACTGGTTCCTAAGGGTAATATTAAGGTTATGTGGGGTGGAGTTGAGAAGGAAACTATAGCGAAGGAGGCTGGAGTTATAGAGCTTACCGTACCAGTAATTATAGGATTAGAATACGCTGTAGGATTGTTCATTGCAGGAGTAATTGTCGGATTTATAATTGCCAAAATAATATACACTAAGAAGGAAAAAGCTTAAAATTTACACTAATAAAATTTTATTTCACTAAATTTAGGTAAACTTAGAGGCGGTTAGGTGTCACTCGGTAGAATCGTTAAGGGTGGAATATGGCTTTACGGTAGTAACTTAGTATATGTTTCTAGCGGGGCGATCTACTGGTTTATAATCTCTATTATAGGTGGTCCGGAAATTTTAGGCGTTACAAGCGCGATTATAGGTTTAGCTAGTCTGGTAGGTGGTTTAGCTGGTTTAGGCATTAGAGTTGGCGTTTTAAAATTTGTTGGAGCTTTTTATGGAAAAGATGATGAAAAAGTTTCACGTTATTTCTGGTCCTCCTTTATCTTTCTCATCTTTGCTTACTCGATATCTGCTCTTACCCTTGTTTTGATAAGTTTTTTCAAAGTTAAAATTAGCGGCTTAAACAGTGAAATGATTCTTTTTTCCGCATTATCTGCGTTTATGGGTTTTAGCGGTATCTTTACAGCTTTTTTAACAGCTTTACTTAAGACTAAAACTATTTTTGAGGCTAGTTTGCTTGCTAGTTTAGCTAAAATTTTAATTGGAGTTAGCTTGGTTTCCTTAGGTTGGGGTTGGGTAGGTGCTGTAATAGGCTATGTTAGCGTGGCTATAGTAAACATGCTTTACTTATCGAGAGTTGTGTTTAAACTAGTTGGTCTTAAACCCTTTTTCAAACTAGCTTTCCTACACGACGTTATAAAGGCCGGGATGGTCAGTTGGTTGCCCAATTTTATCAATTTAGCTGGGCAATGGTTGGGGGTTTTAGCTGTTTTTGGTTTTTCTAGTGCTTTTGAAACTGGGCTTTATTATGTCGCGTTTTCTATAGCGAATGTGGTTTTTATGATAGCTGGTAGTCTTTCTTCTGTCTTGTTGCCTGTTTTAAGTGGTATGGAGGATGGAAGGAAGAGGTCTACGTGGAAGGCTATACGCGTGATTCTAGCGTCGGCTTGGCCTTTAGCGGTTTTCATTATTGTTTATCCATGGCTTCCTCTAAGTCTTTTAGGTAGTAGCTATATTAAAGCTTCGCCGGTTTTGAAGGTTTTAATTTCGAGCTTGGTTTTTATGGTGTTGACTGTGGGTGTTACGAATTTAGCATATGCTTATGACGCGTATATGTATGTGTTGGCTATAGGTATGGCTGCGAATATTCCAAGAGTTATACTCTATTATCTTTTAGTGCCTTTTTATGAGGGTTTTGGAGCTGCTATAAGTTTTAGTATTGGAGCTTTTACCGGTTTTCTAGCTTCGCTATATATTGCTAATAAAATTAATTTTAAAATTGGTTTTAAAGAGTTGGCGCTAACAGTTGTTTTTCCTTTGTTATTTGGAGTTATATCGTATATTCTAGATTTATTCTTTATAATAGGGGGGTTATTGATTTATGCTGGTTCTATTTTAGCTTATTTAAAAACTAGAGTTTTATTGAAGGAGGATCTTAAAGAAATAGCGTTAAGCATGGTTCCAGCTAAATATTTAAAGAAAATCTGCACACTTATACTTAAATCTAATAGGTTTGTCTGAACCAGATTGTTGCTTATCCTTGTTTAAAGTAGTAATTCCAAATTTTTGTATTCATTTTTACATTATCTCCCAGTTCGACTAATAGCTCGGATTTATAGTAGGGTTCTATTCCTACGCGAGTCATAGTGGCGGATATAGCTTCTTGAATATTCTTTTTTTCGATAAATAGGTTTTTTAATAGTTCGGCTCCGGTTTTATCGGCATGGGGGGCTGTGATATAGCCGTTGAATCCGAAGTATGCTAATGCTCCCTTCTCTATGAAAGCTTTAGCCATGCTTTTGCTGTAAAGTCCGTGACAGCCTAGTATTATTATAGTAGCTTTCTCCAAGTCTATGTTTTGAGCTTTTACGAAATTCTCTGTTAAAGCGAAATATCCAAAACCTAGAGGCGTACCTGTAGCGTTTAATGTAAAGCTAGGCAGTAATTGTTCTTGGAAAAACTGTTCTACAACATATTTTGACTTATCATAACGTTCCTGAGTAATTATTACAACACTACCCTCCGATATCTTCCACCCT
>QMRG01000164.1 GCA_003649235.1 Thermoprotei archaeon | reverse complement strand
GGTTGACCACTACCGTGAAGCTTCCCGTTGAAGAGAAGCTTATTGTCACCGATGAAACGTTTATGAATGTTCTGTTAAGCTCTACAATAGTTATATTACCCAGCTCCGGCAACTCAACAGTTAGAGGCTCACCTATGAGTATGGTTTCAGTGTCGTAGCCCTTAGCGTGTGTCCTGAAGGTCTTAAACCAGTTCTCTAGGAGGGCATAGATAGTCATGTACTGGCTGTAGTTCGCTGGGTCAACCCTGTAGACGCTGTAGTTGTAGGAGCCTATGGTCTCATCACCCACATAGGAGGGTTGAACTGGGTAATGCGTGGTATTGTATGTTAGGTACTGGATGAGCTTGAAGGTTATAACTGATGAGTTGAGGTACTCCGCTGAGCCAAGCTCAACATAATGGCTTGCCGAGCAGTTGAAGAACTCGACGTTAGGCGACCAAGGCACGGTGACTTGCGGGTTGGTCCTATACTCTACATATACCCTAACATCCTTAACCGCAATTTCCTCTCCAGTCGTAGTCGTTGATTTTACGGTGGCGTTTATCCAGATGGTTACCTGGTTACTAAGGTTAGCATTAACTGTTAGAGCAACTTCTGTCCAGCTAGTACCTATGGTTGCATTAGTTAACTCAGCGACAACCCCACCAGTAGAGTTGAGCACCCTAACCCATAGTTGCCTGAAGTTGCCAGTCCCATTAGTCTTAGTCAGCAATGTTACGTTCTTCACCAATACCTCGGAGTAGGGAAGGGTTATGTTTATCTCACTAACTAGTGAAGCATTGTTCTCATAGCTTACTCCTCCAGATTGGTACGGATTAGCATACACCCTCCAGCCATAGGCATCACTATAGTTTGTCTCATAGTCGGCAGTAGTGGTGTTAGCAACCGTAAAGTTGTGGCTGAACAGGGTGGAGTTGGGGCTGTACACGATTTCATGCACTAAATACATTGTCCTCGATGGGAGGTAGAGAGCCCTACAAAGCCTTTCATGTCCTATCGATATGCTCGGCTCTGGGTCGGTAACCCGCCTAACGAAGGCGTAGTCCCACAACGCATAGCTGTAGGGAGGCTTCGACTCAACTTTAATGTATATTGTCAGGCTACTGCCCATCGAGAGGCTTAGTGTGGTGTTCTGTAAACCGTAGAACTCCACCCTATCGCTGAACACCCTAACCCTTACGTAGTACCACCTATCTGCTTGGGCATCGCCTAGACCACCACCGCTATCCCAGCCATCACCGCCTACATCTATGATGTAGCGGAACCCCAGCCCACTAGGGTAATAAGGACGACCATCACTTCTACCGAGGAAGAAATTAACAACGTCGGGTGAGCCGTGAACCTCGATTACGGCGGCATGACTGTTGTCTTGGTCTGTTGCAGTCAGAACCTTCATGACCACCTCAACAGGTGTGAAGGTATTGACCACGTACTCATACCGTTCCCATACTGTGGTAGTAGGAGATGTTTTCTCAAACTTGATTGAGTCCTCTAGTAGCGTCACGCTCCATGTCCCAGTCACTACGTCGGCTGGTCTGAAGTTCTTTTCGTCTAGGAACCACAGGAACACCTTGGTTCCATTATTATAGTTGGCGTATGGGTTCTCCCATCCATACCACATGTAGATGGTGACGTTGCTTCCTGCCGGTATGCTCGGTATGTTTACCCAGATAACCGCCTTCCTGTTGACGAGGTCGAAGCTCTCTATCCAGTAGTATAGGGGCTTACCATCGCTGTCTAGGAAGTATATGTCGGAGCCGTTGTAGGAGGCAATATGCTCCCAGTACGGGAAGTTCGTGGAGTTCAGCTCTATCTTGATCTGGTAGTCCGTCAGGTCTTGACCGGAACGCTCAGTAATTGTTATCGGTACGTAGTAAGCTCCCTGAGCCCTAACCACTAGCACCCCATGAGGTATAATAATTAGTGTTAAGAGTATAGCTAACATAACGAACAGAGCTGAGAACCTAACTTTGATTCTGCTCTTCACTCTCCTACCCCAAGAATGTATTTAAAAAGAATGTTTTAAGTCTCTCACCCAGAATAGTTATGGGGTTAAAGGTGAGTATGGGGAGGGCTTACTCTCTAATCCTATTATCAGTAATAGTACTATCTATCATACCTTTCGGTTTATTATTGCCAGTCACGGCTACCAATACCCAGATTACTCAAGACCAACAACAACTCCCGAGAGTAGCTCTGGTTAAGCTCTGGGGGATAACCCACCAAGCCTACATGGCTAAGTTTATTGGTGAGGACTACGTTATCGTGTTTCAATCACATGGGGATGCCAGTCTTGACGGTAGGTTTGTCGGTGTTTACGGTTCCGGCGGTAAGTTATGGATCTATAAGGTCTCTACCGGTGAGCTCGTAGCTCAGCTAACTTCCGATACTGATGATTCGTGGGGAGATACTTGGGAGGTGTTGAGTTGGGAGCCGTTCCAAGCCGTGAAGGTGTGGGATAGATTCGGTTTCTTCTCGGCTGACTCTAAGAGGATGATTGAGGATGTCAGGGGTGGCGGTACGAATGCCCGTGTAGTAGATACTACTTCATGGACTACCATACCGATAGACTGGACCTTCACGGACACCAACGGGAACAACTTCTACGCTGTGCAACTTGACTACTCCGGTACCCACCTGTTTGTGGGGCACATGGCATACGGTACATTCTATGTCTACAAGTACGACCCTGAGCAAGGAAAGTACGTACTGTTCTTTGTACATCAGGAGAGCGGGAACTACGGTAGGAGGGTTCAAATGACCCTTGACGGTAAGTACATAGTTGTCGGGGGTCTAGATTACGGCTACCTAGACATCTGGGAGAGGGTTAGTGATGAGCCGGGATCGAACTCGTTCGTTAGGATCGTGCATTACGAGCTACCTGATGTTGGCGGACTAGGTTCACTAGGCATTAGCGACCCATATAATGTGGGCTACATCATCGGCGGCACAAAGAATGGCTGGGTCATTATAGCCTACTTCAACGCTACCTCCAAGGAGTTTAAGGTGGTTTATCAGGCTAAGGAGGCTCCCGACGACTCATGGTTTTACAATCCCTTCTACGAGAGGTGGATACCTAAGGTTACTGAGGTCTTCGCTCTATGTAGCCGTAGGGATAGCTCAAGACCGGGTTACGGCATAGTCTATGACGTACTGACGAACCAGACCGTAGTGATTCACTTCGCAAACCCCGGCTCCACACAATGGAGTGCCGCCGCCGTAAGCCCTGAGGCTAACTACGTGTTCCTAGGTAATGCCCTATACATGGTTGTTAAGAGGGACATCCATTCGGGTCAGCCTAGGGTTAGATTGTGGGGCTCCATAGAGTTCCATAGAGATTACCAGAGCCTCTCAGAACCGCTGGTCTTCACGGCTCCAACTAGGGACTATCACCTGTACTTCTACTCCGGTAGGGTG
>QMRG01000163.1 GCA_003649235.1 Thermoprotei archaeon | reverse complement strand
GGATAAATGAGCAATAGTAACCCATTTCAAAAAGTCATCTAGCCAAATTTTTTCTTTTATACTTCTGTTTTTAAGCCATAGATAATATGCGCCAACCATAAGCTCATATTTAGTCAGCTGTGAAACAACTACATCCTCCGCGTTTTCCGCCTCTCTTCTTAAAATTTCAATAGCCCTTTCATTTCTCTTTTTCAACTCTAGTATAAAAGATGTATCAAGGAGGAGCTTCAAATCCTCACCCTGAAATTCTCTCTGATTTCTTTAACAATTCTCTCTAGCTCTTCAATATCCTCGCTTTCTTTCAACGAAATTTCTAAGATTTTTTCAATTCTCTTAGATACATTGTGAGCTATCAGCTCATCTATAATCTGCGAGAAAGACTTCTTCCCTTTAATGCTAACTAGTTTTCTGTATACTTCATCGCTTATCGTAATAGTTTTCATGTATAATGCATTATACACTAGATTATTTAAGCATTATTAGCAGCTACTTTGGCATAACAAATCGTCCAATAGCATAGAATCCCTTACCCCAGTTATGCAACGGTATATTCACTTTTTTAAAATTCCAACCTCTCCTAACGTCAAAGAATTCTTCACGAGCTCTCACTGTCAAAACATCTCCTATAAAAAGAGTCGTATCTTCACTCTCAAATTCTCCAACAACCTTACATTCTAAAACTCCTATTGCATCCTCCAGTACTGGCGCGTCAACCTTCGATCCTTTAGCAATTTTTAAGCCAAGTTCTTTTACCTTATCTACTTCACGACCGCTTGTAGAGCCAAAGAAGTAAAGTTCTTTCAGCATATCTAAAGACAGAATATTAACTGTGTATTCACCGTACTCTTTTAATAACTCATAGCTATAACTTTCGATATCTATAGCCACCGCTACTCTAGGCGGCTCCTCTGCAACAGGAGTAACCCAGCTAGCCGCCATAAAATTAACTTTTCCTCCGTACTTCCCCGTCCCTATAACATATGCGGGTCTAGGATGTAATAAGAGATAAAAACGGTTTAAGATGTTCATATGCATCTCCTATATTTAGACTTCAGCATAAATTAATATCCATTATCTTAGAATTGATACATTCAAGGATCTAAGCATTTTTAACTAAGGGATTAGCGAATTATATAAGAATTTTCCATATACGGGTTAGAGCAGAGTAAGGATTTTAAATAGCCGACTTTAATGTATAATTGGTGTGTCTTTTGAATGAAGTCAGAGTTTTTGAAACATATCTCAGAGTTTTTAATAATAAGAGTTTGATAATACCGATATTCAATATAAGTCAAGTAACGGGACTAGTAGCTGATTTTATAATTGAAAATCTAAAACTCCAACCGATAGCCTATATTAACATTAAAGAGGTTCAACCCTTAATGTACGTTTACAGCGGCAGAATGACTCATCCTTACACTATATACTTTAATCCTAGTTATCCTGTAATGGTCCTTAAGATACCATTCGTTCTCTCTATAGAGAAGGCGAATCAGATATTTCCTAAAATGGCAGATGCCTTAATGGATTGGGCGGAGCGAAACGAAGTTAAAAGAGCTATAGCCATAGACTGTACAATGCCTATAGGTGATGAAGCTAAAGAAGTTTATTTCGTTACGGAGGAGCATCTCGTAGCTGAAGTAGCGAACTTGGGCTTTAAACCTTTCTCTGGAATCCTAAAAAGCAGCGGAGCTTATTTACTTGACGAGTGCATGAGGAGGAATATAGACGGTATTTTATTAGTAGCAGAGTCGGATTTCCTAAAGCTTTTCTTTGAGATTTACGAGGCAATAGCGGCTAGGAAGATCGATGAGAGAACATTAGCTGAGATGGCGAAAAAGGTGGATATAGATGCTCCAGCAGCTATTAGGCTTCTAGAAGCGATATCCAAGCTGACGGGAGTAGAGTTTAAGATAGAGGCTTTAGAACAGAGAAGGGAGATGTTTAGGAGAGTTGTTAGGGAAATAATGAGCGGGCTTTCGCGTAGAGAAAGAGTGGAGCTTATATACCGTTAGACTATTCCTCTACTCCAACCCAGTACTCTCTAGATTCGGTCACTTCTTTTTTCCATATTGGAACTTCTTTTTTAATCCTCTCTACTAATTCCTGTATAGCATTGAAAGCTTCCCTTCTCCTCTTCGATGCTACGCCTACATACATTACTTTTTCTCCAACGTGGGCCTTTCCAATTTTATGATATAGAAAAGCGTCGTGAATTCCATATTTTTTCTTCAAATCTTTTACTATTTCGTCGAAAACTTTTGCCGCTAATTCTTCGTTAGCCTCATAGTAAAGGTAGAGTACTTTTTCTCCATTTTCAGAAAACGCTCTAACAACTCCGGTAAATACTATAAAACATCCAGTATCTTCTTTTAAACTAAGATGGGATATTATCTCGCTGAAAGAGGGTAGTTTATCACATAGCTTAAACATCATGTGTATACACCTGCTCGACAAGAATATTTGTAGGCTATAGGATATTTGTAGGTAATGGCCGAGAGTTTAGAGTTTCCTGAATACTTCCTCTTCGGAACTGCTACCTCGAGCTATCAGATTGAAGGAGAAAACGTATACAATGATTGGTACTACTGGGAACTGAAAAACAAACTCCCCAAAACAGGTCTGGCCTGTAATAGCTGGAGGCTCTATGAGAAGGATATAGAGTTAATGGCAAGATTGGGATATAATGCCTACCGTTTCTCGGTGGAATGGAGTAGGATACAACCAGAAATAGAAGACTGGAGAGGCGATGTAGTTAAAACTTATATAGATATCCTGAGAAGGCTTCGTGAAGCTTCCATTGAGCCGCTAGTTACGTTGCATCATTTTACTAATCCCGTATGGTTTGTTAGGAAGGGAGGATGGGAGAAAGAAGAGAATATAGTATACTTCGAGGAATTTGTAGAGAAGATAGTGGAGGAATTTAAGGAATATGTGAAAATATGGATTACTATAAACGAGCCAGCAGTCTTAGCTTACATGGGTTGGGGCAGCGGCGAATATCCTCCGTTTAAACGTGATGCTTTCCTGTACTTCAGAGTATTAAAGAATTTGTTAATCGCTCACGCAAAAGCGTATAAGATCATAAAATATGTTGATGGAAACTTCCAAGTAGGACTGGCTAAGCACTTCACAATATTTCAACCAGCTAAAAACTACTTCTTAGACAAGCTGGTCGCCGATGCAGCTAATGGAAGCTTTAACCTGACAGTAGTAGAAGCTTTAGAGAAAGGAGTACTTCCTGGAATATTTATAAAGAGGAAGTATAAAGAGCTTAGAGGAGCTTACGACTTCTGGGGTGTAAATTACTATACTAGACATATTATAAGATTTAATCCCTTAAAGATAATGTCTCTTTTCGCTGAATCTCTCGATGGAAGAGAAGATGAAGTTACTGATATGGGTTGGGACGTTTACCCTAAAGGTCTTTATCAAATCCTCCTTTT
>QMRG01000162.1 GCA_003649235.1 Thermoprotei archaeon | reverse complement strand
CACTGCAGCCCGTCCCCTAACCACTCGGGCACCCCGGCTCTGATGTATCTTATTGATTGTAAGATTTAAGTTCTTCGGCTTAATTTATATTGCTAGAACGTTTTCTGAATTTCGACTTCATATATACCGTGTATAATGAGTAGTAAGTTGCTATAATGTGCATATGTAGTATAGTCAAGTCTTAAATCGAAGTACAAAGCAAAATTTTTCTAATCTAGAACAGTCACTAAGAGGCTTCCGTATTATCAGATTTTCTAGTAGAAGGTAAAAGTTAAGAAGTTAAATCGTTAAATGAAAGCTTTCAGCTGACTTTATGTCTTTCTATGAAGTCGACTATTTTATCAAAAGCCTCATTTAACATATCAGCGGGAGGCAGGATTACAGTACGGAAATGATCATGATCTCCGGTATAGAACCCAGTTCCAGGCACAATTAACACTCCTTCCTCTATTAAAAGTTTATAGGCAAACTCTTTATCATTTTTCCAATCACCTTTATACTCTACTCTTGGAAATATGTAAAAAGCGCCTCTAGGTTTAACTGCCGAAAGACAATCCGTCTCCGCTATAATTTCCATCACCATGTCTCTTCGTCGTTTTAATTTAAGGACGAAATCCGTAATATGCTTCTGCGAACCTCGGAGAGCTTTAGCGGCAGCTATCTGTATAGGAGTAGGAGCGCAGAGCCTATTCATGGCCATTTTCACTATAGCATTATAGACCTCTTCTCCCACACTGCCCATTGGGTCGTAAATATAAACATAGCCTAGCCGCCATCCAGTCATTAAATAGGTTTTTGAGAAACCGTTTAATCCAATCACTACTGTATCTTTAGAAAGTGATGCCGTGCTATAGAATTCTTCTTCAAAGACTATTCTATCATATATCTCATCGCTGACAACTATTAAGTTATGCTGAGCTGCTAGATCTAAAATTTCCGTCAAGATTTGCCTACTATAAACTCCGCCAGTTGGATTGTTGGGATTTATAATAACCAGTATTTTAGTTTTTTCATCTATCTTGGATCTTATATCATTAAGATCAGGCATCCAATTATTTTCTTCACAGAGCCTATAAAACACAGGCTTTCCGCCGTAAAATTTTGTGAAATTGGCATAAAGTGGATACGTAGGACTAGGCAATAACACTTTATCGCCTTTTTCCACAAGAGTGGCCATTACAAAATTTATGGCTTCAGAAACTCCAGTTGTTACTACAATTCTATCGGGCGATAGCGGAACATTGTTTACTTTACGCTCCTTCTCCGCTATAGCTTCTAAAAGTTCATCTATGCCTTGAGCTTTCGAGTAGTAGTTATAGCCATTATCTATAGCTTCTTTCAAAGCTTCTCTAATATATTTAGGTGTTTCAAAATCATATTTCAAAGGATCTCCAATGTTTAAATACAAAATTTTCTTGCCTTTAGCTTCTAACTGTTTAGCTACTGGTACAAGTTCTCTAATCAAATATTCGAGTATTCCTACTCTTTGTGAAGTTATCATTTTCAACCATCTCACAATGAAATATGGATCTCATTTATTAACAGATATCTACACATTTGACTCAAATATTTCTATTTCATATGTTAGATTTATCACAGTCCTTGCTGAAGCTAATCTTATGATATTAACGAAGAACGAGATTCTGGAAAGAATTAATTCACAACCGCCTTTAGTAAAAGATTTTATAGATTTAAATAAACAGCTTCAACCAGCTGGTATAGATTTAACGTTAAGAAGAGTCTATCGGATAGAGAATATAGGTAGACTTGGATTTACTAATAAAGAGAGGAGCATTCCCCAATGGGTTGAAATAGAGTTCGACAAGAACGATTGGTTGTTTTTACCTTCAGGTTATTACATAGTACAGTATAACGAAGTAATTCATCTTCCTCTAGACTTATTGGGTATTGGTAAACCTAGATCTTCGCTTCTCAGAATGGGAGCGACTATCTTCTCCGCCGTCTGGGATCCCGGATATGTAGGTAGAGGGGTAGGCTTGCTCGTGGTATTTAATAGCAGTGGAATTTTTTTGAAAAAAAATTGTAGAATTCTTCAACTATGTTTTTTCAAGCTTTCTCAGAAAATTCATGAAGGTTATAGTGGAGAATATTATGGAGAAGGTATAACATAGTTTTAGGCTTTAACGGGAACAAGGAAAGTTCTGTTACCTATTTTTACTATTCCAACAGTTTCTCCTTCTTTCACCCAAAGCGGTATCCGGTCAAATCTTTCTTCATAAACCTTGTAATCTTCTAAATTCATGAGCTGTACATAAGGTGGAGTTATCGAAACTACGAGAACTTTTTTAATTTCCTCTTCTCGAATTTCAATCTTAGCTCTAGAAAAGACATTACTCGAGGAAAAACTAGATTCTTTATAATTGCTTAATGATAGGAGTCTAATTTTTCCTCTTTCAAAACTTAAAACTTTGTATGGTTTACCTGCAAAGCTTATTATATCTCCAACTTTGAATTCAGGGAGCATCAATCTTATAGTCACTTTAGTTTTCGGTTGTCCAGTACTAGAAACTCCTATTATTTTCTGAGTATCTTTTCTCTTAAATGGGAAGATTTTCTGGAGTTCTGAAGCAACCTTTCTCGCAGCTTTTTGTGAAGAAAACGTTATGTCGATATATTTATCTCCTTTGATTTCAATAGGGATTATTTCTATGGAATCTTTTGATATTCTTGCTATTGTATCGTTCACGAAATCTTTAACTAGATTATACTCCTCGGAGGTCAGAGGTCTATTTTTTGCTCTTACTTGAACAACTGCTCTTTCAACCTTTCCTTTAAAATCTACACATACCGGGCATAATGTAAACGTGACAGTTAAGGGGACTCTGTATTCCTCGATATAAGACTTCGGAATTAAACGATGACTTTTCCCCTTTATTTTGAGAATAACCGTAAATCCTTCTTTTCCCTTTTCAAGAGAAGCCTCTACTATTTCGTATTCCTTCTTCTTGATGCTTTGAGAGATTCGCTTTCTAGCGGCGTGCAGTATTAACTCCTCCAAGCTGGAGATTTCAGGAGGAGGCGTATGCCATCGTCTTCCTATCTTATAAGAGAAGCAGTTTTTACACAAAGCTATCTTTATCTCAGGAAAGCGTCTCATTAGGGGATGCGTACTTCTATAACATTCAGGACAGAGCCCCTCTATGGTTATATCTATTTTTCTCCCACATATTGGGCAGAATCTTCCTTTCATGAGCATCACCTATGTGATTAACTGGACATGAGGTACGCCAGCTATTTCTACCACTGCAAGTTTTACTACATCATTCCTCTCCGCCAACGCGCTTACTATAGTTTCACCTACAAGATTTACAATAGTACCAGTCTCTACGAGCTCAAGAGCTCTTTCAACATCTACCAATTCTCCGCGATAAAAATCTTCTTTAACTTCGAATCTTACACCTTTCTCTTCTAAAACTTTACCTAGCAGATCTTCATCGCAAATTGCCACTAT
>QMRG01000161.1 GCA_003649235.1 Thermoprotei archaeon | reverse complement strand
AGAAAGAAAGCGAAAATGGAGGACATAGTAATCGACTACATTCCGGAAAACAAGCCAAACCAGTAATCTAACCCTTTCACCGACAACTACAAAACCCCCCAAACAACTACATAAACACTTCCACCAAACCCCTCATGAAACCAACAATACTTCCACATCACCCTTTAAAACCCCCAGAATAAACAAGGGGGCGCAGTGGGCGCAGGCAAAACAGAGGAAATAATCAGAGAAATAGCGGAGCACAAACTAAAACCAAAACATGTCATTGAGAAATATGGTGAAGAAACACTAAAGCAGGTAATAACCTACCTTAACAGCCAAGGACTCAGCGTAGGAGACATAGCAGCCAAATTAAACCTAAAATCAACCTCGCACCTCAAACAACTGCTGAAAAAGCTTGGGATAGAGCTGAGGAAAACAGAAACACACTACGCAAAACCCTCCGCCGAAGACAGAACACGGGAGCTACTAGAGGAAGCCCAGCAAAACCCCGAAGTCATGGAGGCAGTAAGGTACATTCTAGAAAACAACCAGCCACCACCATGGATAAACAAGCTACCGGAAAAGCAGCTAGCACAAACAATCCTATGGCTGAACCATGTGGAAAAATGGAGCCTCCGGAAAATAAGCAAAACACTAGGGAAAACAGTGCAAACACTCTCGCTAACAATAAAGAAACACGGAGCACAACCAAGAAAACCCATGCGGAGACCAATAGAGAACCCGGAGGATAGAGCGTACCTAGCAGGGCTCATAGCAGGAGACCTAACAGTAAGAATAAACCGGGGATCACTAATAGCCCAAATAGGAACAACACACTACACACCATGGCACCACCTGTTCCACACATTCTTCACAAAATACACATCAACAATCCACGAAACACCAAGGCACAGGCCAGACAAGAAACCAAACTACGAATGGAACATTTACGCAACACTACACCCAAAAGACAAATGGACACTACAAACACCAAAAAACAAAACACCACAATGGATCCTGCAAAACCCAAAACAACAACTACCACTATACCTAGCAGGACTAACAGACTCAGAAGGAGGATGGTATTTAGGAACATGGAGATACAATAGGCCGCCGGAGAAAGGAGGTAAAAAGTATTATGCCATAACCTATAGTATAGCAAGCAATAATAGGAAACTTCTAGAGCAGATAAGCGAGGAATTATGGAAACATTTTAGGATAAAAACAAAAGTTACTTTATCACATAAGGCAGGAGAATCCAACAGATACTCTTCAAGAGAAAATTACAAGCTAAGAGCACTAGGAAACGAAGCAGTAGAGCTAGCAAAACTCCTACTACCGTATCTTAAGCATCCGGAGAAAATAGAGAAAGCAAAACTAGCAATAAAACACGGAGGAAAAACACTAACCCAAAAAGAAATAGAGGAATGGAAAAAACTGAGGGAAAAGGAGAAACAGCAAACACTCAAAGACATAGAACTAGCAAAGAAACAATACCGGCAAAAACACAACCCCTAAAACAAAAACACTAACACCACCACCTCTTTTTCTACATGACAAATACTTAAAGCATTATTAATATTAGGATCTACATATGAGCAAGTACCATATAAACTTTGAGTCATGTTTATCTAACGCTTAAGCTGTTAGTATTATAATGAACATGGTTTAATTGTGTGGTTCATTATGACTCTTTACATTGAAATGGAACGTATTTACAGATTTGGCAAATGGGTTGATACATTAAGAGAAAAACTACGCTTTACACTTAACATTCTTAACTATTTTAAAGACATAATAGTAAGCCCTATAACAATAGATGCTTATTTAGACTCTCCAATAATTGAAGGAGCAACAGAGATCTTAGCCAGAAACGTCAGTTTTGATAATATCAAAAGTGTTGAGGACAACGTAATTGCAGTTTTTGAAAGAACACGTAGTAAATCTTGGCTTAACCTTTTTAAACTCGAGTTAGTCTTGAAATTCGGCTTAAATCTCAAGGCTAACGAAAAAGTAGAAGCATATATCGCTATGCATAATTCGCCTCAGTGGCGTTCAGCTTATGGTGATATTGAATTTGACATTTTTAAAACGGAAAACTATGCGTCTTTTGCTGATTTTATCGTTAAAGAAAAACAATATGAATTGGCGAAAAGCCTCCTCAGGCATATAGGATTATTGGACGAAGAACTTAGAAGAAGGAAATTTATAAGGGTAAAGAAGGCAGTGATAGGTTTTTCGCCAGACTCATTAGATAATATTTCAGAAGCTCTTATGGTATACACTAGATCGGGTGAAGGATTTCTATCCTATATTCTTAAATCGGTAAAATATCATTCTGAAGTACTAGGCGAAAAATATTATGCAGGTCTTTATGAATCTTATAAGCCTGTAAAAGAATCAATAATCATATCACGTTTATGGAGACATACAGGATTCATAAGCGCGTTGTATAAAGTTGCCAAAGAAAGTGAAGTTACAATAGAACTAGGTAGCTTTATCATTTCGGGCCACACAAAGAATTCCATGGACACATTCTTAAAGATTACAGCACAGACATTCCTTGAGAAAATAGCTAAAGAAGCTATTAAAATAACTTATAGTGATATCATTAAGCGTATGAACATGGTATTAGATAAAATATCTTCACAGCTATAATCCCCTTTTTACATAAACCATTATAGGTATATCAGCTGCTCTAATAAAAGAACCTTTAATCCCTTTGGACATTAAATAGTAAAGCCCTTTTCTATCAGTTTTACGGAATTCAAAAGCCTTTCTATTTCGTCCAACCCTTTCTAAGACTACAATAACTTCGTTTATTTTTAAACCTAAATCCTTGAGTCTCCTAACAAAATCATCAAGTTGAACCTTTGCTTTCCAAAGATTTTGCGTTTTTATTTCCAAGACTACGTAATTGCATTTTACTCTATGGGCTAAGCAATCAGCTATCTTTCTTTTATAACCACCATACTTCTTCTTTATAATTTCAGAATTCTCAATAATATCAAATGCGTTCATGCTGTATTCCAAAGTAAAAATTCTTCTGATAATAGATGAGCATTCATCCTTGCTCAAATGCGAACACCTAAAATTAAATAATCATGTAATTGTCTAAGAATATCTCAAGATAATTTCCCTTAATAAATATTAGAGCAAAATTAATTCTACTCTTAACTATCATGCAGAAATAATTTAAGAAAATATTGCTAAAATTTTATGTCCTTATTGAAAACTATGCAAAATTAATTATTTATTTAATCTCGATTAATGCGCTCCCTTCTTTCTTCCTGTTCTCCTAGCAGCTATGTGACCTGTCTTTTGTCCTGGAGGAGCATTTCTAGATACTGTAGACGGGAACGAAACACTTTGGTGGCTTCCCCCGCCATGTCTATGGGAAACAGCATTCATTGCTACTCCTCTTACTCTTGGGTATTTCCATGCTTTTACTTTTGATCTGTAGTAGTTTGTTCCTGCTTTTAGTAGGGGTTTTTCTGTTCTTCCTGCTCCTGCTGGTATTCCTATTGTT
>QMRG01000160.1 GCA_003649235.1 Thermoprotei archaeon | reverse complement strand
TCGTTTGCTCTCATACAGAGCTTCGCGGCCATAACCATAGCTTCCTCTTTCGTCTCCGCCGCATAGAATAAGTGCTCTGGAACAGGTCCAACGTAAACCTTTTTGCCAGTTCTAGCGTCATAAACGTACCAGTCTTCTTCTCTTTCTCTCCTACCTAGAAGCATGCGCCTGTACTTTGAGCCGTGAGGGCCGACGATGACTGGTACTCCAAGGCGCCAGAAGCCAGCGGCTATAGAGGCGGCTTTCTGAGACATAGCGCCCCATGCTATACCGACTGCGCCCACTCTGTTAAGAATGTAATCGGCTATTTCCTTATAATTGGCTCTAAGTCTCCGTTTTGCGAATATGCTAGCTATTTTAATGGCAGCGCCGGATATATGAGCATTTGCCACGCATGAACCTACGTTAACTAAGCATCCAGCATCGAATTCTCCAGGATATAGTTCGTAAAGAGTTTTACCTTCTTCATTCTTGTACATTCCTATAGTCATGGCCGCGCATCCGGAAACTACTACTATATAGCGTCGTTTAAGGAATTCTTCACACATCTCCACCAGTTCTCTGCCTCCTTCCGCGTAGTTGGCGCAACCGACAAAAGCTATAACTCCAGGTATCTCGCCTAGAACTATGGGCCTGCCGACTTCTCTAATCTCGGTATCTTGTATAGGTCCTCTACCTACTCTGATTCTGAACTTTTCTTCTTTCATTTTCCTCTCAGATGCTTTTGCAATTAAACTAAAGATAGGTATTCCCGCCGGGCAAGCTTTTTCACACCTAGTGCAGGCTATACAGTAGTCGTATAATTCAGCTAATTTACTAAAATCTCCTTTTGCTGCATGGGTTAAAGCCTCAGATATTGGCAAATTGTTTGGACATGCACGTTCACATTCTCTACATTTACGGCATTTTTTAGCATATTCAACTACATCTTCCATAGAAGGTAAAGCTTTAAATTTAGTTCTCAGAGGAGCTAGTTTTAAAGCAGCTTTAACAGCAACTTCTCCTACCTTCTCCGGGTCTCTAATAAACGCCCCCGGTATTTTACTGTTTACTAGCTCTTCTACAATTTTATCGGGTTCTTCTTTAGTTTTGTCCGGGAATCCTTGGCAGTTTTTATCGCTGGTGGTTATGACAACGGCTCCTATACGGCGAGCTTCTAAAGGTACGTCGGTTTTGATGCATTGTTCATCTATTACTATTACATCGGGGACGCCGGTTCTTATAAAACGCAGCTGCCATGATATAGGGCCTACTATTTTAGCTCCTCTAGAATATCTGGTTAATTCATGAGCAGTACAACATAGTCCACATACTTCTATTAACCCTGATAGTCCATTTTTCTCTATATAGTCTACTATCCCGGTACCCGGTGCGATGTTATGGCCAATACATAGTATGACGGGCTTGGAAATATCTATAGTTCCTAGTCCTAGTTCTGCCAGGGGTGCCTCTGGATCGGCTTTGGGAAATCCTAGAAGTGCTGTCTGTGCTATATCGGCAACTTCCATCGCTACATGGTCTAACATGCCTACGTGGAAAACCTTAGATTCGAAGTCTATATTATTACCTTCTTGGCCGGTATGAGTGGCGGCTAACATCTGAACTATCTGAGATTCAACATAATCTAGGACATCTTCTAAATCGCCGACGGTCTTAGGTTTAATCCCGCACACCAGTCGTGTAATAGGAGCTTCTATGCGTACATCCATCCCTAAATCTAGAGGGGCATCTCTGCCGCATCTCTCGATTAAAAACTCTACTAATTCTCGTGCATGTCCAGTATGAGTAGCGGCACCTATACAGCAAGCTAATAAAACTATACGCGATTGTTGAGCAGCTATATCAAGACCACATGCTCCTCTTTTATCCCGTGATAGGTCACATTTTCCAAAAGTGCATAGACAACAGAGATCACAGAATGGCATGTACATCGGCTTATACCTATTTAAAAGCTTCAAATCCCATTCTCTGAGGTCGGCGAGTGATGGGAAGGGCGTGGGGCCTTCAGGTTCCTCCCATTCTTCTACAATTTTACCTATGCTAACTTCTAAACCTTTTATACGTGCAATACCGGATTCTAATTCATCAATCGTAATTTTTAATTTTCTCGCCATAACAACACCTATATTCATGCACTGAAGAGTTTAGAAGAATAAATATGTTTCTTGACAATTGTTATAAATGAGTTTTTACGAATAGCAGTTGCTTACTTAAATTAGTTTTAGAGACTTTTTACTTGAGTTAGGAGCAAAGTTAAGGAGAATTGATAGATGATATAGATTCAGAATTACAATTTACGGAGATTATATTTAGGTTTAAATTATTTGTAGATAATAATATATACCATTTTTTGAGAGTAAATTAAGGAATATCTTGCAATTATCAGCAATTATAGGAGTGAGCATGCATGAGTAAAATATCATTGTTCCTAGTAATCTTAGTTCTGTTATCCATTATTATACTCGCTAACTTCGCCTGTCTCGCCATAGGAGTAAAGAACATAGAAGTCTATTTCGAGGGGAAAAATGGCAAAAAACTCGAATCAGTAGATGCGGAAGTTGGAGAAGAAACCATAGCAACAGTCGAGATAACTTCAAGTCTTCCCGGATTTACACTAGGATTCTGGAGTATAGAAGGAGGTACGGGAACTCCTAATCTAGTATTATTAATGCCCGGAGAGACTTATAAGGCGAAGCTTTCTTTCACTCCTCAAGAAGTTGGCAGGTACGAAATATCCTATAGACTGTTATCCTTTGGCGTAAATAGCGATAAAGCGATTTTAAAAGCTAAATCTGTTAAAAAGACGGATAAAGAAAAGCTATGGGAAGAATTAAGGAATAGGATAAAAGATGCTATACTTAGGCAACAAGAAGCTTCAGAAGAGCTTGACGAAATACTGAGAGATATCCTAGGCAGACAGGGTTTAACGCCTCAGCAGCAGAATAGTGTGCTCGACAGTTTTAAACAATTATCTCTCATGGATAAGCTAGTCATAGCAGGAGCGAATCAAGAAGATCTATCTCAATTACTGAAGCAAGGCTTAACGGCGAAGATACGCAGTAAATTCCAGCAAAACCTAGAATCTGTTTACAAGATAGTACTTCCCTATATCTTCCATCCGTCCTCTGGCGCGCCTACAATAACTATGATAAAGCCCTACTTTAAGAAAGGAGAGCCTAAAAGCCTACTTGATAAATCCAAAAAATGGGAAAAAGATACTCCTTATGGCGTAGCTGGCAATAAGATATATGTCATAGGACGCGGCTTTAGTAAACAGTGTAAAGTATGGCTAGGCACTTCTCCCGGACAGGGACAAGCGCTGGAAACTAGTTATGTAGCCGGACTTCTAATCGCCAAGATTCCCGAAGAAATACCGAATGGATACTACTACGTTTGGGTTACTCGAGGAAGCTCTACGAGTAACGCAGTTCAAATCAGGATTTACGGGAACGCCTACATCTTAAGGCTAACCGGTGGCTTATGTATAAAAGAGTCAGAGTGGGATCAAGGTACTGATTCCGATGAG
>QMRG01000159.1 GCA_003649235.1 Thermoprotei archaeon | reverse complement strand
TTCGTCGAGTACAAGCACGTCAGTATAGGGCTTATATTTAGTCAAAATATCAATGTAGAAATTTTCATATGGAATTCTATCTCGAGAATCCGTTAACGTGTTAAGATATATGAGGAGAGGAGCGTCTATGAATATTTTCATTATTCAAATTCCTCTTCAAGATATGCTTGTGATAGTTCGCCAGGTTTAGGCTCTACCCTACTAGGTATCTTTTTTAAAATCTCAACATGTTTCCTTAAGGATTCCTTAAGCTTTGCGGTATCAATTTTTCTTTTAGCTGGCTTGAGTATAATTCCATCTTTAATTTCAACGATAACTTCATCGCCTTCATCTATGCCTACGGCTTCTCGAATAGCCTTCGGTAAGATGATATAGCCCTTTCTCCCAACTTTTAACTTAAGAGGCAAACTGGGTTCACCTATAGTTTAGCTAAGTAAAACTTATTATTAAGCTTTATTTGTCTTTTATCTTAATGGACCACTCGGGCATCGGATTTCTATAGATATAATGTTACTTATTAGACACTATATTTTGAATTAGTTTATCCTTCAACTTCCCTAATACAATAATGCTCAATATTGCTATTACTATAAATGGAATTTCCGTGATATAGTAGTTGTAAACTGAAGGATTAGCTAGCAAAGATTGAAGTAGAGGTATAATCCCGTCTACGAGACTTTTATACGCTATCGCGGCTAATAGATATTTTAAACCATATTTTAAAGCAAGGACGACAAGGATCGCAGAAGTTATATGTATTATTAAAGCCGAGGCTCTCTCTATTATAGGTGCAAAAATCACAATAGTCTCCAGGTTTAAACTCGATACTATAATCTCTCTCTGAGCCTCAGGTATCTGCTCAATAAGCTCTGGTACGAAATAAAACATTAAAATATTAACGATGTTCGAAAAACCAGTTAAGATCGCTTCTATAGCTCCATAAGCTATTCCAATCCCTACAGCGTCTTCGAAACTTATTCTTTTGATTTTCAACTTTAGAAGGAAAAGATATAGAATCCCTGCCTCAAATAAGCCAGTTCTCAAGCCATAGTAGAGGCATGCGGCTAGGACGCGATGTTCACGTGGTGCTAAATTTAGTATTGAAGATGTCAAGGTGAAATCTAAAACTACTTTGATTAGTATAGCTAAAAACCACGCCAACAGGCCTATTCCATAGAATAACGGTCTTATCTTCTTATATTTACTCCAGTAGAGCAAAGCGGCAAATCCTATTGCAGTCATTCCAAATCCTGCTAGAGAAAGCCAAGGATTAACCATATTCACATCTCTTTCTCATTTTATCAATGAAAATGGGAATAATTATAATCGTTCCAATGATGAGGAAAAATATGCAGTATACAGGGATTATATGGTATCCATAGAAATTATATGTGAATACTATAGCATAGATAACCCCCATTATTATAATAATTAAGCCGAAAATTAGCGATAGTAACTTTATAAATTCTGTTGTCGAAAAGCCTAGCTTAGGCCTATAAAATATCAACGGTTTGTACTTTGCAAGAAAATAGAAGACCATATAAAAAGCATAATCTAGACTGAAAACCGTAACAAAAAGCTTTGCAAATTCTAGTCTGCTATCATACCTGTCAGGAACTCCCCAAATGTTAAAGTGAACTGCTATGGTATCTGGGAGAAGGTTAACCGTATATAATACTGTAGACAGCAGGACCAAGTAAAATATAGATAGTACAATAGGATATTTAATGGTTCTAGGATCAAGTCTTATAGGAGTGATCTTTGAAGATTCTTCACTAGGTTTTCTGCCAGTAACTTTTTCCGCTAAATTGTCTACGTATAATATAGCAGCTATTGTACAGGCTATAACAGATATTTCAAATAGAATTAGGAACGATAGCAGGCTTTCCTCTGGCAGCAAAAACGATAAAATAGCGAAAACCAAGCCATCGATGATAAACAGTTTACTAATAAACTTGTTACCTTTTACCCAAACTTCTCTATCTACCAGAGTATAGCCTACTCTAAAACCAAACCATGGATTAGGCTTTATTCTAGGCGTTACAATATAAGCTATTACTCCCATCAATGCTATAAAGACCGAAAGAAGAAAACCCCAAATTATCACGCAAATTCACCTCTCTCCACTTTCTCCTTCACCATGTTAATGGTATAAACCGTATCATTCCACATCGACAATAACTCCTCAAGACATTTCTCTCCCAGTTCTGTAATAGTATAATATTTCTTTGGAGGTCCGTTCTCCGCTACTCCCCAAAAAGAATTTAATAACTTTAGTTTCGATAACTTTTTTAAAATAGGGTATAATGTGCCTTCTTTAAACATTATCTTACCATTACTCAAAGAATTCACTAACTGTATAATCTTATATCCATACACTGGTTTAGGATAATTCCTAATTATCAGTAGAGTCAGCAGAGTGTAAGCCACGCTCAGTAATTCTTTCTTAAACTCTTTTACTTGCCCCTTCATTATCGAACCTCGATATATATAGAACTTCGATAATACTAAAGTTTTCTCCAAAGGAAAGTCTTAGTTTTCCCAATCCACTCTAGAATTCTTTACTCTAAAGTATTCTCTTAGACTTAGATAAGAAAATCTCAAATGCTATTACTCTGCTTCATAAAAAAGTAAACATATAAATATGTTACATGTATACATATCTCGATGAGTGTTATAAGAATACGTGCAGGAGTTAAAGATAGACTAGAGAGGCTTAAGAGGAAGACAGGCGTTAAGAGTATGTCCGAACTAATAGCTATTTTAGTTGAGATAGGGGAGAAAGAGCTAGATAGATTTGAGGGAAATATAGAAGCTTTAAGCAAATCGCTGAAGTTTGCAGGAGAAGCCGGGAGAAGGGACTCGGAGAGAATAGATGAACTACTCTATGGTGATAGTTCTGGCTATACTAATTGATACGGGAGTTTTTTATGCACTCTATAATAAACGTGATATTCATCATTTAGATTCAATATGCATATTGGCACATGTTCTCGAAGGTAGATATGGCAGAGCATACACGACTGATTTAGTGATCTCTGAAACTGCAACGCTTATACGATATAGGATAGGATTAAAGGCTATGATGGCTTTTTTAGATTTTCTTGAGAATAGTGGTATTGCAATAATATTTTTAGATAAAGAGTTATATGATGGTGTAATAGAGGTATTTAAGAAATATGCAGATAGGAAATTAAGCTTTGCAGACGCTTTTACAATATACGCTGTCGATAAATTAGATATAGGCAGGTTAGCAACCTACGATGAAAGATCTTTTAGCGGTATAGTTGAGGAAATAGTGGGCAAAGACTATGTCGAAATGCTAGGCAAAGAGGAACTTGAGAGAATTCTTACGAAAATAGGTTTAAAATAATTTAGTGAAATAGGTTTAAATACTGTTGCAATATTAATGAACGAATAATTTATATAGTTCTTTAACTCAATAATTATTGAGTTAAAGTTATAAAAAATTGAGTTGAAGTAAAATGCAAGAATTCGAAATACTAGCTGAATGGCGGATATATAGGATCAAACCTCT
>QMRG01000158.1 GCA_003649235.1 Thermoprotei archaeon | reverse complement strand
TGGCGGTTCTTCACATTTTACTTCAGTTCACTGGCGGCTCTTCACTTTTCTGCAAGGGCGTGTATTCATCATCTTGTTAGATTGTTTAGCTAATATATTTAAATCTGTTATGAGACTTCGAAATGATGCAAAGTTTAATTGAATATAAAGTTTTGAAGAGTTATACTACTAAAGACGGGAAGTTGATTTATATATCTGCCGTGGCTAAAGCTAAAGAATATCCATATCTTAAGGATTATTTAAGTTCGGCTATTGATAATTTCGCTCGAGATTTATCTTATGAAGAGGTTATGGGAGATATTCTGAGAAAGAAGGTGCTTGAGTTTTTGAAGAAAGAAGGAGTTAGCGTAGAGAATTTAGAGATTGCGGTTTCTTATAGATGCCCGGTATGTGGAGCTTCTATAGAATTAACTCCAGAGACTGTAATCTATGTGTGTCCTTATTGTGGATGGGCCGGTGATGTGAGCGGCAAGTCTAGGAGGATATTAGTATGGCCTTCTTTTGATTATGAGCATATCTTAAGTAGTTTGAGAAAAGTGGTGAGACGTAGGATCAGGGTGAGTGAAGCCGTATTAAAGTACATTCCATTATGGATTGTTGATGTTGATGCTTATGTCTATTATGAGGGTTATTATAAGGTTAAGCGCAAGAAAGGGTACGTAACTAGGTATGGAAGAGGCGAGTTTAAAGAAAAACTGCTATATCCTGTTATTGCACGGCTTAATGCTGAGATTTTCGCGGATGAAGAACTTAAAGAAAATACTGTGAAATCCTGGAATAAACTCCCTCCTCTAGACCTAGACGTGGAGCTCGGTAAGAAAATAGCTAAACAAGTTTTAGCTCCCGAAATCGAGGAAGGAGAAGCATTAAAAGTCGCTAGAGACGAAACGGAAAACCTCTATATTGAAAGAGCGTTAAGAGAACTTGGAGGTAGAATGGCGATTGATAAAAAACTAACGGAATTTATAGCTGATATCAAAACCAGTAATCCTAGATTGGTTCTTGCACCGCTCTGGATTATAACTTATTCATGGCGGGGAAGTATTTATACAGCAGCGGTGAGCGGTATTGACGGAAAAGCTCTCCGGGCGGAATTGCCGCTAACTCTAGGTAAGAGATTGTTTTATATAACTGCGGCTTATTTTACGGCGATATTCTTGGGGGGATTGCTGGAGCTTGTATACCGGCTTGGAAATAGCGATGATACAGGTAAGCTACTGTTGCTAATCTTAGCGGGAGGCGTCGTAGGAACGCTGTTCTTTTTGCGAAATGCGTTTAAGGAATATGAGTTATGGAGGAGATGATCATGAGCGAAGAGATTATCTGTCCCTATTGTAGCGCGCCGATAAGAGTTACTGCCTATGAAAACGTGATTACATGTCCTTATTGTGGCACGACGTTCGTTAAGGGTGGAGAAGTAGTAAAGGACCATAGAATGGGCATGATTAATTACTCGCCTAAAGAAATCTTCGAGATTTTTAAAGAGTGGGCTTTGAGGAAACCAGAGACTCCTGACGATATTTCGGTAAAAGCTTCTATGACAAACTACGAGCTAACCTTGTACCCATACTGGGTTTTTAGGCTAGATGTGAAAGCTGATTATTCGGCCTATAAGAGAAAGTCTTCTAGAGTTGTCAATATTGAACACGAGACTTTGACAATAGCAATTCCTGCAGCTAAGGAGATGCTTGCCACAGTGCTTTCAGATTATGAGTTTAGTGTTAGAGGTAAAATCTACTATAATAGTCAAGTAGTCCAGTCACTAGGTGCAAAAGTTCTAAATGCAAACATCAGCTTAGAGGAAGCTAAAGAGAGAGCATTTAGAAAAGCGCTGGATTTTATAAGAGAAAAACTTGAGAGGACAGGTTTAACCAAGATAAAATTTAATCCTTCTACAAAAGTAGATATAGAGGATGTTACTTATGTCCATATACCTATTTACAAGGTGTTCTATAGATATGGCGGTAGACAGTATTACTTCCTAGCAGATGCTTCCGATTCTAAGATAATTTATGCTGAAATTCCTACTGGTAAGGTTTTTAGAGTTATATCAATCGGAGCTGCATTAGCCTCGCTTGTCTTCGCGGGAATAATATTCTTTATAGGCTTAAGCCTTCATGCGATATGCTTCGCCACTTATAGTGGATTCTTAATGACTTTGATCTCAGCATTTATGTTTTTAAAATCAATAAAGGGCGTAGTCGTAGTTGCTAAGCATAGACAAGAAGCAGATACGGTAGATAAAATCGCCAAGTATTTGATAAGGTACATCTAGTTTCTATTCAACAAGATTGGTGTAGTTGACTTGCTTGGGTGACCCTCGCTTCTTCGCTCTTCTAGCCGTAAAAATGCATTTTCCTCGTACATCCTATAGGTATCAATTAGATCGGAAACCATTGTTCTATCATTTACCTCTTCTAGAAAATGTAAGAATACCATTTCCAAAAGAATTCTCTTGACTTGTGAATCTACAATTTTATTATCATTTAAGGAAATTATGAAATTCGGGCTTCCATTTTCCAAATCTTTGTCAAGGTCTCTTAGATCATCTATGATGAAATGCGCCGCTACCAAGTTTTTGATTTCAAACTCATCTATTGCAAAGCCGAAGATAGAGGATAATTTAGAATATAATTCGGCTAGAGCAGCTCTAGCTCTATATCCTTTGATTAAGTAGGCGAGAATAGACGTCAAGGTACGTGCCTCCTTCAATTCTTCAGCAATCATGTGTGCTTTAGCGTTTTCCTCGAAGATTCTTTTCCCATCTTTCAGAATTATTTTTAACATCTCTCCATCTAATTTTAACAAGTTGAGTAAAGAATCGACTAGTCTCCTCGCGACTTCAATTCCAGATTCTCCATCGCATATATCATCAATCGATAACGCTAGTTCTTCTATAGCTTCAAGTTTTAAAACGAATTCGCCTGCTTTATCACCATAAGTTTTAAGCAATATTTCTTAATATTTCAATAACTCTTATCTCGTGCAACACAAGCTTCACCATAATTTTGGTGAATAGAGTTATTTAAGGTCGTGGCACAGTCTGATATCGCACGCCATTAATTCGTTTGTTAAGCATAAGATTAAAATAAAGTTAATAGGTTTTATTTTTTGACATTATGGGACGTAAAGCTCTTGAAGATATCTTACGTTTAAAGTTAGTGAAAGAAGGAATACTGGAGGAGGAATCTAATGAACTATATCTCGTCCTTTGGGATTTTAAAACAAAGACACCGACTCCAAGCTTCTATAAGCGAATCGAAGCCTTGAAAAATCTAACTGGGAAATTGAAAATGCTACAGCAAAGCGCATATTTAGTTAGAGGATTTAAGCTCGCAGTCCTTTTAGCTTCGACGGCTAGAGAATTCGGAGCTGAAGTGAAAGTTTTGCGTATCTCCTCGCTTGTATTAATTCCATCTTAAGCTTACAAAAATTAAATTAACGCCTTAAGTTTAAGTTATGGGGGATAGAGTGAAGATAGTATTTTTAGGTACGGCGTCGGCCGAAGGTTACCCTGCTAGCTTCTGTACATGTAAAAGGTGCA
>QMRG01000157.1 GCA_003649235.1 Thermoprotei archaeon | reverse complement strand
ATTGTATACTATAGTATACTATAACCGCTTTTCTGTGAGTGTTCACGGATCAAGATATCATCTTGTGTTAATTGTGCTCACCTTCATCATGCACGCTTTAGGAACCAGCTTTTGGGGCTTTAGGTACTGGCATGTAGGTGTTCCCTTCTAGGCTAAGTTTGCAAGATTGTATTAGAGATTAAGGATCCTCTTAAGCTCGGCGTTAGTAGTTTCCTTCGACTCGATATAGCTCATAGTTTTGATAGTGATTCGATTAGATTGTTCCATTCATTTTTAAATTCTTCAGCTTTAATAGCTATCTCCTGGGGATTTCTACATGATTTCGATAAATATTCAATCGATCTCGAATTAAATAGAATAAATGAATTTTCGATATTTTTCTTAATTTCCCGATAGTAGTTTATGCCGGTTTTCTTCGGTTTTACCTCCATTAGAGAAATATAGAAGCATTTTTTCAGATTTTTACATATTTTCTTAGCATTTTTAAAATTATTTTTAATTCTGTTGATTATCTTCTTTAATTCATTTTTTCTTCCATAAATTCCACTTACCTTACACTCGAATAAAGCGATGATATCTTCTGAATTATACAGCACGTCATATTCTGGGCTTGCATCTTTTTTAACTATTGCAAGATCCCATTCAATCCATTCCAAACCTTTAATCCAGAGAGGTCCTAAAACCAGATTATACGATTTCGGCGTACGCTTCCTGAGAAATTTAGAGAGTATTTTTACAAATATATAACCTTTAAAGCGTTTATTGCTTTTCCGTTTATTATTAATTTTCGGCGGTTTTTTCAAGCTAAATTCGATATTTAAGTACACAAGAAGAATTTTACGCGGCTCATCAATAGTATCTTCCATACCACATCTAAAATTAAAACATGAATATTTAAAATCTTAGTAAAAGGACTTTAGAAAATTCTAAATTGAAGTCGAAAATAAGAGAAGTTATTAATAAACTATGGGGCTATATTCTCCACTAATAAGTTCGCTGATTATCGGGAGATGCTGTTTCCCGAATTTTACTTCAGCCTTAATCAGCCGTAGAGGAGCTAAAGACTTCCTCACGTATGTATTCGGGCGGGAATTTCACGTCTATTCGCGAACCCATTACCGATATTTAATTTCATTCTTCTATTTCTCGCTCTGATTCTACAGCTAATGTTTCTAGGAATAGATACAATGCGTTGACAACTTCGGGGTGAGTGAATTTCAGCATATAGTCCGCCTTTCCCCTATACTTAGATAGTGGATTTAAGCTGCCGAAGTAGGCTACCATATTCTCCCCATCCAATACTATCACTGCTTTTTCATGCATATTCATACGCTCCCTAACCTCCACACCAACCTTCCTAAGCTTCTCTATTAATGCCCTATGTCCATCCCTCCATCTTATGCTACGATGTTCGGACGTAAGCGTATAGACGATTATCCTTACACCTCTTTTAGTTGCAGTCTCCATAACTCCTAAATATCTTTCGACAGCCTCATCATACAGATATGGGCTGTATATCAGTATTTTAGCCTCAGGTCTAGCATTTACTATCAAGCGTTGAAGCTCGTCAACGAAATCCTCCGGCAGTAGAGGCTGAGGCTTTAACCTTTCTAGTATAGGCTTTATGACTGGCCTTTTCTCGATAAAGTTAAGGAAGAGTGATGATCTCTCTGCAAGTCTGACCAATGGGCCGTACTTTAATCTAAGTTTGCGGATTCTATCTAACAGCCTAGGCATGTTCTTCTAATTACAACTGTTGATCTGCGATATATTAAATTCTATTGATACTGTGTGACTTCATGTGTGTTTATAACAGCTAAAGCCGTCATTTTCCAATAGGAACGCGAGCAGGCTAAGCCAGAAAATAAACCGCTAAGCTCTCAACGCTAATTCTGGTTGCTTAACGTTGCTTATTATTATCCAGTGAACACTCTATGAGTATGACGAAGCAAAAGCCGCAAGAAATTGTGAAGGAGATGGGGAAGTATAGTATTATTTATTAAGGGGCATCTTGATAGACTTGGATTCTTATCAGCAAGTAGAAATGCTGTTTTAAACTTCATGGTTGAGCTTTATTGGAAATTCAAGAGAAGAGACTTAAGAGGAGTTGAAGAGGTGACGAGAAAGTATTCTATGAAGATACCTAAAGATGTTGTGACTATACGTTAAGTTAGTTAAATCAAAGTGTTTTTATGGTTGAGTATTTTGTTTTCCTGTGTTGATGTTCACTTTATATATCTACCCCCAAGGCGACATGAAGATGGCTGTACCGTTTACTATATATTCATTAAAAACTTCTATCTTAAGCCAGATACTCCTACTTGAAGATGCATAACTACCTATATAGTCGTGCTGTGGCTCCTTCCACACATCCTCAAATCCACCGCCGAGATGGTATCTGTTGAATTGGATTTATAAGTCAAACTCCTCCTCATCCGTAATCTACTAAAGAACCCTGAGGAATTGCAGAGACTCATCTAGGATCTCGCTTCATTCTTCTAAGTAACCTTTTATAGGCATGGATAACTTCTTTATTGATGCAGTTTGCGGGATTGCAAGAGATTGGTCTTTGGGCCTACTCTGTGAATCGCGCTGAAGAGCTTACGAAGGATATAATAAATGACGTGAAGAGGCAGTACGATCTCTTTAGGAACGTGCTCTATGCACTACTCATTATCGCCCTCGCGCAATTACTTTTATTTCTAGCGCTACGCTACTGGAAGATGTCGGCCAACCTCATCGGTCTCTTAGACTCTAAAACTTTCTTAACAAGCTTAACAATCAACTTCTTGGCACTCCTGTTATTCTTCGTGTTCACAGGGCTAGTCTTCAAGACAGTTACCTCGTTCACCGTAGCCTTCCCTCTCAAGACTAGCATCTCCTCTGAGTTATTTAAGACTGTGGAGGAAGCACTTTTGAATGAGCTTAAATTCGTGGTAGACGGTAGAGTGATTTCGCAAGTAGCGCGTGGGTCATGCAGGGAAGAGAACTGTGTATTCATATTAGCTGAGTTCTACGAGCGGCCGAGGTTTACTTTAAGGGCATGGTTGATATTAAAGGAGAATCTATTGCTGTTCATGGGCTCAGTCACTACTTGTTGCGCCGAAATTATGCTTACGGAGGTACTAGGCTGGATCAACTTGATCAAGGCTAAGATAAGCAAGCGTAGTTATGTTGAAGTGACCACATGGCTAGTTATGAGGGAGAACCTGTACCTGAACCTCCGCAACGCCATCTATAAGATGTTGGAGCAACTAAAGGTAGGTGGGGGAGAGCTATTAGTCGGTTAAATTACCGTACATCGTTGTGTCGGTAAAGTCTTTTAAAGGCTATTGAACTAAAATTATTACAAACTAATACTTTTTAATAGCTTAAGGGGTGGAGGATAGGAGATAATAATGTTACTTTTAATAGAGTATTATCTTTCAGGAATAATTTCGATTATATCAAGAGAGAATGGAGCGTCTATGGCTCTAGCGTCGATTATCTCTAGTCTGATCTTCGAAGCATAATTTTGAGGTAAGACTTGCTTAACTAGATTCTCGAGAAATT
>QMRG01000156.1 GCA_003649235.1 Thermoprotei archaeon | reverse complement strand
TCGTAGTTGCGGCCGGATGATATGTCCAACAAGTAATGATTTAAGAAAACTTCTTATTCAACTAGGTTTAGATCCGAGTATAATATCGAATCTCACACGCGTAAAACCAAACGTCTATGCCCGTAAAATAGGCAATTATTTGTTAATCAAGAAGGGAGGTTTTTATTATGTATATGTTTTATCGGATGTTGATGTCGAACCGGTACCGTTGGAAAAACCTGTAGAAAAAGTATACAAAAACTGGACAATAAACTCATACTACCAACTATACTATTCTATTGGACAACCACCCAAAACTCCGCCGGGAATTCTAGGCAAAGAAGGTATAGGAGCTAAACCACCACGCATTATTAATGGAACGCCTGGTGTAGACTACTATATTAGAGTTAGAATTCGAGAAGCTTTCTTCATTAAAGGAGTTAGCAGTTCTAAATATGCCAGAATACTAAATGTTGAAGTCGATAGAGTTGAAGTTAAGAAAGGTAAATTGAAGATTGAAATAACATCGAATGCCGAAATACTTCAAGGAATATTTCACGAATTGCCAGACACAACTCTTATAGACGAAATACCCGAAAACATAGAAGACCCCAAGCCTAAATACAAATGGTATTTCGATCCCTGGACACTAGAGTTTAAAATTGGTGAGCAACAAGGTTCTACGATTAAAATATTAAATCCTAGAAGCAAGAAGTTAAAGTATAAGCTTGAGTTGGGCGGCACCGCTTACACCTTCCAGTCTAAAAGCAACGTGACTTACGCCAGCGTAGCAGTATACTCGCTACTCAAAGTAGAGTCTGAGGCAACGTTTAAACTATATGTTTCCCGTAGCGATGGAGATGTACTACTTCATAAAGTAAAGTTTAGTTTTAAAACTTTAAATCCGGTTAAATTTCCGAAGATAAGTGCTGGCGGCGATACACCACAGCCGTACTGTTATACTTGCTTAGATACGGAAACATCTGAAAACTGCGACTGGCTTACATTGGCTACGGAATTCGCCACTGGCTTCTATGAGGCTGGCGGAGTAGCAGGCATAGGCTTTATATTGTTTAATATGCCTCATCCGGTGGCTAAAGCGGCTGGCGTAGTATTGATAGTGGCTGGCAGTTTCCCTTATTTTCAGTCATTATATGAGATTGGAGTAGAATACTTCAACATACTAATAGGAGAAGGAGTATGGGCAGCCCACTTCTACCTATCAGCTTCTATAGCACTAGAATCCATGGGCTTCACCAACGAGGCGCAATGGCTTAGAGAACATGCTAAACGAGCACTACTACACCTAGCCAATTTATTTATCGCAGATATATTTGGAGGCTTATACGCTATCAAAGAAGATTTCGAAATAGCATTCGGCTTCAAAGAAGCAAATTGTAAAAGAGTAGCCCGAGCACAAGGCAGAATAGCAGGAATTGTAACTGTCATAATAGGCTTTATTTATTCATCTTATAAAGCTGGAGCAGGACTAGCTAAAGCGGTTAAGGATGGTTTGAAGCGTTTTGGCTGGGGCTTAGCAACGCCTGCGATATACGATTTGATAACTATAGGCTATGGAGGAGCGGCGAGCATAAAATCGAGTTATTTATTAAAGTTGTTGTATTCTGCTGAGCAGGGTTTTGTAGATAGGGTTGTTAAAGTTGTCGGGAGTGAAGGTGTTGAAAAAGCTAAGTCTAGGCTTAGAGGTTTGGTTAATTGGGTTAGGGTTATTTTTGAAAGTTATAGTGATGATGTTGATAAGGCTAGAGATTTAGCGGCTATAGGAGATGACGTTTCTAAATACTCCGACGATTTAGCGAATATCATAGGCGAGACCGTTGATGACGCGGGCTTGTCGAGGGATGCCGTTGGCGTATTAAAGAAAGCCGATACTCCTTGGGTTAGGAATAAGATTTCAGAGATTATAAAACTAATTCAAGAAAAGGATAAAAGAAGAGCTGACTCATGCCTTCGTATGTTCTATAGGGCTTTAAATGAATTTTCTGAACCATGGAATAAATACTATTACAAGCTTTTAGAGAGCGCTACCAAGAAAATGAGAGAAGAAAATAGAGTTTATACGCTTGCAGTATTATACGAGCGAGATAGAGTATTTATTCCAGCGGATTGGAATTCAAAATACATTGTTGTGGCTATTCCGGGTTTGGGGGAGGAAGTCAGGCCTGTGCCCAGCGACAGACAGGTTACCGTTAGGGGTGATTTGGTGGAGGCTGTGCGGGGTATTTATGGGTTGGAGGGGCGTGTGGCTGTGCTTTTATGTCCTGAAGGATATAATGCTGGTTTTATAGGTAGAGTATTTAGAAACGATGAAACTACTTTAATGGTTACTATTTTAGATGAATATCTAAGCTTCTTAGAGAGTCTTAAATTAGAAAATTTAAAAGGTATCGGGAAGGGTAGTTTCGCAGTTTTTGAAGCTAAAGCGCCGAGCGGCGAAGAAACAAAGTTTATAGGATTGATAAATGAGAGAAATAGAGTAATCGTAAACGTTCTCAAAAATGAAGATTTCAAACTCGATCCCGGAAGTCTACTACATTTAAAGATTCTAGCTACATTCGACTTCGACTATATCTATAGGAGATACAGCGGGAAGATTTTCCAGAGCAACGGATATGCAGTTAGGTTTGTAGAATCAGCCGAGAATGGTTTGAAAGTAGAAATAATAGATCCTGAAGGCGATGCAAGGATTTTAACTTTTACAGAAATAAAAACTATCATCGGAAAGCGGCACGGAGCTATTATATATAAAATTGGGGACAAGGCTAGGCTAGAAATTTGGATTGATCCTAAAGAAGCCGTGGATCACGGCAGATTATACTACGTGGCTTATGCTGGAAATCAGCGACGCCGTTTCGGAGTTATAGAAATTGCGAATTTTAAAGCTGAGATTAAAAACTTAAATAATGAAGTTATAGGAGTCGATGCATTTGTTATAACTTACTCCAAATGGGGAGGTATATACAAAGATCCATACCAAGTCTTCGTAGAGGACGGCAATATCAAATTAGAGTACGTTAATGACCCTCTACTTAACCACGCCTTAATATTTCTCTCAGAAAATAGGAAGCCGCTCATAGAGATATCCAAGCTAGGAGAAGAATGGAAAAGAAAAATCCATGAAGAATGGCATAAAGGAGGAGAAAAAGAACATATTAAAGCCAAGATTAACCGCGCAGAACCACAAAACCGCTGGCACTGGTACTGGAAAAACGTAGGTAAATACGGCAAGGATAATGTATTCACATTTGATGAGAATATCAAAATTCCAGATAAATATGGTAATAAAAAAAGAGGCAGACAACCGGATTTGTTGATTTTTCTTAGAAGAGACGGGGAGAAGTATTTGGTTTTTGGCGAGCTTAAGTGCATGTTTGTCAGCGAGAATGTAGAGGAGAGAATTAAAGCAGCTAAAGATTCTATAAATGAGTTAAAGACATGGCTCATAAACAACGGCTACGTCGAGGAATCTAACGGCGTCTGGGTTTTAACAGAGGCAGGAGCTAAGGCTATAAACGCTTGGATGATAAGAGCTAAAGGGAGTAAAGCCTTGCCTGTTTGGAGTGTAGATGATTTGAAAGGTGCTGTAATTATG
>QMRG01000155.1 GCA_003649235.1 Thermoprotei archaeon | reverse complement strand
TGGCGTAACTCTGGCTCGCTATGGGAAAGAGTTGAAAGGCGTCAAATATGTTATATTTTACGAGACTCCTGCAGGAGATCACTATGTTGTAGGAGATCTGGGTAGGAAAGGGGACGATCCAGACCTCAGAGTGGATGCTGACGGTGACGGTATACCCTGGGACGATGCTAGAAATCTAAAATATGTTGAAGGATCCTGCACAGAGACAAGTTGTGTTATAGATTTCTCAAACTTAGATTATGATATAACCGTAGGCTTTTACCTAGACAATAATAAAGACGGAAAAGCCAACTATATAGGACAGTATCCTAGAGTTAGGACGGATATCGACAAGAGCGGAGCCTTAGAGCCTGATGAAGATTTCATCTTCATGGCTTTGCATGTAAAAATGAAAGAAGGAGAGAAAATCGCTTATTCATACCTTGTAACAAAGGCGGCTTGGGATAAAGGATTATTCAGCAAGGTTCCTAAAGAAGTTATGAAACCGGAAGAAGTTTGGGATTTCTGGTTTGAAAGAGAGATATGCTATCATTACGATGAGATTTCCCAGAATATGCCATGGCTTAAAGTTATGCAGTTAGGCTTTGCGGAAGACCACGTTCAAGCGTCTCGAGATCATCCCCATATAGTCATAAACTATAATGCCTTTAGGAGTAGAGGGCATTGGGTTAGACTAAACCCGGATAAGAGTTATATTGAGGAATTAGCCGGATCTTCACCGGGAATTAATGAAAATCCAGCTAATATCGAGTTGACTTTTAGCAATATAGTCCAACATTTACTCCTCTTCAGAAACGTTAAATTAGTGATACAAGTCGCGGTCTTAGAAATGGCCGATAGAGTTTATTTTAACGAGTGGAGCGACGACTTAAGCGGAGTCCTGCTCGGAGGAGCGGCGGGTACGTCGACGTGCAAGTATGAAATAGAGGTTGTTGAGGGATTTCTCGTCGAAGCATCGAACGGAAATAAGCTCTATGTTAGAATATATCAACCTAAAACCTCCCTCTATAATGCACGGTTTCCGGCGGTTATATTTGTTGCAGGAGGTAGGGGGGACGCAATAGTAGACAACGCTTGGAGCCAGGAGAGGCTTCTCGGAGTAGCAGAGTACGGGATAGTCGAGGTTTATTTTAACCCTCAAGGTGTAGGCCCTCCTCCTTATAGGAGCGAGGGCACGCCGGATTTCGGAGGTTTTAGACAGCAAGACGATTTAATGAGCGTAATTTTATACGTTAAATCCCTGCCGAACGTAGATCCAAATAATGTAGGCGTGGTAAGCTTTTCTTTTGGCATAGCTACGGCGGCCGGTTGCTTGGGCAGGCATCCGGAGCTGGATGTAAAGTATTTGATAGATATAGAGGGGCCTTCGCACAGCATTATAGCGGCGGTGGATTATGGTACTGAAGAACAGCAGGAAAATTTCTACAGGTCTTTTGGACATTGGAGCTTAGCTAAAGATCCTTCGCCGGAGAACGAGGCTTGGTGGAGGGAGAGGGAGGCCTACCGCTATATAGGGAATTTCACAGGAGCTTATTTGAGGATTCAAGGAGAAATAGACCATATACAACCTAGAGGAGTTTATGAGCACGCGTTGGTAATGAATAACGAAGCCGTTAAAGGGAAGCCTTGGTGGGTTAGGATAGGATTAGCGGAGCAGGAGAATCCTGTGAATAAAATATATCCTTTAGATGATCCTTCGAAATGGCCTAAATGGATACCCGGCAGGCTTAAAGATAAGTGGGATGTAGTCGTGGCTAAGGCAGTGCTGGAAATGGTTAAAATGTTCGGTGGCCAAGTTTGTGACTTCGAAAAGCCAGGTGGAAAAATATCAGTTCATGATGTAGACGTGCTGGAAAACGGGCATCTACTATTGACTTTATTCACCATAGGTGGAGGACCTAGCAGAGTAGTTGAACTTGATGAAAATGGGGATATTATGTGGTCTTTTGAAGACTTGAACTTTGCTCATGGAGCGGAGATTCGAGACGATATGGTCTTAATATCGGATACTGGGAATGACCGCGTTATAATAGTGGATAGAAACATAAAACAGATAATCTGGAGCACAGATGAAATAACGCTTAGCGACGGGTCTAAACTGAAATATCCCAATGACGCCGACTTTATCGATGATAATCGCATACTTATCACCGATAGAGATAACCATAGGGTAATCGAGATAGACTTAAACGGCAATATTCTATGGCAGTTCGGCGAAACAGGAGTTCCGGGAAACGATTTATCACATTTAAAGTTTCCGCATAATGCTGACCGTCTTCCGAATGGAAATACGATTATATGTGATTCGGAGAACAATAGAATTCTCGAAGTAGATCCTTCGGGCAAGGTAGTTTGGATATATGAAGACGGGCTTAACTGGCCTAGAGACGCCGATAGACTTCCTAACGGGAATACTCTAATAGTAGATTCGAGAAATGGCAAGGTTATAGAGGTAAGTCCTGAAGGTAGTATAGTTTGGAGCTTTACGGGGCTTCGCCTACCCTATGATGCAGATTTGCTTCCTGATGGGAAAATTTTGATTTCAGATAGCGGTAGAAGCAGGATATTAATTGTAGACAGAAGTGAAGCTGTTGTCTGGGAGTTAAGCGTTACCTCGTTTAAATAGTAAATAAAATACGGGGTTTACAAGAATAATTACGGTGGAGGTGGTGGTTGAAGCTGGGTCTGGATATTATTGAGTATAGTATTGGCTTCTGTTTCTTCAAGCCACTGGCTCTTTACTAGTTCATTTAGCCCTTTCCTGAGACGCGCTATAAACTCGCTTTTTAATAACAGGTTATTTTGAGAAGCCTTTTCGCTTACCTGTCTATAAACTTCTGGATTCGATTGTAATAGATTATCTAGGTGGGTTTGTATTCCGTAGACTAGGCGGTTCCTCTCTTCCACAGGAACTTGTCTGCCGAAAAGCCTGGCGAAATATCCGGGATTACCTATTTTAACCGGGAACAGCGAGAACGCTCTAACCTTCTTTTGCGAAGAATACTGGATAACGTAAAACGGTATGTAAATCTTAACTATAGCTCCTTCACCTGGAACATGCAGGAATTTAACAATAGCCTTATCCAATTCTTCGAGGAATTTAACCCTATCGGCTATTAGCCTATTAATCCTATCTTTTATATAGTCGGAGTAAGATAACAGGCTCAACCTCACTTTTTCCTTCTCTTTTACCTCTTCATCTCTTTTAGTTTCTGTAACCATAATCCTCCTACGCTCGCTCTCAATCAAGTTTTTATAGTGTTCTTTAAGTCTAGAAATTTCAAATCTTTTCTCTTCCTCGAGAGTTTTAAGTTTCCTATTGACCATCTCCATCTGCTTTTTAACATTTTTTAAATCGTTCTCGGCTATCATAATTAGTGTATTATCCTGAGCCTCCTTAGCCTCTCTAAGCAGGTCTAGTGCTTCTTTCTCCCTCTTCTTTAACTCTCCAAGTTTAGACTTCAATTCTTCAAACTTAGCCTTATAAGACCGCTCCACTTCCTCTATCTTCTCCCTCTCTTCGGCTTCTATCTCAGACTTTACTTTTTCAAACTCTTCCCGCTCGATTTTAATCTGATCCATATACTTGAAAGCTATATTCTTCTCCTCTTCCAATA
>QMRG01000154.1 GCA_003649235.1 Thermoprotei archaeon | reverse complement strand
GGCTAGTAAAGGGTTTAAAGTTGTGGTTATAGACTGGAAGTTTGAGTGGCGTAGATTGTTAGGTCTTTTAGGGAATGCCGGTTTTTTCGTTCTCTACGAACACGAGAAACTGCCTAGGCTGCGGTGGAATCCTCTTAGACCGCCTAGAGGAGTGCCTTGGAGGGAGTGGATGAGAGTTGTTTTAGAGTGGTTTGTAGTAGCGTATGGTTTAGGGTCTAGGAGTATGGCTGTTATGAGGAAACACTTGTGGAATCTCTACGCTGAATATGCCCCCAGCTATCCTAGTCTTAAAGACCTCTACGAGAGCATACTAGATGAGAGGGAGAGAATGGCTAAGAGAAAAGTAAGCTTTGATAAGCTAGACATCTACGATAAAATCCTTGACCGCTTATGGGCTTATTCTGAAGGCGATCTTAAGCCGCTATTCGGCGAGGACTCGGAGACAGATATTGTAGATCTGGTGTTAAAGAACGACTTTGTTGATTTCGAAGCAGGAGGGATGGCGGATACAGATAAGCCATTCATATTATCGCTCATAGTTTTCGCCCTATACTACCATGCTAAACATAACGGACCTTACTTCACTCCGATCCTAGTTGTTGTAGAAGAAGCTCATCAAGTAGCATTCGACGTCAAAAAGAAATACTCTGCGGAAGCCGTAAACATCACGGAGGACGTTTGGGGAAAACTGGCTGCTGAAGGCAGGGCCTACAACCTCTATGGAGCTTTTATAGTACAGTATCCAGGCAGGCTAAACCCTATGGTTTTGGCTAACCTTATGAACATCGTAGCTTTCAGACTTAACCTTCAGGCGCCGGGCAGTGATAAGCAGGACGTATACACCATAGTATACCTGCTGGGCAAGGATCCGGCAAGGTTCGCGAACGAATACGCTAGATTCCTCCAGAAGCTCCCAGTAGGATACTGTATAACTGTTAAAAAGAAGGTTAAAGAACTATTCCAGGCAGAGCCTATACTGGTTAAAGCTGATCTATTCGAACCGCTCTAACAGCTTTTTCCATCAAATAATTCTTTAACTGGCATTAATTCTTTCAAGGCATAAAGCTCTACTATAGATTTATCTTTTCTCCTCTTTCTACTTTTAAACCTCTTACTCTCCTTCATTACAGGTATACTTTAAGAATACCCGTTTTTAAACCTAGCTTTCTCTAACTTGAGAAGTATACAGCGAGTATACCAAGGTGTTGGCCTTGGACTATACGACGGTGAAAGTCTCTAAAAATGTGAAAGATAGGCTTAAATCCTATGCTAGGCGGAAAGGATTAAGCCTGGGAGCTGCGATAAACAGCCTACTCGAGGAGAGCGAGATTCTGAAAGAGCTTAGAGCTATTAAAAAGCTTTTAGAAGAGCAAAACCATTTATTGAGGGAATTAACCCGTGGGAAATTAGTTACAGTAGAGCCCTCGGCAGAGCCTATAGTTAGTGAATTGCCCGACTTTGTATCTGATAATCCTTGGACGGCTGTTTTGGCTAGGAGGGGTAGGGATTGATCCGTATTTTCAAAAGAGGAGACTCTAAAAGAAAAGAGCTGGAAGCACTGCTCATCCAGCAAAGTGCTATCTTAGAGAAGATTAGAGAAGAAAACGAGAAACTGCGTAAAAAACTTGAAAACGCGGAGAAAAGACTAGAGTCTACTGTAAAGCTTTTCTTTCCGAAACTTTACAGCGAAAAAAAGCCTTCAAGTCTAGAAGATTTTATCACGGTTCTCGTTGAGGGGCTTGACGAGCTTAGGAATAGAGAGTATAGGGAAGGCTCTACTCTAGCAGCTCCAAGTTTAAAATCTATTGAGGATTCGCAGCCTATGGTTGATTCAGAAGCTATAAAGGTTAGGCTGGGCAGGTTAGAGCCTGTTGAGAGGGAAATTCTAAAACTCGTATTGGAGGGTTTTTGCACTGTTAAAAGCGTCTCAGAAGAACTTAGAGTAGGTAGGAATAGAGCGGAGAAGCTATTGGAAAAGCTTCGGCGGATAGGCTTCTTAGACGTTTTAAAGATTAAGTCGAGGAGTCGACACAGAACTTTCCGAGTTTATTTCCCAAGTCCACACGGAGAAGTAGCTTCAGAAGTTTTACTGGGTAAGCCTTGGAGCATGCTACACTCGGAGGTTTTAAAAGAAAAAGGATTATACATGGGCAATGAGGAATTGATTAAAGAAGCCGAGACTAGGCTTAGACACGCAGGTTATCGGGTTATTACAGAGTTGGAGGAGCCTTCTGAATGTTATTTCAAGTATTCTAATGGATCTCATAGAGCTGATCTAGCAGTTTACGCTGTTAATAGTAGTGGTAGAGAAGTTAAAGTATTAATTGAATGTGAGTCTATGGGCAATCCAATATCACAAGTTATGAAAATGCTCGACGCCTATTATGAAATATTCAATAAAATTTACTTGGTAGTCTCATCTGGTATAGCTAAGAGAATGATGATCCAGCGTGTATGCTACTGGGCTTGGAGGAGACGTGAAAAAGAAGGTTTAGTTTTTGAAGTAAGAGTTGAAGCCGTGGATAGATTGGCTAGGTTGAGCAGTATGTCTAAATTTACAGTAGTGAGGCCTTCTTCAAAATAGGATAAAATTTATAATTTTAATAAAAGTAATAAACTTGTATATGGTGAAATCTAAAATCAAAATAATACCATACGTAGACCCTGAAAAACAGCCATTTATCAAATACCTATACACATTTGAAATTGAAAGCTTTGAAGAATTCCTAGAAAAAATCGAAAAGGGCGAATTGGAAGAAGAATAGTATAGAATTTTATACAGTTTAACAGAGTAGCACGATAAGTAGCACTTAAAATTTAATTTTAACGTGTGTTAGATTGTGCCATATTCTGTGCTACTCTATTCAGCTGGGATGTGCTACTTTTCAGTGACATTTTTAGGTTTGAGTAGCACTTATCGTGGGAGCTTGAAGTGGATTAGGACTAGGGTGAGTGAGGAAGTCTACGACAGAATTTTGGATTACGCGTCTAGAAACGGTATAAGCAAGTATGAGGCAGTTAGAAAGCTCATCATGAATGGTTTGAAGTTTGAAGATGATATCTATAGGCTTTTGAAAGACGATGAATTCATATTATCTCTTATTACCGTGAAGATTAAATACGACAGAGTTTTCGCCATTAAAGTATCTAAAATGGCTGAATTGGGGCTTGGAGAGGAGTTATAATTTTACTAAAATAGTAATAGATATATATCCTATTACTAAAATAGTAATTATGGAATGCCCCATCTGCGGTTGTACACGCCTGGTTAGGAATAGGGATTATTTCCTAGTATGCGGAAACTGTGGATACGTGTTCGAGGACAGTAATATAACCTATGACAGCTACCTAAACTTCGCTTTCCAGGACGATTGGAAAGCTAGAGCCGAGAAGATAAAGAAAAAACATAGGTTCACCCACATGGGAGTCGTATCGTCCGAGCCTAGCGATTCTAAAACAGCTTCGCTAGTAAAATACCATCTAGTAGAGATTTTGAGAAAACCTGAAACCTCTCACCTAGTCCAGCTGGTTAAAGAATACTGCAAACCCACTAGCGTAAACGAGCTATTCAAAGACTTCCTCCTATCAACAGGGCTTCCATACCCTAAAGCCTTAGAAATTTT
>QMRG01000153.1 GCA_003649235.1 Thermoprotei archaeon | reverse complement strand
TTAAACAAATAGATAAGCTAAAAACCTATTTAAGGATCTTTATTCTACTCTCTTTAAAGTTATGGTATATGTGCAGATTTGCACATTATATGAGGGAGGGCTAGTGGAGTTGAGCGGTGAGGAAGGTTCAGAAGATGACGAAAGTAATTACATACGTCAGATTATTGTTCGAGATTTCACGTTTAAAGCGGAAGCTCCCGTTTCTCGCCCAGAACCATCCATGTAATTGTGTACTTACTTATTTATTCGTGAATTTTTCCTCACCATACGATTTTTTGGAGGCTATTTCTCATGAGTGACATCAGCATTTTCTCTCAGGATTCCTTCTTTAAAACTTTTAAGGAATGTTTATTATCATTCAGCTTTGATCTTGTCGGCCTACTAGCTGGCTTAATTATTGCCTCTCAGACCTACATCTTCAGTTTTTCACCGTGGATTATTGCAGTTTATCCAGCAATTTTAAGCGCTAGGGGTATGATAGGTGGAATATTTACTGGCCGATTGAGTACCGCTCTTCATGTTGGCACAATATACCCGAAGTTATTTGGGAATACAAAGCTTTTCTATAAGCTCTTTGAAGCAATTATCGTGACAACGTTGATAACAAGTCTATTTATGAGCTCGATCGCTATGGTTCTCGGCGTATTCCTTTGGGGGGTAGCGCTCTCGGACCTTCTAAACATCACGTTATTTGTTATGGCGACGATGGCTTTTGGATTGGCGATTTCCTTTATTACTACTATCGTGTCCTTCATATCCTTTAAGAAGGGACTGGATCCAGATGTAGTTGTTTATCCCATTATGTCTACGGTTGCGGATATAGTGATAACAGTCTTTTACATGCTTACAGCCATTCTGTTTTTTCTCTTTAGCGGAATCGGAAAAACCGTTATAACGCTTATTGATGTCCTTTATTTGATTATTTCCTCTCTCACACTTATGTACAATATCCGTGATAGAGAATTCATCAAGGATATAAAAGAAGTTCTCCTAACGCTCATAATAGTAGCGTTTATAGTTAATCTAACTGGCACATTCTTAGGTAAAATAAGCGTAATAATTAAAGATAGAAGGGAAGTATATACGATTTATCCGGCCTTAATTGATACGGTAGGCGATGTCGGTTCAGTTGTCGGTTCAATAGCGACAACAAGGTTAGCGTTAGGCTTCATTAACCCATCTTTTACCGCTATAGGTAAAATTAAAAAGCAAATATTGAGTTCATGGTTAGTTTCAATAATAATTTTTATTTCTCTCTCATTTTTGTCTCTACTATTAAATGGAATAATTGATGCATTAATATTTGTTGGATTCACCTATCTTCTACTACTAACAAATATTATTGCTATTCCCATCATAGTTGCCATTTCATACGTCATTTCAATCCTCGCCTTTAAAGGTGGTTTCGATCCCGACAATTTTGTTATTCCGATAGAGAGTTCTTTAGCCGATAATATAACAACAATCGCTTTATTTATCGCAATAATCTTACATTAGCATGAGGAAAAATAGGTAGATTTAAAATATTCCTAATTAAAATATTTAAAATCTAGGGAGAGAGACAGCTGAGTATGCATAAGAAAGAGAAAATTACATACCAGCCCATATCGGTTAGAGAGCTTCTCCTAGAAATGAAAAACCTCAGCGAATTAATGATTGACTTAGCTTATTCAGCTGCCTTATTTAACGATAAGGAACTTGCCGAAGATGTTATCGAGCTCGAAGAAAGAGTGGATATGCTGGCTTACCTCCTAAACATGGAGATAATGATAGCGGCAAGAGACGCTGAAGATGCGAAGACTTTATCAGGTGTCGCAAGGGTTGCCTCAGCAGCCGATAAGATTTCAGATGCAGCTGGAGACATAGCGGCAATAGTTTTACAAAACATTGGCGTGCACCCAATTATAGCGAAAATATTTGATAAAGTTGAAGAGAGGTTAGCAAGAATCAGCATCCCAGAAAACTCCCCCATAATAGGTAAAAAACTAGATGACCTGGATTTAGCATCTATGGGAATCGATGTAATAGCCATTCGTAGAGGCCGAGATTGGATAATAAACCCGAAGGATGAAGAATCTATCAGAAACGGGGATATTTTAATTGTGCGTGGAACCCAAAGCGGTATAAATGAATTCAAGGAGGAGGCTGGAGGCAAGTCTACGAGAATCAAGGAGATAGAGTTTAAAGCTTTAAGAAAAGCAGAAAAATTTAAGGAAATAGTCGATAGATTCGCCGAGCTTAAGAATATTTCGGAACTTATGATAGACTTGGCTTACTCAGCGCTCATGCTAAATAGTAAAGAACTAGCCGAGGAAGTATATGCTCTTGAAGAGCAAATTGACAAGCTACACACGGAATTTGAGCTGCTGGTTCTGTCCAGTAGATTTGGCAAACGCGAAATAAAGGGCATACTGGGGCTTGTAAGACTTGGCGTTGCGGCTGAAAAAATATCTGACGCAGCAACTGAAATAGCTGAAGTTATCCTAAGAGGGATTGAACCTCACCCAGTTCTAAGGATGACTATAGAGGAGGCTGAAGAGACGGTTGTATATGTTCAAGTGAGCCGGGACTCGCCCTTAGTAAATAAGACCTTGAGGGAGGCGCGTATACCTGAGGAGACAGGGATGTGGGTTCTCGCTATAAGAAAGAAAGATAGATGTATCAGGCCTAAACCTAGCACTAGAATTGAAGCAGGTGATATACTAATAGCATCCGGCTATTCTGATGGGAAAGAAGACCTAATTAAATTGGCGTCTCCCGGAGCGAAGAGTTTAGATATGGAAGATCTGGAAATAAACGATTATGAGTGAATAAGAAGATTAAATTGGGCGGTTGATTGTAGCTTAACTCTCTAATTGTAACCCTAATTTTTCGCCTGCAATGATTCTGACTACTAGAGCTGCAAGAAGTCCGGCTAAAACCACAAGTAGGAGAGGAATCAATATATTTAGTGGGGAGAAAACAGCAGCTTCCTTTCCCCCAACCGCTATGTCATTTTTGCCATAAATTTGAGCTGCTTCGCTTAAGGATAAAGTGCGTGAAGCCTTTCCGCTCTCTTCTGTTGCCGGCAAAGCCTGCTGCATTGTGGTCGATGCTAACATTGGAAGATAAAGTATTAATGGAAGTAACATAACTACTATTCCCAAGAAGATCGCGGCAAACGAGTAGAGTAGAATCCGCTTAAGCATGATTCTTCAAAAGATAGTAAAGGAAAAATTTTGTATATATTTCTATATTCTAGAACAGTCAAATAGTTTATTCGGGGAGAATTACCTATGACTGAAAAGCTAGCTATAGGCATAGATTTAGGTGGAACAAATGTTAGAGTTGCATTAGGAAATAGCGATGGACGAATACTCAAAAAAATCTATGAAAAAACCGATAAAAGTAGAGGTCCTGAAGGTATAAGCAAACAGATAATCAGAATGATTAACTCGCTTGTAAGTGAAGAAACCAGCATTAAGAAAATTGAGGGAATAGGTATAGGTTCAGCTGGACCACTTGACATTAAGAAAGGCGGCTTAATGAAACCTACAAATTTCCCCTTCGATTTTGTTCCGCTTGTTAAACCGCTGGAAGAAGAGTATGGCTTACCAACCTATTTGCTTAATGATTGTGTTGCCGCAGTTAT
>QMRG01000152.1 GCA_003649235.1 Thermoprotei archaeon | reverse complement strand
TATTTCTTATAGAGCTTTAGAGTTGATTCAATAAAGGATTCGTGAAAGTGAGTCCATCACCATTTCCAGATCTCGTCAATCTCCTTACAGAAACGGACATACGCCAATTAAGAGCAGAATTTTTGATTTATAGGACTTTCACTATTCGTTCAATCTCAGATAATAAGTTGGTTATCGAATAACCGTAACCAGCGTTATTAACTCCCTTACCATTTCGCATGTCTCTACGACTCCGTTTGCAAGGATGTAAGCAGTATTTCTTTTTTCTGAGAAGAATTCTTCTCCATCCCGATACGTTGAGAATGGAATAAGTGGTAATCTCCTCCAACTTCGTCTCTTTTAGCGACTGAGATTATCAAGGAAGAGGCGGGTTAACAAATCACCGCGACAATCTTATATTTCTACGAAAAGACGTTCAAAATGTGGTGTGGAAGGAGCTTAAAGAGTACCTAAAAGGAGAAGTTGATGTTATTCTATTGACTCTAATCTTCGTACTTGTTGCGTCTACATATTTTTGGATTCCAGAATATGTTAAAACCGTTCAGCCAAACACATTACTTGCGGTAACTAGCCCGGTGCTGACGCTTTTAGGTTTGTTAATAGCTTATAGAGCGAATGACAAACTCAGGAATCCAAAGCTGAAAATTGTTAGATGGGGTATATACAAGTTTGAAAATTCTGTGAGAGTTTTTGCTGAAGTAGAGAATGCCGCTGGAAGGGAAATCGCCAGAGATGCGAGAGCTTTTATAACAATAAGGAAAATACAGAATGGACGAGAAGAGTCTTTGAAAAAGGATGACCTAATCCCGGAGGGAGAATTGATAGACGACGATAGACCGCTAGTCCCATATGAAACTGTAAGGGTCGAGGGCGAGCCGGTTCCATGGATGATACCTGAAGTACCTTATCAGGCGCATGGACTTGATGGATTATCTCTAAAGCATATTACAAACATTGCGCCTGGTCAGAGAAATAGGGTGGCCCTTCTAGATATCATCAAACGCAACGAAAAGTATTATCTGCGAGTCTTCTCAGAATATGGAACTGAGAAGGAGTTAATACAAGAACATGTCGGCAAGCCTCCTAAGTCATCGAATATGAGATATATTCGCAGAATAAGATGCGCGTTGAAACTTGGGAACTACAAATTCTACTTGAATGTATCAGCCGACAAAGTCCGTCCAGCCACCGGCGTTATACAAATAGACGCTAGAGATGAGAAAGTCCTGTTTCTTAAACCATCGCAAGAGGAGGTTAGCTTGAAAGATCTATTTGGAGATAGTGCTTCTCGTGATTAGTTACCGGTAAATTTTGATGATAATCCACCCCCGCATATCCCTCATCCAGCAGCTATTTGTAGCCCCTTCTTCTCAAAAGAGGGCTTATTTGCTAAAGCGTTGTGCAATTTACTGATTTAGCAATTCGAAATCTATTTGTGTTCTCTTGAGACCTTAATTAATACCTCCGTAAATGAACTAGCGAATACTCCTATGGTAGCCCCCGATCACTCCTAAACACTATTGCTCCAATAAAGTATCGGATAAATGCGCCATAATGCCGTTGTCTTCAATTTTCGACAAGTTTTTCATCTTACTCTTGTAAACTGCTTCTTTAAATTCTTCAACTAGTAAGCCAGTTGCTATGCCGGAGTATAATCCTATCAATGCTCCTATAGTTGATCCAATATTATATGCGATATGAGCTATTAGCACCATGCGATTTGTTTTCAAATGGCCCTCTATTGCTCCGATAATGATCGAGGTAATAGCTCTAAATATAAAGCTCCTCCCAAGGATGCTTCGGACCTCTTTGACTCAAAAGTGAAGATACCAAGTGAAAAATGAATTTTGCATTTTCAAAGGATCCATCTGTATGTCTCTAATGCTATTAGCCGTGTGCCGTTCCACATGACCCTTGCTAATATTTTGTCTCCGGTCTTAGGTGCTGATTTGCAGAAAAGAGGTAGTATATATGTACCGTCATCGACTTTAACCTCATAATATCCACTATCCCAGTAGCTTACATCCCTTACCATTCCAAATATCCAAAATTCTTTGTAGCTTTCAGCTTTGTACAATTCTCGAAGTTTTTCGAGACGAGGGCCCCATTTACCAGTCCAAACGTATGTTCCACGCGAAGGATCCCAATAGACTACTCCAGCTTTCTCCAGCTCTTTAAATTCGGTTATGTGTTTCTGGATAAATTTCTTCATAGCCTCATCAGCAGTTAAAATCGTACTGTATGCTACGACGATGTTTTTCGTCGAAATCATACGGGGATACAGGTAGTAAGCGATGAGCCCTACGAGAGCGAAAGAAATTATTATCAGAATGGCTGTTCCGCGCCTCATCTATGATTATCAATCCAACAACTTCTAGTTAAAAACTTGTCTTCAGAAAGCCCTTGATTAGTTCTCGACTTTCTTTAAGTCATCTTAATAAAGCGGTTTCAGGACATTCTAACAAAAAGAATGTCATGGATCTAGGACCTGAGATCACTTGATTATCTTTTCCCATATCTCTAGAGCTTCTTGCCCGAAACTTTTTCTTACAAGGTTTTTGGTTTCGGGGGATAGCAGCTGACTAGGACTGAAATGTCTCACTAACTTTTCTGCTAAATCACCAATGTCACATTTTATTTCACATGCCTTTTGAATTATTGCCTTAAGTATTTCGTTTTTCAAATGTTGGATATACGTTGTATCGAAAGTTCCAACCCTTTCCAAAGAGGAAATAAGCATCGAAAACTGATCAATTAACTTAAATAAACCTTCTTGACTTGAGATTAGTAGCAAGAAGAATGTTAAAGAAATAGTCCAAGTCAGCATCATGCCTCCGGTAACACTTGCTCTTAGCTTTTCCAACTGATTCTTCAGCTCTTCTACAGAAGTATCAAGAGTGTTAGCTCTTTTGTTAAATTGTTGATTTAATTGGTTAAGCTTGCTATCAAGCTCGTCTATTCGTTTCTCTAATAGGGATATAACTCGATCTATGTTTTCTGGCAACGATGACTCCACGGTATAGAAAAGGTTTAAGTTAGATAAATCCTTTATGTTCTTCATAACTGGGTTAGGAGAAGCTGCAAAAGACCACTGCCTTTGTCTTCTTTAAGAGGGCCGCGCTAGAGGTCGAGATCGCGCACGAGTCCCTCGCGAGGACTCCACCGTGGAATATTTGGGGAAGGAGCTATCTCAAGAATGTGATAAGGCAGGGTGAGTTAACGAGGAAGCAGCTGGATGAATATCTCAGAAGGATGGGAGAAGTCAAGAGGCAGCTTCAACAAGAGAAACTCCAAGCAACGCGTGAAGATTGAGGGTTCCTTTCCAGGTCTCAAACCGAGCACACAAACCGCATCAATCACACCATAAAAATCGCCTGAGCCAACTCCGACATCAATAAAATATGTCCCAACTAATGTCTTGGAGTTAACAAACCTCTTTAAGATCTCAATTCTTGTCGATCCATCAGATACCAGCCTAAGCTTTAGGAGTAGCTGATATTAAGCTTTATTTTAGTGCCTTGTAGAAAGAAGTGTTTACTCGAAAACGAGACGCCTATGCCACATTCAATTATTTTATCTTCGTTGGCTCGATCTCATGCCATTTTATTTCAAGTCATGGAAGAAGAAAGTCAATAAGCG
>QMRG01000151.1 GCA_003649235.1 Thermoprotei archaeon | reverse complement strand
TTGGACACTGTAGACATCGAGAGGCTTCTTGCAGCGCCTGTTCCTCGGTGAGGGTTAGAGCTACTTCGTTGAAATCTTTTATACGCTCTTCGGGAGGTCTTTTAGGAATCTTAATTCTAGGCTTTACCTTACTCATTCTCCTCACCACGTAGCTTTTTTAAAGCGTATTCTTCCTCCTTACGATACATGTTTAACCGCAGTAGTAGTTCGTTCCAATCTACCAAATGTCCGTTAAATTCCGGCCCGTCGACACATGTAAACTTGGTTTCTCCTCCCACGGTAATTCTACACGCACCACACATACCCATCCCACAAACCATAAGCGAGTTAAGACTCACAATAGTCTTAACCTTATAGTTTCTAGTAATATCAGAGCATACCTTCATCATTATGGCCGGTCCTATAGACCAGACAACGTCTATTTTCCTATCTTCTTCTAGAAGCTTTCTAAGTACGTCAGTAGTGAAACCCTTAAAGCCTTTACTGCCGTCATCTGTAGTTACGTAAAGCTCGTCGCTTACCTCTCTCATCCTATCCTCGTAAACTAGCAGGTTCGCAGTTTTCGCGCCTATTATCGATATTATGTAATTGCCAGCTTTTTTCAAAGCGCGTGCTATAGGGTAGAGCGCTGGGACTCCAACCCCACCTCCGACCATGACGACGGTTCCATACTTTTCAATATGAGAGGGGTTCCCCAATGGTCCGACGACGTAAAATAGCTTTTCATTTACCTTTTTCATACCTATTTTCATAGTAGTAACTCCTATCTCTAGAAATACCAGACGAATCCATCCTTCATCATGATCCCAATCGACTAAAGTTAGCGGTACTCTTTCTCCCTTTTCATCGGGCATTACTATAACGAACTGACCCGGTTTAGCAACCTTAGCTATAAGCGGCGTATAAATATCCATCTCTTTTATTCGAGGAGCAAGCTCAGAATTCTTTATAATTTGATACTTTTCGTACATTTAAAGTTCACCTATATGTTTACCTTGGATTTATTTGCTTTTTCAATAAATACTCAAACTGTGGATATAAAATTTATCTTATTCTCTAAATTTAGATTTTTGAAATATAGCCATTAATTCTGTAACTATGTGTCGCGAAGAATGCTAAGTTTTTACCATATGTTTTGTTCATTATTCCATAAAACTTAAATTAGTGAGCATCTCTTATTATAACCCGGTGACCAGCCATAAGTTTCAAAAAAATTATGATATTTCTTAGTACGGATAAGCATCCAAGCCCCTTTGATATTCAAATGATATACGATGCTGGCGCAGACCACGTAATATACTATGGGGAGGTTACGCCCGAAAACTGTAAGCAATTAATTCTGGACGCTATGTTCCCCAGGGGACCTGAAGGCGTAAAGCATACTGCTATGTTTATCGGGGGAAACAAGCCTGAACTCTGTGTTGAGATTGCTGAAATTGCTAAAAAATCCATGTTTCCCCCATTTGAAATAGCGACAGTCGTTGATCCTCAAGGAGGGTATACGACAGCTGCCGCTCTCGTCGCTATGGTAGAACACTGCCTAGAGAAAGTTTGCGGAGTAAAACCCATAGAGGTAAAGTATGCGATTATCGGCGGCACTGGTAGAGTTGGAAGAAGTGCCGCTTATCTATTGGCAAAAGATGGAGCTAAAGTTAGGATAGTTTCCCGATCTCGCGAGCGGGCATTGAAAAGAAGCGAGGAGATAAATAAAAAGTTGAGCGTAGAGAGAGTTGAAGGCTTTGGCCCGGCTAAAGCGCCCGAGGAGATATTCGAGGCTTGTAAAGACGTGGAGGTCGTTATAACTACAGGCCCGCCTGGAGTACAGCTAGTACCGAAATCCGTGCTTGAAAAACTGGAAAAGTGTAGAGTTGTCGCTGATGTTAACGCTGTTCCGCCAACCGGGATAGAGGGGCTTAAGCCTTCTAAAAAGTGTAAGCCAATACTTGGCAATATTCTAGGTATAGGAGCTTTAGCGATAGGCAATTTAAAGAACCAGGTAGAAATGGAATTGATAAAAATGGCTTTAGAAGCTCCGAAGGGATTCTTCGAGTTAGAGGAAGCTTACAAATGTGCTCGAAAAATACTAGGAATATAATCTTTATTTACTAATGTATTAGTATTCACATTATATAGTTTCGTTAAGGTAATCATGGTGGGTTTTATGTTTTTAAATGGCGTGGAGGTTGAGGAAACTTTTGCCGAAGCATTCCCTATGTACGCTACGAGGTTTTTGATAACAGCTAAGAATAGGAAATGGGCTTTAACCGCTGCGAGAGTATCCACTGGGTTTGCTACTTCCATAATAATGGCTCCGGCGGAGGCAGGGGTTGAGAAGCTCGTAGCTCCCAGCTCTACCCCCGATGAGAGGCCAGGAGTTCTAGTCCATATATACCATAGGTCTGTGCCCGAGCTTAAATTCCAGACTTTAGTTAGAATAGGTCAGTGCGTTTTGACTTCTCCGACATCCGCTGTTTTCGACGGTTTGAGAAAAGTTAAGAGGAAAATGAAGATAGGCGAGTCTTTGGCGAAGTTTGGCGATGGCTTCGAATACCTCGAAGAAAGGGATGGAATGAAGCTCTGGCATATACCCGTTATGGAAGGCGAGTTTATCATCGAGGATGCTATAGGAGTTTTAAAAGCTGTGGCCGGCGGTAACATAATTATATTGGCGAGAGATGGAGATTCGGGTTTGGAAGCCGCTGAGACTGCTGTTTACAGTATAAGGAAGTACTGTAAAAATGTTATTCTACCGTTCCCTGGCGGCATAGTTAGGTCTGGCTCTAAGGTAGGCTCTCTAAAATACCCGAAGCTGACCGCTACGACAAACCACCTGCTCTGCCCCACTATAAGAGATAAAGTCAAAGATACTCTCGTACCAGAGGGAGTTAGGTGCATCTACGAGATAGTTATCAACGGCTTAACATTCGACGACGTGTTGAAGGCTATGGGTGTAGGCATAATAGCAGCCTCTAAAGTTAAAGGAGTAGTTAAAATCACAGCTACCAACTTCGGCGGCAAGCTCGGGCCCTATAAACTCTACACGAGTGAAGCCGTGGAAAAAGCCAAAGACTTACTCACGTAACACCATATTTAATTTCTTTAGCTATTTTAATTCCCTCTTCAACAGCATCTCTTACACTTTTCCCGCTAAGCAAGCCCTTGATCAAACCTGCCGAAAATAAATCGCCGAAAAACCGCGTATTCCTGATGCCCATTTTTTTATGGAAAGTCTTATTCTCCGTGTAGAGGTATACTCCATCTGCGCCTACTCTAATAACCGCGTCTGCCCCAGATTCTAGCAGTTTTCCGTATTCGCCCTCTTTAACGCCCAACTCTTTCAGACTTGCATCATCTACTATTAGGACGTCTACTCTATTTAGGAATTCGGATAGATCTTCGAGCCTATATTTTAGAAATAGTAAGGAGGGTCTGTAAACGACTATATTGCCTTTAGACCTAGAATATGAGGATATGAGCTCAGCTGCTTCTTTACGTATCTCCCCCATATACACGACTTTACATTGGTCTACTAAATCCCAGTGAACTTCGCTTGGCGACTTAAGAGATAAAGCTTCGCCTCCAATAGCCAGTATTTTCTCTCTACCCTCTCTATCTGTAACTGTTAACACGAAAGGAGTCTGGGTTTTTTCAATACCGGAACAAGCGAATCCC
>QMRG01000150.1 GCA_003649235.1 Thermoprotei archaeon | reverse complement strand
GGTCTAGATCAGTCTAGAACCCCATGGATACTGGGTGTCTAGAGGTCTGTATAATCTCTGGGTTTGACACTTATTTTTCACGGCGTTCTATGGATAAACATTTATATCGTGAGAGACTTGGTTCTCTTTTAGAATATTGTTTACTTAAGGTGTGGATTATGCTCAGCTATCTAGAGCTTAGACGCTACTGGGTTAAGGGTTTGAGAAACGGTAACCTGTACAAACTCGATAAGGTTGAACGTGCATTCTATAAGGCTTGCATGCTCTACGCTAGAAGAGTTAAATACATAGTCAACAGGTTTCTGTTAGGTTTGCTTCAGCCTATAGTAGAGAAGCTTACGGCTACGCCTAAAACTCAAGCCTTACGAGCCGGGTTGGAGATCGTTAAACGAATGTATACATGCTTGGTAGAGAAGGGGGTTTTAGCATGGGCCCCCTATGTCAGGCTCTGGCTTACAGAGCGAAGTTTTATAGAGTACCTCGGCTTTATGAAGCTTAACACGTCAGTCTACCTAGGCGTCTAACAGCGGGAAACGAAAACCCGATGAGAAAGACCAGGATAGTCTTACGGATTAGAGTCTGCAGAGAAGTATACACATTCCAGCCATCGGAATATTTCAAGGATAACTGGGGAAGTCCTTTCATAACCATGTTTATGCTGTTGCTTTTACTAGCTGCTGGGTACTTAAGTATGGGTTTAGAGAAGGTGGCTAACCTGTTAGCTGAATACGCATACTACAGTTTGGTTATAGGAGTGGTGCTGCAATTGGTATGCTATATGAGGTGTAGAGGGGGATAGGGGGATCGCTAGCCCGGAGATCTCCATAATAATACCGGCTTATAACGAGGCTAAGCGTATCGAGTATACCCTACGTTCTTTGATATCTTTCTTCGATGAACAGGCAGTTGAGTATGAAATAATCGTAGTCATGGATGGCTGCGATGATGGAACCGATAAGATAGTTCTTCGAATGGCTGAATACCACGACCGTTTAATCCCGCTGAGCTATCCTAGGAAACTCGGTAAGGGAGGGGCTTTGATCAAGGGGTTTCAACATGCTAGAGGAGAGTATTTGGTTATGCTGGATGCCGATAACCCGATTCCTTCAGTAGATTTATTCAGGCTTATACGTGAGGCTGAGGATTGTGGTCTTGTTATAGGCTCTAGATATGTGGATGACTCCAAGATAGTCGTCGGTGAGCCTGTACTCAGGATCATTCTAAGCCGGGTCTTCAATCTTCTAGTTAGACTCATGTTTCGAGAACTCAGAGAGATTAAGGATACTCAGTGCGGTGTTAAGGTGCTGAAGAGGGAGACTTTAAAGAGAATATGTGAGAAGCTCTTCATAACGGATTATGTTTTCGACGTAAATTTGATCTACTCTACTATCCGAAGTGGTTTTGATGTCAAGGAGGTCGGAGTAACCTGGAGACACGATAGGGAATTGAGTAAGATAAGGGGGCTTCTAAAAGTTTCCATTAGAATGCTGCTCTCTCTGATAAGGCTTCGAATTTACTACAGTAGATTCAAGCCGATCCTGGAGTTCAAGCTTATACGACGGCTACTAGGATCCTTATATAGAAGGTTTTAACTAGGTTGAAGCTCATCGTTTTCAGCTGGAGAGACCTCGGCCATCCTAGAGCAGGTGGATCCGAAATCTACCTGTTCAACATCTTAAGACGGCTAGATGGGTTATTTGACGAGATCATATGTTTCACTAGCAACTACTTGGAAGCCCGTAAATTTGAGAACTTAGGACGTAATATAACGATATACAGAGTTGGCTATGACTATACACCACCGTTGATAATGCTTAAATCAAGAAAATTTGTGAAAAATTTAAGCGACACGATCATTCTCGAGAATATAAATCATGTACCGTTCTACACTCCCATATTATACCCAAGCGTACCTATAGTATGCATAATTCATCACATAGCCTCATCCCAGTTATACATCGAGGCACCTGTAGTTGCTCCAGTTGCGGATCTGTTGGAGAGAGGAGTCTCACCGATTTTCTATAGAGATAAGGTTGTGATAGCCCCTTCTCAAAGTACAGCTACCCAGTTAGCTAGGCTAGGCTATAGGAAGGTGTATGTGGTGCCGCCTGGCATAGAATATGGGAAGCTAAGATTAAAGGCAGAGAAATATGTGAAGAAACCTAATAGCACAATCTACTTCGGTAGAATAATGCGGTACAAGCAGATACACCATGTCATAAAGGCGTTAGCTGAAGTAGTAAAGGAAATACCAGATGTAAGACTAACCATAGCAGGAAGAGCGAGCTCCAAACGCTATCTAAGACAACTCTACAGTTTGATAAGAAGACTAAACCTGCGGAAACACGTAGCCATGAAGATAAACGTCTCAGAAGAAGAGAAGATCAGGCTACTAGCAGAGGCTGAAGTCTACGTAACGGCATCGGCTAGAGAGGGATGGGCAATTACCATTATAGAGGCAAATGCATGCGGAACCCCCGCCGTCGGATATGATGTACCCGGACTCAGAGACTCCATAAGACATGGAAAAACTGGATTGCTCGTCCGACCTGGTAATGTTAGTGCATTAGCCAGGGGTCTGGTACATCTTCTAACAGATGAGGGGCTTAAGAATAGGCTCTCAAAGAATGCTTTAAAATGGAGTAGACAATTTAGCTGGGATGAGACGGTTGAAAAGGTTTACGAAATTTTCTGTAAGAGCTTAAATAAGCTGGCTCTATAATCCCAGCACGATTTTAAAAACCTAAGGTTAATGACAGTGAAAATACTATCAATTATACACAATACTCAACCAGGTGGTGTTCAAAGAGTAAGTGCTATAGAAACAGCGATGCTTAATAAATATGGATATAAAACGTCATTGGTTTCTATTTTAAAAACTTATGAATGGGATTTGTTTAAAAGAGTAAAAATTACGCCGATATATCTTTATGATAATGAGTTTTTTGGTAGATTATTTTCGGGATTATATGTTAAATGTAGAATTGAAATAGATTCAGATATTATTATAGCGCATAATAATCCATCTGTCCAAGTTGCTCTTATGTTGAAAAAGAAAATGGAGAGAAAAGGTAAAAATGTTTTAATTATTTCTTATCTTCATGATATTTTAATTTATCCCATTACTGGCTCATTATTTGGTGAAATATTAAGAATCTTTCCTCAATTGCTTAAAAAGTTAGAACGCGAATATATAATAAAATCAGAGATCGTTTTAGTAAACAGTAAAACATCGTTTGAACGAATAATGAAAAATTATAATTTAAAAAATCTTTTGGAAAAAGTCTTTATTCTATATCCTACTGTTAATATTCCTGTTTCCAAAAAAATGCTTGTAAAAGATAAAAAAGGATATATGCTTATTGTTGGAAGAATGGACCACGAAGCTTTTTATAATTTATATAAAATAATGAAAGTTCTAGATTATCCTTTGATAATTGCAGGTTATGGACATCCATATAATCCAAACTTCAGAAAAATTTTGATGTTATTTAAAATGTTGAAGAAAGCAGGTAAAAAAATAAAGATAATCTTTTGTCCATCTGATGTTCAACTTTTCGAATTATATAGAAATGCTTCACTATTTGTTTATCCTGGTCATGAGAACTTTAATATGAGCGCCATCGAAGCGATGTCAGCTGGTTGTCCTGTGTTAGTTGCTAATACTTCAGGAG
>QMRG01000149.1 GCA_003649235.1 Thermoprotei archaeon | reverse complement strand
CGTGCTTAAAGAAGCTATAGCATCTCCCACTACTTTCTCTACAATATCTCGCTCCGACAGATTCCTAAGATCGATATCTACCCCCTTAACTTTCCCGAGTTTAATCAACGCAGTTAAAGCCGCGGCCATATTCCCCGTGGCTAGAACAGCTTCCCTATCCGCTATGTATTCGCATTCTCTCGAAAACCACAATAAAGCCAGTCTAGTCGGTATAAGGAAAAAGTAAAAGAAAATCCTCACTATGAGAGGCATGAATAGAGGCAATATGACGACAGCGTTAGCCATGCAATAGAGAAACCACACCCATCTATGTTTAATATGACCTAGTTCGTGAGCTATTACGAAATCTATTTCCTCCTCGCTAAAGTTATCAAGTAAACCCTTATATAGTACGATTTTCGGCCTAAAAACGCCATATGTGAAAGCGTTTACGGTTTGAGTCCAAACGACTCCTAGCTTCTCGAAATCTACATTCATCTTCCTGGCTAACGCAGCTGCTTTAGATAGTAAAAAAGCATAAGGTTCCGACTCTCTAAGCCATACCACGTTTACACCTGAAATATTTGCAAAATCGGAAAACACAAGCCAGAATCCCATTATAAAGACTACAAGTATTGGATAGATTATAGCAGCTATTATTCCCAATAATGGGAAAAGGGAAAAAGCGAATATAACAATTCCTATCCATCCCACTATAAACTCCAACGCTAAAATCATTAAAGCCGTTATTAAAGACAACCAAAACCAGCGTCTAACCGGATACGTGAACACTCACGCCACCTGGAAGTTTAAACATATAGAGAAATAAAAATCATCCTGTAAATGTCCGGGCGCTCTTTCATCCGAACCCATTACGGGTCTGTCGGAGCGCGATCCTGCCGGCAAGATATATTACCTAGAACTCGTTTTTATTGTTTACTTCTTTTCCGTCTGTAACTTTAGATTCCAGTCCTGGAATAATTATATTTAGAAAATGGAGAATTTAAGAAAATGTTATTGTCTGTTTTCAGTATTTTTTCCTAAAAACGTTTAAATACTTGATATACGAAACTTTCTTTCGATTAATATGACAGCAGGAGTACCTCCGCCTCCTCCACCGCCTCCCGCGGAAGAGGGGGTTACAGATGAAAGCAAACTTTTCGGCTTAATAGCTTGGCTACTTACGATCATAGGCGCTATTATAGCAATCGTGCTGAAGAAAAACGATAAATTCGTGATGTTTCACGCTAAGCAGTCCCTAACCTTATGGATTGGAGTAATAGTAATCGATATAGCGGTGATAATACTCTCGTTTGTGCTCTCTCTCCTAAGACTAGGTATTTTAACGCTACTCTTCGGATGGCTACCAGCACTAATAGGGCTTATCGGATTTATAATAACGATCATTGGAGCTTTAAAAGCCTACAGTGGAGAATGGTGGAAAGCTCCTATAATAGGCGATATTGCAGAGAAAATACCCCTATAATTTTTTACATCTTCTTTAGTTAACATAATATACTCCTTTTCTTTCTACTGTCTCATGGATAATTCCGATAAAACCCTTGCTGGCGTTTGCGGTTTATACTGTGGTTGTTGCCCGATTTATAGGGCTTATAAAGATGGGTACAAGGAATTTTTAATGTTTATGGCTAAAGCTACAGGAGTTGAAGAGGTTGCCTGTGAAGGATGCAGATCCGAAAAATGCTGGGGAGGAGATTGTTACTTTAAAAAATGTGCTTCTAAAAAAGGAGTGGATTTCTGTTTTGAATGTCCTGAATATCCATGTCAACTTCTTCTAGACTTCTCTGAAACAGCAGCTCATAGACAAGTAATATTCGAAAATTCAGAACGAATACGAGAGATAGGATGGAAAAAGTGGTTAGAAGAAGAGGATCGCAGGTGGAGATGTCCTTCCTGCGGGAGTAAGATATCCTATTATAACGTCAAATGCCTGTCTTGCGGAACCAGGCTAAATAGAATATAGTCGTTTATACATCTTTAAGGACCAAACATAACCTTTCTGGATCCAGATGGGAAGTCTACCTGCTGTCACAAAGCCATATTTTTCATAGAGTTTTATAGCTGGAAAGTTATTTTCGAAGACTTCCAGAGTTAACATTCGAGCATGAAGTCTTTTAGCTAATAGTAATAATTCTTTCATAAGTTTTGAACCCACGCCCATCCCCTGATATTCCGCCGCTACGAATATAGCTAGAGAATAAGCATTAGATAAAACATCCCCTATAGACCGTCTAGCCAAAGGTTCAAGACTAGCCATTCCCACGATCCTACCATTGGAGGCGTCTTGCGCTACGAGAGGATAGAGTCTGCCTTCGAACACCATTTTTACGATTCTATCTCTATCCCACCACACCAATCCTTCATAAAAGCCGCTCCCCAAAGTTGCGAAAACGTTTATGTGGTTAAGCGCCCATTCGAGCTCATCTAAATCGCCGAGCCTCAATCCTCTAACTACAATCTTAGCATCCCTTTTCTTCTCCACTTCTATGGTTTTATAAAGTTCTTCATCTACGTATTCTCTCTCTACTCTAAAACTATATTCATTTTTTAGATCGTAATAGTAGTAGATTAAGTCATATAGATTTCCTTGTAGACATGCAATCTCCGGAATTACTGCTGCTTTTTCAAAGCCTAACTTTGGAAGCCATGAGCACTCCTCGGCATAGGAGAAAACAGCGGTCCTGATATACATGGCCTCCATCGTCAAAGCAGCTTTTTTTATGTATTGAAAAGCCTCCTCTAGCGCCTCTTCATCCTGGGCGTAAATTCTAGTTCTCAAAGTAGCTAAGCCTTTACCTCTCCCTCTGCTCATTACGAAGAGGGATTCGATACCGGTTTTCCCTAAAACTATAAAAGTTCTATCTGGAGGGAAGTATTTAAAGAAAGATTTCCTGTCTAGAGGGAGTACCGTACCCAGTTTCTCGACTTGCCTGTTTATAAAGCTTAAAACTACATCCAAGTTTTTATCAGAAACTTGGGCAATCTTGCCCAAATAAACACCAAGCCTATATCTCTCTAAAAAGCCTATCCACTTTCCGGAGTAACGTTTTTTCACTCACGCATTTAGACGAGCGAGCCGCTTCTTTTCTAGCCTTATATTCTATATAATCCTCTATTATCTTTATCAATTTCCTGGCGAATTTAACAGCTTTAATCACGGTGGTATCGAGCGGTAGCCGATATTCGAAGCTCATATTGAAATAGTCGTCGTCCCAGTAGAGATCGTCTAGTTTAAACTCATCCTCTCCTATATCTTCAAAAGATACATATGCGTGTCTAGTTATGAAACCCTGCCTCTCCAGTTTAGCCATCACATCGTCGAGAGCCGATACGTAAACGTCTAGGCTTATAGGCTTACTCCAATATTTCTTCCTATCCATTATATCTATAATGGTTATACCTCTCCCCACTAAAACCTCGTAATTAAAGAGGTCGCCGTAATTTAAAGCATAAACAACCCTGTTTTTGACGTCGAGAACAGGCTCTATATAAACGTTTTCCGGTAGTTCGCTCAGTTTAACTCTGTGTAGAAAATGTAAGGGTATATGGACGACGTCTCCATCTCCTTCAAATACACGTCCTCTAAATTCGAGTTTTTCAACTTCTCCATATTCATTAAATAATATTCTAAACTTTCCATAGGACAGTATGTGCTTATCCAAGCGACCACCTTTCACACATTAAGTT
>QMRG01000148.1 GCA_003649235.1 Thermoprotei archaeon | reverse complement strand
TTCAATATGGCACGCTTTAATTCTGGTTCTAGAAGTATTAATGCTTGGAACTTATCTCCATCTCCTATGAGATATTCGTATGCGTGCATCCTAACGTAAAAACCGTGTTTTTTCAACCTCCATAAAAGTTCTAGACGTTTCGCATAAAGAGAGAAAGGAGATTTCAAAGATTTCACCATCAGACTATTTGATTTACATCACGGCTCAGTGCGGGACTCACTCATCACAAGTTTTTTGATCGTAAAGTCTATTTAATTTTTCCTACTCTTTAATTCTGCCTCTGAGTACTGCAGCAGCTATAGCTAATATGACGATTGTAACTAAACCAAAAATAATGGTTAATGTCATCTCTTTCGATAATGAGATTCCGAAGAATTCGGAGAAAACTGGTAGCCTAACTTCTGCACATTCTCTTTCTCCTAGAAATACCTTATCCTTCTCCTGTAAATTCTTATATTCAATTATTAAATCCCAGTTTCCACTAGGTACTTGTTCAAACTCAGCTTTTCCATTTTCGTTTGTTAAAGCTGTGAGCATTACCTCTGGAAAAACTAAAGTGATTTTGCCTCCTACTAAAGGTTTTCCATGTTCTCCTATAATCTTTACACAGAAATCGGTCACGTTAGCAGTTAGATCGTAGACAGCAATGGGGTTATTAACTAGGAGTTCGTACTCGCCTATATTAACCCCGTACTTTGCAATAGAAATCCTATATTTATGGAAGGGTAGTTGCTTAAAAACTACATATCCGCTTTCGTTAGTTAAAGCTTCCTGTATGCTATCCAACCCTTCAAGTATTACGTTCGCTTTTTCTAAAGGTACACCTTTCCCATCAAGAACTCTTATGGTTAGATCGGTTACATTGCATACAGCTTGAATTTCCATATCTTCTCTAGTCATATTGATGATCGATTTATAGACTATGAAATTAGACTTATATACTTCTAGAAGATAAGAGCCAGGGCGTAGGTTTAACTCTAAAATTCCGCCGCTTACATCGATGATGGAAGTCTCATGATCTCCCATTATCCTGGCTTTAGCTTCATCAATTATTGCTCCGTTTGAGCTCAAAATGTAAACCTTTAGCCTTAAAAGTCTGATTATAAAACTTAAACTCTTAACCAGTTTTCCGTTTTGATAAATTTGGAAGTTCCATTCTCCATCCATATCGATCCTCGCGTCTTCAGGCAGTTCTCCACTGATTTTCTCATAGTAATATATCCGGAAAAACGCGAATCCTCGTTCTTTACTCATGATAGGAATATAAAGATAGCCTCTAACCCAGGGATAGCGTAGAATACCTTTTTCTCTAGGGCTCGAAATATTCATTTCATAATCTAAGACTTTCTCGCCGATAGGATTTAAGATTTTAATATTGAGTAGCAGAGCTTTTTCAATATTTTTTAGTTCAATATAGAAGTACACCCCATCTTCCCCTATTGAGAAAACTTCACGAGGAGATCCTACCTTGAAGCTTCCATCCGTTACTACTACTTCATCGGTTACCACGAGTATTGTATCTTCTTGACATTGAACATTTACTGTGTAGAGTATTAAAAGAACTAATATTAAAGGTATTACCATTTTCCTATATGACATGGAACTTGTACACCTCTAGATTCTTGAAGATTTTCTTTATTTTCTCTTCTAAATCCTCTACTGTTAAGGTAAAAATGTATTGTCCAATATCTTCTAAAAACTTAGCCCAATAGTCCTGATTCTCTATTCTTTGAACGTATTCATTTATTAATCGTGAAATTAAACCGGCAGTAGATAGAATTTTATGACCTAAAGTTAACATAAAGAATAATTTTTCTAAATCTCCAACTTGTAAGTATTCAGCTACTCTTATTGAAAGTCTACAAAAAGCGTGAAAGAGAGGTTCGAAAACATCACTATAATCCTTCTTTAATTTTCTTATATGTAACGTAACTTCATTTAACGAAATTATATTCTTTAAACCTATCACGTATAAATACATGTTAGGTATTCCTGGTTCCAACTCTACATACCCCTCGTCTATCCTATAGGCTATAGGCTTGCGTACCTGCGAGCATATAGCGCTTCCCGCTAAGAGGCCTCTTTCGGCACTCTTTACCTTTCCTTCTATTACACGCTGTAAAAACTCGTTATCGATCCCTAGATCTTCAGCTACTGTAGCTAGTATAGCTCCTTCATAGCCGAGGGATAGAATATAATGCGGATACTTTTCTACTACTTTAATCCCCACTCTTTTTCCGGAGTGTCGGAATAACAATTCCATGATCTCTTCCAATCTCCTTACATTTACGAACTCTTCAATTTTTCCTAAATATAATCCTTCCCTTGTCGATGATAACTCCACTTTTAACCCTGGCTCTACTGGGAGAAATATTAGAGGGCTTCCTTCCTCTGCTAGATAGCCGCCTACAATGTTCAAGGCTATGGGGACTTCATATATAGCCATCGGCTATTAAAAGATTGGGTATTTATTAAATGAAACGCCTAGACGTTAGAATTATCGTATCTACTCGATTCACTTAAGCATAAATCCGTGTTAAGCGTTACGATATTATACTACAGAGGATATTTTGATTATGAAGGTTTTAAAATAATGTGGCCTTATCCGGAATTCAGAGAGAAGCAGAAAGAAGTAATAGATGTAGTAGAGAAGAGTATCCAAGATGGCAAGATCGTGGGATTAAATGCACCTACAGGATTTGGAAAAACCATAGTGGTCCTATATTCTATTGCTCGCTTTCTCAAGGAACATGAGGATAAAAAATGTCTCTACGTGGTACGTACAAAGAATGAAGTTAGGCCTGTTTTGAAGGAGTTATTTATGCTGAAATCTAAAGCCGATTGGATAAACTATACTTTTTTAATAGCTAAAAAAGATATGTGTTTACATAGGCTTAGAACCGATCAAGAACTAAAATTGCCAAGTGAGGATTTCATAGAAACTTGTAGAGATTTTAGAATGAAAAATCTCTGCCCACTAAAGAAAATCAAACCTAAACCATTTTCTAAAATCTCCGAGTTCTTAGAGATGGCTATGGAGGAAGAAGCTTGTCCATGGTACGCCTGTAAATATATGTTCGACGAAGCTCACTTCATAGTAGCTACATACCCCTATCTTTTCAATCCATATATAAGGCAGAGCGTGTTCTCCTATGACGTTGGCGTTCTCCATCTGAAAGATACGATCATAGTAGTGGATGAGGCTCATAATTTAGAGAGCGTAACTCAAAGCTCGGATAGAGGTTTATCTGCAAAAACCGTGGAGCGAAGCTTAAGCGAATTAGAAAAATATAGTTACGCTATAACAGGCATTTTACAAAAAACCTGTAGAGAATACCTACATACATTGTTGAACTTTATGAAAAAATATAGGGGTGCTAAAAGATATCTGAGATTGAACACGGACTATTTCTATGATGAAGTAGTGGAGAAGATAAATCTAGACATATTAGGCGAGGCTTCTGAAACCATTAAGGGCATTAAGGTTGAAATGCATGGTTTAAGAGCTAGGAGTTTTCTAAGGAGTGTTTGGAGGTTCTTACATTATTTCGAAATAATATATACTCTACACTACGAAGATATAGGAGTTTTCGTCTTAGGAGATAGAATTGAAGTTAAAATCCTAAATCCTGCAATAGTTACTGCTTTACTAAACGAGGCATATACGGCTATACTAATGTCTGGCACACTCCCTCC
>QMRG01000147.1 GCA_003649235.1 Thermoprotei archaeon | reverse complement strand
CGGAATCCCTAGCGATCTACGGTCACCACACAAGTATGGTGCACCTGCTTGGAAAATTGAAGTCTTCAATCTCCTAGGGTCTCAGACCACAAAAATGTGGTGAGAAAAAGAGAAAAAAGCTTAAGAGGATAGAACGCGGTTGACGGTGTCGACAAGCTCCTTTAAGGCTTCAATTTCTTGTCTTGTAAGTTCTTCTCTACTCTTTTCACTAAAGTACTCTACAAGCGTCTTAAGGTATTGGACGGCCCTATCGTGGTTCATGAGTCCCATGAGGACCAGATTTTCGTCCTCATGGAGCTTGGTGACATAAATATAGTCTCTTTCTGGACCTAAGTAGCATTTTCTGATTTTAGTTTTACCGTTCTCTTTCCAGCGGTGAACCGCATAAAGATATACCTGATTTCCCTTAATCCTGCGCTCTATGTAAGAGTATTTGGCACCACACCTTGGGCACACCTTACCTTCGGCCATACACACCCACCATAAATATATGGTCGTCTACCATATATAAAGCTAACCCCCAGATTTCCAGTCCGTAACAATTGAACAGACGTTCAGGTGTTATGGACTATTGAACAATTGAACAGGTGTTCAAACTTTCAAAATGAGGGCACCATAAAAATGTGGTGAAAAAGAAAGAAAAAGAGATTTAATCATCTTGGAAGACGTCTAAGCTCTCATCGGAGCCAAAAAGCTTTCCTGAGACGATCGTGTAAACGCCACCTGGGATATAGAGCTTTTCTTCGTGCTCATCAACCTCAGCGTACATAAATATCGGCGTTCCAACCTTTTTAGCGAGTTCAAAGGTTCTTTCGAGGCACATCTCAAAATCGGGAGCGAATTGGTCGAATTCATCAGACGTTAAGAGGAAAATGGGCACACCAAAGTGTTTTTCAAGTGCCTCAGCTACTTCTCTGACGGGATCTCTTCCCTCTATCTCAAAAACTACTATAGGAGTATCCCTATCAGGCTGGAGGTTGTCTTCAACTCTTACTCTCATGGTCCTCAACCTCCATACATATATGGTCGCCGACCCTATATAAAGTTGACCCCCAGATTTCCAGTCCGTAATGTTTGAACATATGTTCAACCGATAGTTATCTGAATGTTTGTTCGGGTGTTCAACACACACTTTCGTGGTGCACCTAACCCTCTTTCCCTTGCTTAACTAAGTTAGGCTTATCTAACTCCCACTTAGGCTTATCTAACTCCATTTTTGCTAGCTAATTTTGTTAGACTCATCTAACTTTTCAAACTATTCTAAAAGTTAGGTAAATCGTTCAAAGTTAGACATATCTAATTCTGTCCCCAAAAAGTTAGACAAGTCTAACTTTCGAATTCCTTCTAGATTTAGGTAAGTCTTTCGAAATTAGGCGGTAAAAACTAAGTTAGGCTAGTCTAACTGAAAGACTTAAGCACACGTTATACTACTATTGTTATTTTATTGGTGTTGTATTGCTATTGTTGTATTAAAACTATGGTTTTGTTACACTGCTATCGTTATATTAAAGCTATAGCTTTATCATATTACTAGTGTTATTTTATAACTATGGCTTTACCATACTACTATCATTATTTTATTTCTATAGTTTTGCTGTATTGCTATCGTTATTTTACTACTATGGTTTTATCATACTACTGGTGTTATATTAAAACTATTGTTATGCTATACTACTATCGTTATTTTATTTCTATAATTTTATCGTACTACTATTGTTGTATTACTACTATTGTTATATTGAGGGAACTTAACTATAGTTATGTTTAGGCTTATATTACTATTGTTATACGCCCCATTTCCTGTGATGGAGAGCACCACACTTGTGTGACTGCTGCTTTATATATAAATACACGTGTATTTATATATAAAGCAGCAGTCACACAAGTGTGGTGCTCTCCATCACAGGAAATGGGGCGTATAACAATAGTAATATAAGCCTAAACATAACTATAGTTAAGTTCCCTCAATATAACAATAGTAGTAATACAACAATAGTAGTACGATAAAATTATAGAAATAAAATAACGATAGTAGTATAGCATAACAATAGTTTTAATATAACACCAGTAGTATGATAAAACCATAGTAGTAAAATAACGATAGCAATACAGCAAAACTATAGAAATAAAATAATGATAGTAGTATGGTAAAGCCATAGTTATAAAATAACACTAGTAATATGATAAAGCTATAGCTTTAATATAACGATAGCAGTGTAACAAAACCATAGTTTTAATACAACAATAGCAATACAACACCAATAAAATAACAATAGTAGTATAACGTGTGCTTAAGTCTTTCAGTTAGACTAGCCTAACTTAGTTTTTACCGCCTAATTTCGAAAGACTTACCTAAATCTAGAAGGAATTCGAAAGTTAGACTTGTCTAACTTTTTGGGGACAGAATTAGATATGTCTAACTTTGAACGATTTACCTAACTTTTAGAATAGTTTGAAAAGTTAGATGAGTCTAACAAAATTAGCTAGCAAAAATGGAGTTAGATAAGCCTAAGTGGGAGTTAGATAAGCCTAACTTAGTTAAGCAAGGGAAAGAGGGTTAGGTGCACCACGAAAGTGTGTGTTGAACACCCGAACAAACATTCAGATAACTATCGGTTGAACATATGTTCAAACATTACGGACTGGAAATCTGGGGGTCAACTTTATATAGGGTCGGCGACCATATATGTATGGAGGTTGAGGACCATGAGAGTAAGAGTTGAAGACAACCTCCAGCCTGATAGGGATACTCCTATAGTAGTTTTTGAGATAGAGGGAAGAGATCCCGTCAGAGAAGTAGCTGAGGCACTTGAAAAACACTTTGGTGTGCCCATTTTCCTCTTAACGTCTGATGAATTCGACCAATTCGCTCCCGATTTTGAGATGTGCCTCGAAAGAACCTTTGAACTCGCTAAAAAGGTTGGAACGCCGATATTTATGTACGCTGAGGTTGATGAGCACGAAGAAAAGCTCTATATCCCAGGTGGCGTTTACACGATCGTCTCAGGAAAGCTTTTTGGCTCCGATGAGAGCTTAGACGTCTTCCAAGATGATTAAATCTCTTTTTCTTTCTTTTTCACCACATTTTTATGGTGCCCTCATTTTGAAAGTTTGAACACCTGTTCAATTGTTCAATAGTCCATAACACCTGAACGTCTGTTCAATTGTTACGGACTGGAAATCTGGGGGTTAGCTTTATATATGGTAGACGACCATATATTTATGGTGGGTGTGTATGGCCGAAGGTAAGGTGTGCCCAAGGTGTGGTGCCAAATACTCTTACATAGAGCGCAGGATTAAGGGAAATCAGGTATATCTTTATGCGGTTCACCGCTGGAAAGAGAACGGTAAAACTAAAATCAGAAAATGCTACTTAGGTCCAGAAAGAGACTATATTTATGTCACCAAGCTCCATGAGGACGAAAATCTGGTCCTCATGGGACTCATGAACCACGATAGGGCCGTCCAATACCTTAAGACGCTTGTAGAGTACTTTAGTGAAAAGAGTAGAGAAGAACTTACAAGACAAGAAATTGAAGCCTTAAAGGAGCTTGTCGACACCGTCAACCGCGTTCTATCCTCTTAAGCTTTTTTCTCTTTTTCTCACCACATTTTTGTGGTCTGAGACCCTAGGAGATTGAAGACTTCAATTTTCCAAGCAGGTGCACCATACTTGTGTGGTGACCGTAGATCGCTAGGGATTCCG
>QMRG01000146.1 GCA_003649235.1 Thermoprotei archaeon | reverse complement strand
GTTAAAATGGAATTTGTCGGAGATAGTGGATAAAAAATATGCGGAACTTTCACCCGAAGAACTTCTAGATGCACCTATACACGCTATAAAGGGAGTTTCGGAAAAAGATGCAGAGCTCTTAAAGAAAGCTCTAGGTATAAAAACTGTTAGAGATTTAGCTGAAAGCAAATACGTCGCTTTAGCACAGGCTATAACGATGATAGCAGAGTTCTGGGAGAAAGCCTTAGATAAGAAGTATGAGGATAAAAGTCCTAAAGAACTGGTAGACGCCCCCGTCCACGCGCTCAGCGGCGTTACCGAAGAAGACGAAAAGATGCTAGCAGAGGCTTTGAACATAAAGACTATCAGAGATTTGGCTACTAACAAGTACGTCTTCATCGCACAAGTGATAAGAGGTTTAGCTGTTTTAGAGAAAATACTTAGAGAAAGTAGGGAATAGCAACGTGAAGATGCATGAAAAAGAGCCATATAGTAATCCTCCTAGCTGTATTTATAGCGCTCGCTTTAACGTTATCGACTATCTTCTCCCCACAAAAAACAACGGAGGAAATTACTGATTTAAAAGATTCTAGGAAACTTAAGGAAAAATTTCTATTTTTATATGAAAACGATGCAGAGTTCAAAAGAAGTGTAGATAGGTTAAGAGAACTGCTTTTTAACACTCTTGAAGAGTATAACAAGACTGAAGCATGGATATTATTCAATTTAATACTGAAAAAACTTGGACTCCCAGAGATAGAACTAGAAGATTTCAGATATGGTCGTGGAGGCTTAGTTCCTTCACCTGAACCTCCTTCAAAGCTAAAACCCTGCTGTGAAAACTGTGTAGATTTAGAAGGAATTATAGACTCGATTGTAATCCCTAGCAAGGATCTCGAAGATGGAAATGGACTCGAAGCTTTATACGTGTGTGCTTATAAAGGCGACTTTTACGGCTATCCTCTCTCTGGGAAGATAATCCTTGAGGTGACGTTAGTTTTTAGCGATGAAGATTCTCCTTCGCGAGATGTAGAGTATGATGTATGGAGACTTGTCGCGTGGGGTAGAATCGAGGATATAGAAACCTTCTTCATTGTGATGAATGAAGAGACCGGTAAGGTAGAGAAAATATCGTTTAGAGGATTAACTATAAGAATGAAAGATTGGCCTAATGAACGACGCATATCTCCTATAGGCAGCGGTGGCGCTTCCTACACTTCCGCGGCTCACGAGCTGTTGATTTTCGAAGATGGCGATGGTCCATTGGTAATATATGTTAATACTTGGAATCACGCGTTATCGTTGAACGATAACAACATATTCCTAGAGAAGCATTCCTATCGTTTAGGAGATATTAAAGTACACGTTGGCAAGAGAGTGGACGCGGAAAATGATTATTCAGTGCTTAAATATTCTTCTCAGAACGTTCAGTCGCTTCCTTAACAATTTTCGCGTATTTTTTATAGTACTGCCTGCTCTCATTCGTAGTTAGCAAAGCTATAGTAATTATGGCTATAAACGTTAGAATTCAGCTGTCGAGGAGAAAGCCTATAGTTAAGCGCATGATTGAAAGTACGAATTCTGCACCCCAAGCCCAGGGATCACCTTTTAGAATTGCCCAGAGAATTCCCGGTGCTATGATTATGGACGCTGCTAGTGGAGATACGACAATAAGCCCTGTAGCTTCGCCTATGATGGATAGAGATATGAAGACTATAGCTGTGGAGAAAGCGCTTGCCGCAACTTCCAGAAAAGCTATGATTTTAACCACTAATGGAGTTTCTTCGAAGTGCACATATTATATAGAGCTAGAGAGATTAAAAATTTAGCTTGAAATTAGTATTGACCTCTCCTATACCTTTCGATGGCTTCTTTTATTCTTTTTTTGGCGCTTCCAGCTCCCTCCCATCCCTCCACTTTAACCCATTTTCCAGGTTCAAGTTCTTTATAGTGTTCGAAGAAATGGCTTACTTTATCCTTAATCGCCTGAGGAAGCTGTGATATATCGCTGACGTCTTTAAATCTAGGATCTATATCCTCAGTCGGCACTGCTACTACTTTGCTGTCGACTCCCTTTTCATCTCTAGTATTTAACACTCCTATTGGTTTAGCCTTTATCACGCTCCCTGGGAAGACAGGGTCATTTCCCAGAACTAGTACGTCGACGGGATCGCCATCTTCTTCAAGAGTTTCAGGTATGAAGCCATAGTTGAAGGGATATACCATCGATGTGAATAGTATCCTATCAACAAATAGCGCGCCCGTTTCTTTGTCAAGTTCGTACTTAACGTTACCGCCTAAGGGGATTTCTATGACAACGTTAACCTCGTCGGGTGCATTTTTTCCAGGACCTATTTTCTTTAAGTCCATGAAATCACCATTGATTTAGATGCATACTTATAGAAATTCTTTACTTACGTGGAGCTACTCCGAGTTTTCTAGCCAAATCCTCTAACTTTTCAACTTGAGGTTTTTTGAAGCCTAAAAAGACTCCCCCGTATTTGCCTCCTAAGTATACCCACGATCTGGTACCGTCGCCTAAAGCGTCAATAAGCTCTTTGCAGGAGATTTTTATCTTCCTTACGGTAATGTTAAGCTCATTCACGTATACGTGGTTTCTCAAGTATAGGTTAATGTAGTTTCCCGAGACGCTGTACCGGCAATATTGACTGCTCCTAGGCTTTACTACACGATTCAATATATCAGCTTCTAAGTCTATATGCGTCACTCGGGCCAGACTATAACCTTTTACGTGTAGGTATAGATCACAATCTATAGGGATACAAGTGGTTCTCGAGCAGAGTTCAACAATCGCTTTTAGAGGAATTTTCCCTTCTCCTGGGCCTGTCAAAGCGATCAACTTTAACTATATATTATTCTTATTTGAAAGTAATGACTATGACCAAGATTTACTTTGCCGCCGCAATGCGTGGAGATAGATCTAACCTAGGTGATGATAAAAAGATAATTGAAGGTCTAAAACAGCTCGGCTATAGAATTTTAACAGAATGGGTTGTTGACGACGTGCTCGATATTGAAAGAGGCGCAACGCCGGAAGAGATTTTTGAGCGAGATGTTGAAATGTTAGATGAATGCGATGTACTAGTGGCAGATATATCTTATCCTAGTCTGGGCGTCGGGTTTGAGATAGCATATACTCTACTTAATGGAAAACCTGTTATAGCGTTCTGCAGAGAAGATCGAGTTGAAAAAACCTCAGCATTGATTAGAGGAGTAAAATGGAGCAACTTTAGACTAGTGATTTATAGCAACGTTGACGAACTTTTAAAGATTTTAGATAAAAAACTTAGAGAATTTAAAAAAGCCTGTTTTTAGACTTTTTCTAGAGAAAAGGATCCACGTTTACTTTGGTTAGCAGTAAAGTTCCAAGTATTACGAAAAGTCCTCCTATAGGCCCCCACCATATAAGTCCAGCTGTATAACTTCTTCCCGGTATTTCGGGAAGACTCATGATATAGCCTGAGATTATGTAAGCGAGTGTTTGAAAGATATTTAGTGGAATACTGTCAAACCCTGTATAGAGTCCAGCTCTGTTCTCACCGGTTTTTATTTCGTCTTCATGAATTATATCGGCCATGATGGCATAAGGGAATAGCTGGAAACCGGATATCCCGGCCGCACCTAGCGCTATGAAGATATATCCTAATATTTCTTTTGATATAGGAAGTTCATAGAGTCCTATGATTGGCGTAAGGAACAACGCGGCGATAAGTAT
>QMRG01000145.1 GCA_003649235.1 Thermoprotei archaeon | reverse complement strand
ATACAGAGGAGCCAGGGAAATCCACGGCAATATAATGATCGTTGAAGGTGTAAAAGACGCTGCCTACGATGAAGTTGTACGTATAATAGGTAGCGATGACAAATTGAGATACGGTAGAGTTCTCGAAGCCGCTGAGGGAAGAGCAGTTGTCCAGATCTTAGGCGAGAAGGAAGGACTTCAAATGGATTGTCTAGTACAGTTTACGGGAACAGTCTTTAAGATTCCAGTATCTGAAGATCTGCTTGGCAGGATGTTTAACGGTCACTTTGAGCCCATAGATAGCCTACCCCCAGTAATGACCGGAGAGAGAAGAGAAATTACAGGCGAGCCTATGAATCCTGTAGCCAGAGAATATCCTCACGATTTTATACAAACCGGAATATCGGCAATAGATGGAATGCTAAGCCTGGTACGTGGCCAAAAGCTACCCATCTTCAGCATTTCTGGACTACCTCACAATATGATCGCTGCGCAAATAGCTCGTCAAGCCACAGTCAGAGGTAAAGAAGAGGAATTCGCCGTGGTTTTCGCTGGTATTGGGCTAAGAAGCGCCGAGGCCGAGTATTTCATCAGAGAGTTTAGAGAATCGGGTGCTATTGAAAGATCGGTTGTAATCTTAAACCTTGCAGATGACCCAGCTGTTGAACGTCTCATGACGCCTCGAATAGCCATGACGATAGCAGAATATCTAGCCTTCGACTTAGAGATGCATGTATTAGTAATTCTTACTAACATGACCAATTACTGCGAGGCTCTTCGAGAGATAAGCGCGGCTCGCAGGGAAATTCCGGGCAGGATGGGATACCCTGGATACATGTACTCTGATCTTGCGACAATATACGAGAGAGCTGGCATAGTAAAAGGTAAAAAAGGCAGTATAACTCTCTTAGGCATACTTACAATGCCAGGTGGCGATTTAAGACATCCTATACCTGACCTCACTGGTTATATCACCGAGGGGCAAATCATTCTCAGTGCAGAGCTTTACGCTAAAGGCATATATCCACCTATAAACGTGTTACCGAGTCTAAGCAGGCTTATGAAAGCTGGAATAGGGCCAGGCTTAACTAGAGAAGACCATAAGTATGTGTCAGACCAGCTTTACGACGCATACTCTAGAGGCGTACGCGCCAGAGATTTAGCTAGAATAGTAGGTGAAGCCGGGCTTAGCGCAAGAATGAGGAGCTACTTAAAATTCGCCGAAGAATTTGAGAACAAATTCCTCTCCCAAGATCCCTACGAGAATAGAAGCATCGAAGAAACGCTAGATCTTGGTTGGGAAGCGTTATCTGTGCTGCCAGAGGAGGAATTAGTCAGGATACCTAGAGAAATAATAGAAAAATATCATCCGAACTACAGGTAGCCGATTATGTCTTCGCAACTGCTAGGCTACCTACCAGCTTCTCGAGGAACATTATTAATGTTAAGACGGAAGTTAGAGTTAATTCGGCGAGGCAAGAATATATTAGAAATGAGAAGAGATCAGCTAGTAAGAGAAATTTTTCTCCTAATAGATAAACTTAAAAAAAGAGCTAATATCGAGAAAAAATTCGTAGAAGCCCTGGACTCTCTTGCTATCTTAAGAATTTATAGAGGAGAGCAAGAATTCCGTTCCATGCTTGAACTAGTAAAACCTCCCGAAATAGAAGTTCTTCTTGTCAGTGTGCAAGGAGTACCAGTCCCGCAGGCTAGGGTGAAGAAAGAGCCCGATTTTTCGTTGATTAAAGATCCCGAGTACTACATGGCTTTTACTAGGCTTTGGGAAGCTGTGAAAGAACTAATAGAAATTTCAAATATAGAAGTAGTTGTCGAAAGATTAACGGCTCAATTATCCTACATTAATAGAGTGGTTAATAGCATCGAGAAGAAGCTAATACCATCCTTCAGAGAAACTATTAGATACATAGAGGAAAAACTTGAAGAAGAAGTTCTCGGAGAGTATATCAGATTAATGAAAATAAGGGAAGAATAAATTGAAATACAAGGGGAGTCTTAAACCGGTTTAACAATAGAATGAACTTTACTATTTTGTTTTCGAAACTATATTTTCACAATTAATTATTTAACAGATATTGTAAAGAAATAAAAGGTGTAAAAATTTATAAATTAGTTTTAATATATTTCACATTATACAAATATGAGGTTTAGACGATGAAAGTGTACTATAGCCCTTTCGGCTATCCACGAATAAGACTTGAAGAAGATGAATCTGCCATAATATTCTCCGACACTCACCTAGGATTGCCTCCTAAAAGCAATATACACTGCAATATACTCCAACTTAGTTCTTTCCTAAAGAAATTAAAAGAAGGTAAGCTAGAAAACGAGGAAAAAATAGGTATACCCAGTCTATTCGTTTTATTGGGCGATATTTTAGATTTCTGGCAGGGAAGCGTAAATGCTATACTCTCTGATTCTTATGGAATAGCTAAGATACTGCTCTCCCTCGATTGTCTTAAACTTTACATAGCAGGAAACCATGACCGTATAATAGGCAGGTTTACATTGAAAGATGCTGATGGAAAAGACGATTTTATAGTAACTCCGGAAATGGCTATTTTGGAAAGCGGAGATAAGAAGTTTGTTCTATTACATGGGCACCAATTTGATAGCTTATTCGTTAAGCTGGGAGGACTATGGAAAATAGAATCCTATATATATTCTCTAGCAGAAGGTTTCATGTCTCTACCAGGGAGAACTGAGTGGTACATGGCGGGTCTTTCTGCTCTTTCAGGGTTACTGCTTTTAGTTTATGGCGAATTTCTAAAAGGCCTACCTGCTTTCATAAAACCCTTTATATACATGGCACCGCCTCTCTTAATGCTGCCCTTACTCATAATGACTATAAGAAGGATGCAGGACGAGCTATGGTACTTATTCATTCTACCTCTTTCCAAGAGCTTGAATCTATACAGGACAAAATATCGTCGTCCCAGAGAGTTAATAAAAAAAGGAACTATAGAAGATTGGCTTGAAGCAAACAGGGACATAATTGGAAGAGTAGACGGGATAATATTCGGACATACACATGCTCCTGGTATAGCTAAAAGCAGTGAGCTTATCGTAGCTAATACTGGCTCTTGGCTAAGCGAGAAATATCAAAAAACCACTAATACCTTTATCTATCTAAAGAACGGAAAGATAAAACTATTTCAATATATTGGAGAAAAATGTGAACTTCTAGCCGAAGCTTAACTCGGATAAAGCTATAATAATCTTTAAGTTAATATTATGTTGGTGATGATTTGAGTTCAAAGTTCGAATATAAAGGGATAACTTTAGAACATATATCTCATGCCGCGTTTAAGATAACCAATGGAAAAGTGGTACTTTATATAGATCCCTTCGAAGTACCGGGAAAGCCTTCAGATGCCGACGTGATAATATGTACTCATGACCACTACGATCATTGTAGTTTAGAGGATATAGAGAAGGTAGCTAAAGAAGATACCGTAATTGTGGCGTCAATTAACTGTAGAAGTAAACTTGCAGGGATTCACCTAGAAAAGAAATTCTTAAGTCCTGGAGAATCAGTTGAGGTACGTGGAGTTTTAGTTGAAGCTATTCCCGCCTATAATATTGGTAAATCTTTTCACCCTAAAAGATATCAAGGAATAGGCGTTGTCCTGACTGTAGGTGGTGTTAAAGTTTATCATGCGGGAGACACCGATTTCATACCAGAAATGAAGAAGCTTGAAAATATAGACGTTGCTTTACTGCCTGTAAGCGGCACATATGTTATGGATTGGAGAGAAGCTGTAAAAGCT
>QMRG01000144.1 GCA_003649235.1 Thermoprotei archaeon | reverse complement strand
CCGCCTGAGAACAAACGCTATTTCTGCGCGGCTAACGTAACTACAAAATATAAGGTAAGAGGCTCTGAGGTGTATAGAAAATTAGCCCACTATATTCTTTATATAAGGGCTAGAATCCCTAGCGAATACGTGGTTTTGACGGTATATCCCTCTTATGAAGTTCTGAAGGAGGTGGTCCCTATTTACGAAAAGGCAAAAGAGAAAATTGAAGAAGAAATTTTCGATATAATAGAGAGAGATGATACGAAAATCGATGAAGTTGTAGAAAAAATCGAAAAATTAAGCGGAAGAGTGGTGATTCACGCGGTAGCAGGAGGCAAACTTACGGAAGGTATAGAGCTGACTAGAAACGGGGCAAGTTTAATTGGAGCCGTTATAATTGCTGGATTGCCTTTTCCAGAACCTAACGATTACCTAGAAGCTTATTTAGCTAGAATGAGCGAGTTATACGGCAAAGATAAAGGTTGGGAATACGTAGTGCTAATACCGACTATTATTAGAGTAAAGCAGGCTTTTGGAAGAGCTATTAGAGGACCTAGGGATAGGGCGTCTTTTTTCATACTAGATAGGAGAGCCTTAAGCAAGAAGATTCTAAAACTTTTAGATATAAAACCTACGGTAATCTCTTTACCTGGTAGATTGCTAGTCTAAAACGCCGACATAAATATTGTGTTTATTTCTTAAGATTTCGACTTTAACTCGAGATCCTACAGGTGGATCTTCATTGACTCCTAAAATGGCTACAACTCTGCCTTTGGCTACTGCCAACCATTCTCCCTTATGCCAACCAGGCCCTACGATCTTAACGGAAACTTTCTGTCTTCTTCTGAAAACTATAGGTAGGCTCTTAACTTTATATATCCCAAAATCTCTGGGGCTTAATATCAGTTTAACTCCGTATTCTCTCTCCCACTTCCTAAGAGTATTGTAGAAATTATACCAAGTCATAGGCTTAACACCTTTAGGCTTACGGCCGTATTTATGTTCTTCATACTTTTGAATACCGAGTGGAGGCCATTTCTTCCCTGCGCCTATTCGCTTAGCAAACTCTATTAGCTTTGGTATATCCTCGTCGTTTATCCCGGGAATCCAGACCGGAGCGATCAACAAATCCATCTTTAGATTCTCTGACACATAGACGGCTAAATCTAATACCTTGGATAGGTTAAACCAATCCGTGCCGCTTAAAACTTTTGCCAGTTTGGGATCCATGGCATCTATCGATAAGTTAAGCCTAGAAAGTCCTGCAGCGTCCATTTCATCTAAAAGTTTTTCATTTAGTAGTGCTCCATGAGTTTCAAGAGAAATGACCTTTACCTTTTCTATCTCTCTTATGCTTTGAATAAGGTCGATTATCTTTGGGTAAGTAATTGGATCGCCTACGGAATCTATATGGGCTTGAGCATCATTTACTCCTTTATACTCTACTAGAGCTCTTAAAGCATCTACAAGGTAGTCTAAATCGACTATATATTCTGTATTTCTATATTTGGATTTAGGACCAGCATCGACTGAGCAAAATATGCAGGATAGAGGACAGAGAGATGTGGGTCTAACCTGTATAAGATTAGTGCCTCGGTCAATTAAACCAAAAGCGATATGTCCTATAAGTGGAATATCTTCTCTTACCTCGAAGATCTGTCTAGCCGAATACGTCATATTCTTCTTCATATTCCTCTTCTTCTTTACCTCCAAACAGTTCACGTAATCTCTCTTTTAATCTTTTCCAAAGGCTCTTTTTCTTTCCCCTTTCGGATTCGTAACCCGGGTAGTATTCTTCATAGCTTTCCGGAGTTGGTTGACTTTCTAGAAACATATGGGAAACTTCTTTCTTAAAAGTATACCAGCGTATGAAAAGGTAGATGCCTATAGAACCCACAGTTGCGCCGCCTACTAAGGCTAGCGTCTCTATAGTCGATAGAGGAAAGCCGAAGATTTCAACTAGTACATCGAGTGTTATCTCTTTAATTTTTCCAGGATTCTCGAGTACAACATTCTTGATAACGTACTTGCTCTTATAGTCTATATCAAAGACAACATCGTATCCTGAAGGCACGGGTACGTTTGATATCTTAGCCAATCCTGTAGGATCAGTTGTAACATTTGCTAACAAAACCGTAGATGTGAAATTCCTTAAATAAACTTTAACATTTACGCCATGAAGCCCTCTACGTAGAGTATCATAAACCTTGAATAATAGATCGTAGACGTTTACTCTAACGTCTATTCTTCCTTTGGAAATATCCTCGTCCTCCAGAGTAAAACTTCCGACTAGAAATCCCTTCCAGTAAATATCCATTTCATAGGTGCCATAGCCTGCAATTAAGTGTTTAAAGAAGCATTCTCCACCTTCACCAGTTTCAGATCTTCTAACTTCTCCTCTTGGGTACCTAAGCAATACCTGTGCTCCGGATAGAGTAGAATTGCTCGATGAAAGTACTCTAACTGTTAAATCGTAGAGATCTAGTTCAACTTTTACAGTACCAACTTTTATATTTATTTTTTCATCGTACAGAGTGTAATTCATATACCTAACGCGAAGCGTGTAGACAGCTTTAGAATAAAGTTTTTCAAAAGAGTTTTCCCATATATTTTCCTCTTCTTTAAGGCTTTCATTCCACAATAGAACGTTATTACATTTAAATGAAACGCGCAAACCTTCCGGCAAAGTATCAGAACCTTTAGGATAGATTTCAAAATTCACATTGTAGAAATCGACAACAACTTCGACCATATGTCCAGAAATTTTTTCAGGTGTTAGATCCAGTTCAACCTCAGCATAGCCAGCGATCCATCTAAGCTTTGCAACATATACACCGGCCGTTATGTTAGCTAGCCTTATTTTACCAGTATCATCAGTTTTATACGTGGAGTTCTCTCCATAGGGAGATATTAAAACTACATACATATCTTCTAAAGCCTCGCCTTGAGCGTTAACAAACCTTACCACTAAACTTCTATACATCGAAACTGTAAGTTTTAACATATCATCTTCAAGCTGATCATACAAGTTTTCATCTACAGAAATCGTCTCGGAAAAAAGCGGTACTTCTTCCCAATACAAGGTAACCCTATACTCTCCATAAGGTAAAGGACTTAAGGTAATTTTATTAGAAGAGGAAAGTCTCTGATTTAACATTCTGGCCCATTTTCCTCTATAATAGAACTCTAACTCTACCTCAGCTTCGTCCCCTACTAACTCCTCTTCATCTAGAGTATAAAACACTAAAGTTAGAGAATGCATGACTTTGCCTTGTATCTTAATGAAATCCGCATTTATTCCAACTACATATTCCATCGTATTGCCAGGGGAGATATCTACTGAAAAAGTCTTATCATCCACTTCCCATTGCCAAATGGCAGAACCGAGCCTGTAGGTCCCGAAAGGCAGTAATTTAACTATCTCTCCTTCTCCAGTATTAAAAGCATAAGAATTTTGATATCCTGGTAGAGGCCCTAGGAATGAAACGTCGACGTTTTTAATCTTTATATCCTTATCATCTACAACGCGTATACGGACTTTTCTAGCATTACATGTGATGTTTATTACTTTGTCCGTAGCTGTAATAGTCTTGTTTACGTATGCGACTTCTACACTACGCCAGTAAACTTTGAAAGAATATGATCCCGTACTAAAGTTTGTTAAAGTACAGACAGCGGCTTCGCAAGTTACGCTTTTTATTGTTCCATTTGTATAATAGATTTTCAGAGTTGGATACGAGTTGCCTTCGAAGAGAGGTTTATTTTCATAGTCGAGAAGTCTTATGGTTAGATTAATATATTCTTGAGTTTGAGCATTAACGCT
>QMRG01000143.1 GCA_003649235.1 Thermoprotei archaeon | reverse complement strand
TTTGGTATCATTTCTGTTTAAAGTATCTAGTAGATCGTCAAAAGGCTTACTTAATATGTAGAGTAGAGGGATCAAGGTAAAGCTAATGCTTATCAGAAATTCTATTTGCTCGGCCGGTATCTGAAGGCTAGCCGTTGTGAAAAATCCTACCGATAGCAGGAAAACCGCTAGTGCATCTTCTAGCACAGACAGTGTTATACCGAATTGAGCGAGTCGTCCTCCTCCTATCTTAGCTAGTTCAACTACAAAAGACTCATTACTTGCGATCATTATTGCGACAAGAGTTATCGCTATGGTTAGGGATAGCACGAAGGTAAGCGTATAGAAGAGGCTAAGGATTAATATGGCTTCTATTGCAAACATTATCAAAATCCTCTCTTTCTCGCTTCTAAGAAAATCCGGGTCCAGTTCTAAGCCAGCTATAAACACTATAAGCGCCGCTGCGAATCCTGAAATCCCGAGGATGAAAGGATGGACTTCAAATCCTAGTGCGACGCCGAGGAGAGAGGAGAACATTAAAGCTGGCAGTATGACTACTGCCCTAGACTTGGCGTATAGTATAGCTAACGCAACCGCTACTAAGAGGTGTATCAGCGATCCTAGTTCTTCGAAGAGCAGAGTCTCCATCACATAATAGGTTAACATGAATGCATTAAATTTTTCTAATCTTTAATTAAAGCTTTAAACTCTTCAATTTTCATTTTTAAATAATTAGGTTGAATTTTACTTAAACTCCGATATTTCACTCAAAACTTCTTCAAACTCTTCCAGCAATTTAGTCATGATCTTATAGGCGATAAGCACCGCTATAACCGCGACTATTATAGGCGATATGCCAGCGAAGCCAGCGAAGGTGAACGGTGCCTCTGTTATCGGAGGTATAACTTGCCCGACTGATTGACTAGCTTCTATCAATACGATGAATATTATGACGAGTATAGTCAAGGTATAAGTTGTGGTTGTGAACAATCTGGATAATATAGGCTTATCTTCCATTTTAAGGGATTCAAGCATCGAGTATACAAGACGCCTTATAATCTTCCTTAAATTCAGTAAAACGGCAATAGCCGTGGAGAGAGTTATTATAAACCCTATAGTAGCTGTATAGCTTATAAACTCCTCAGGCAAAATTAGAGGACTCGCTGAAACAACGACTGAAGTAACCACCGATACTAACAGAAGGAATGCCAGATTCTTTACTAAACTTACGAAAGCTATTCTTATATTCTCTAATCCAGGAGCCGTTAAGGATTGCCTTATAAGACTAAAAGCCTTTTCGGCGAGTTTTTTAGTATCCACAGGTATTAGAGACGCTAGCTTGGGAGTTATATTCTTGCTCTGTTTAACGAGTATAGTTGACGCTATAGATGAGAGAGCTACGACGAATATACTAGTCAAATATATGTCATCGCTTATAATCCCGTTTTTCAAAGCTTCTCTGGCGATTATCACTGCGAACTCGCTTATCGAGGTCATGTAAAACCCTATCATATACGCGGCTTCTAAGGGTAACCCTAGAATCCAAGAGCCTATCGAAAATCCGAGGAATTTCACGAATACTATGAATAGAGTTAGTATAATGCCTATAGTGAGTACTTGGTAGCTTATGACAGGAGGCATTGTTAAGCCTATGGAGGTGAAGAAGATTATCGAGAAAAGTTCTCTAACCCATTTAAGTTTAGGCCTGATTTCGTCCATTCTAGGATTTGCAGATACTGCCAACCCGGCTAGGAAGGAGCCGAAGACGGGGGATAAGCCGAACATTGTGGCGAGCCATGTGAAGCTTAAAGCCATACTTAAGAGGAAGGATAATAAGGCTTCTTCACCGCCTGCTTCAACAATACCAAAAGCTCTGCTAACTATAAGTAACCCCAATCCTATCAGTACTGTAGAACCTACAGCTATGCCAAAGAGAAGATCGAATAATTCGATGAAGTTAAACGTCTCTGCTAGAGCTAGAGAGGGAAATATCGTAAGAGAGACTAGTGCTATCACGTCTTCCAGAGAGGCTACGCCTAAGATAAGCTTGTCTATTTCTTCCCTTATTCCACCTTTTTCTTCTAAAAGTTTAAAACTTATCGCCGTACTGGTGTTTAAAGCCATCATAGCTATAACTAGAGAAGCTCCGGGAGTAAAGCCTATTGGCGTGGTTAGTATATAGGTTAAGGATAAGACGATGATTATTTCTATCAGTATGATGATGAAAGGTTGAGCCATTCTCTTTAAAAACTCCAGCTTTATAGTCATACCGATTTCAAAGGTTATTAGTATGAGCCCCATTTCGCTTAGAAAGACTATGAGCTCGGAATGAGGGTCTACTAGCTTAAGTACTGGACCTATTATAGCGCCTGCTACAATATAGCCTACTATCGTCGAAAAACCTAGTCGTCTAAGCGTGTAAGCTAATCCTCCAGCTATCAGCAATAGCACGGTTAAAGCAGTGAGTGCCTCCATATTCGTCACGGGGGATAGAAGCTGTCGAATATTATATAAAAGTCTACTATATAATCATTTTTAGGTGGTTTTTATGTCCAAGTCTAAGATAGTAAAGAGTTATAAAGTTGAAACTTTAGAAAAAGAAGGTAAGGATTACATAGTTTTAGTACTGAAGACCGAGGAAGGAGAGGATAGCTACCTGTTGGAGTGGGGCTATTTCGCTAGAAACCTAGCTGTGGATATAATGAAGTATAACAGCGAGATCTCCGTTAGAAAGAGGTATTCCCTCTAAACTTATCTAAGAGACTACTCTTAATAAATTGTGTTGAGCAAAAATATTGTTTCATTCTTTGAAAAACATAGGGAATTTAAGGAACGAAAAGTAGTGGAAGTCGGTATAGGACCTCTATACTCATACGCGAAACTAGATACGGGTACTGTGGGTATATACTATTCTTTCCTTGAAGAATTCAACGGACCACCGCCAACAATTTCTAAGCTAGCAGGAGGATTTAAAATAGGAGAGATTCTACATTTCCTAGAATCCGATAATATTGTTGAAAGAGTGATTCTATTTGCCTCTCTCGCTGCTCTGGGACAAGAATACAATAGAAAAATCGAGACTGTCAAAAACGTGAAATTGCTCGAACTCCTAGAGCCTTATCTGGAGAATAGAGTAGTTGTCGTGATAGGCTATTTAACTCCTATAGTTCGAGAGCTATGGAAGAGAGAAAACCTAAAGGTATACGTTTTCGAAAGAAATAAATCTAGAATAGGCAACGGAGTATTATCGGATATTTTTGAAGAGAAATACTTGGAAAAAGCGGATATTGTCATATTTACTGGTGCAGCTCTCGTACTACCTAATATAGATAGGCTCTTAGAACTCTCCAAAAATGCCGAAATCAGGGCAGTAGTAGGTCCATCTGCAAGTCTTCCAGTAGATATACTTGCTGACTCGGGTTTTCACATAATAGGAGGAAGCTTTCTGAAGAAGAAAGAACACGTTGTAAGGCTAGTCATGCTAGGCGCTGGCTATAGGATTTTAAAGAAGTTGGGATTAACGGATGAATTTTTTTACTTAGAAGGAGGCAGAGGAAAGTCGAAGAGTAGAGGTTAATTATAATCGACTTTAAAGTTATAATTATTTAAAACGTAAAGAGCAGAGTTAGGATGGGAATCGTTATTAGAACAGCTAATGTAGTAGAAGTTAAGACGACTCGTGACACTTTCTCCGGTCTTATATCGTATTCTTGTGCCAATATGACGTTTGAAACTGCAGGAGGCATAGGTGCCTCGAGAATTAAAACATAGAGTGGTAAGCCTTTCATTCCTATAAGTAGGGCTAGTAAGGGTATTAACGGAGAAAAG
>QMRG01000142.1 GCA_003649235.1 Thermoprotei archaeon | reverse complement strand
CCAAATTCTTAGAGTATTTATGTGCATGCTCCAAAGCTTGAGTATAGAAATAGCTGTTCCTCGAAATATTATCGTACTTGTAGAATACCTGTGAAGGCGGGTAAACCAGCTCTAATCCGCCTAAATCGTAAACCCTAACTTTTACCAAAGGCTTTTCGTCCCTATCAACCTCAAAGCCTTTCCTGCGCCAGTATTCGTATATGCTTATGCCCTTCTCCTCGATAATGTACTCAGAGGCGCTAACCGGAATCAGCGATACTATTTTTCCTATAAGGCCTCTCGGAGCTAGATAGACTATATTCCTATAGTTTAAAATTGTCCTTTTAACCGCGTTGTATGAAGCTCCCTTCCTCCTCCTATAGTTAATATAATCTTTTAGAGATTCAAAAGCCCTCACAGTAGCAGTAGTAGTAACCTTCAACGGCTCATCTATCTCCACTTCAAGATTAAACCCTTCATAGAGATAGACTTTCCTATAGTTTGTGTGTACCCTCCTCAAAAGGTGGAAACCCAAAAATTCTTCGGGTAGACGGCTCCTGATGTAATGCTCGACTACATCAGCTAGCAAACCAAGATCCTCAACAGAGTTGAAATCTATAACCTTCTCTCTTACAAATTTAGCATTATCGGGCGGCTCCTCACAATCTAGGACGATGATGAGCCCCTTATTGTCTCGATAGTAGCGTCCATTCTCTATATCTCCGCTGTAAAACCTCAGTCTAAGCTCGTTTTTAGGCTTAAGCAAGAATATAGTACCATAGCACTCACCCTCATAAAGAGTATCGTAAACATAGCTTATAGGCACTCCCAGCAACTTAGCTGAAATATCGCGTGGAGCGATACACTTTATCGAGCCTGTATCATCCGAGAGCAGGAACTTAAGACGTAAGTCGTAGTAAAAGCCCTCTTGATGCCCTTCAGGACATACATTGCCGTAAAACTGCTTATTACATACCCTACATTTCTTCACAACAACATCATACACATGAGCAATCCTCCCCTCAACCAGAATCCCAGAAACCGGCTCGTCTAAATCAGCAATCCTAGCGTTGAAAATGTATTTCTCAAGCCCCTCTCCCAATACCGAGACCTTAGTTCTTTCATTTAATAGAAGGATTTTGTTTCCGCTGGGCAATCTCCTCACCAAAGCTCCTTCAATCTCAACAACGGCATCCGTGACAAGCGGGAGGTTGGGGTTATAAGATACGAAGAAAGCCCTGAAAGAATCGTCTTCCAGGATCCCGCTGATACGCGGTCTTTTTCCCAGCCCATCCCGACTAAACTTAATCTTTGCTCTAACAATTCTAGCCCTAACCTTGACAAGTTCACCATCTTTACAATCCTTAAGCTTTTTCTCGAGGATGTGTACATTTCTCTGCCGAGCCTCTGATAATCGTAGAAGGGGTTGCATAACCCATCACGGGTCCACAACCCCTTCTGTACTAATGAAAAACACTACTTCACGTTCTGGATGACAAGGAGAGTCTATTATACGCGCAATTCTCTTACCCTCCCTGCTCTTCTTCAAGAACACACGGTAAGTACAGCCATGAGCTAGTACATGTCCACCCGCTGGCTTTATAGGATTGCCAAAGAAAACATCCGGGCTTGCAACAACCTGATTAGTTACCACAACAGCTAGGTTAAACACGCTACAAAGCTTTAATAGATCGGAGATATGGGCGTTAAGTTTCTGCTGTCTCGAGGCTAGATTTTCACGCCCCGGATACTCGGATCTGAAATGAGATATGATAGAGTCGACGACGACTAGCTTGATGTTTTCCTCCTTTATTATTTCAAAAGCCTTCTTAACAAGTAACATCTGGTGGTCACTATTAAAAGCCCTAGCATAGACAATATTCTCCAGTACTTCATCAGGGTTAAGTCCGAAACGCTTTGAAATCTGTATCACTCTTTCGGGCCTAAAGGTACCCTCAGCGTCAATATATAATGCCTTAGCTTCGAGCCCTCCCTTATCTCTCGGTAGCTGAACAGTAACCGCTAACTGGTGGCATATCTGAGTCTTGCCTGCGCCGAATTCTCCGATCAATTCTGTGATGGCTCTGGTCTCGATACCACCCATTAAAAGCTTATCTAAGTTTCCGCATCCAGTAGAGATGCGCTCTATATTTTTCCTATACTCCCAGTAGTCTCTAGCTGTAATGAACGAGTCCTCGCTCATCAGCTCGCTTCTTATATACTCTGCAATCTTGGCAGCCTGTACCTCACTTATATCGGCCTCTCTAGCGATAACCCTAACCGGGCTAACAGCTATTAACTCAGGCGTAAATCCTGCAAACTTCAACTTTTCAAGGGTTTTTCTTCCAATACCCTGTAGCTGGGTTATACTATCAAGTTCGACCGACATACTATCATCTCGATTTGAATACAGAGAATGTATAATATATAGGGTGAATACCAGGTGGGGGGAGGGGGGTCTTTAAAATCACAAATTTTATGCCATAAAATTCTTTACTGCTTGTGGAGTTTCTAGCATATGTCTATTCATGGGAACATACTAGAGCAGGTCTTTCCAAATTCAGCAAAACAATTTAGAATTTTAAAATTTATGATAGAGAATGATACTTGGCTAACACTATATGCACTATCTAAAAACGCAGGTATAAAAGTTAGAAGAGAATATCTGGAAAGGCTTGCAAGACTTGGAATTGTACACAGAAATGAACTGGGATACTATAGAATCAATAAAGAACATTGGTTCGTAAAAGCTTTAGTCTCTTTCTTCAAAAATGTTGGATATATGGATTAGATCTCGCTTTCAATCCTTGTTTCTAAAAAGTTAATTAGCTTATCAAGCGGGACGTTTACACCTATCCGTTTTATGCCTTTAAACGTTATAAAGCCTAAATCGTGAAGTTTCTGAATAGTATTTTCTAAAGTTCTTATATTAGGTCTTAAACCATATCTTCTACAAGTTTCCTCGTATACCTTTGAGATGTCGAGAAAACCAACATAGGGTTCACCTCTCAACTTTAAGGTATAGGCTATCGATAGCAGGCCTATCATCTCGACTTTTTCCAGTAAACTTAAATCCTCGCTAGTCAAACCGGGGACAAGATAGCCAACTACGTTTCTGACATGTTCAATCTCAACTTTTTCCGCTCCCTCCCGCTCAGCTGTTAAAGCAGAGTAGTAAAGCACGTCTAGAGCAAACCTGACATCGCTGTTAGCTTCCTCAGCTACGACATCGGCAATATAATCTATAATCTCATCAGTATATGTTCCCGGTTTAAGAGCTAGAGAAGCCCTATACTCAAGAATATCCGTAAGTTGCTCCTTAGTGTACCTGTCATATTTTATAATTAGCGCGCCAAGAGAACTCTTCTCAGCAGAATCCAACAAATCGCGCCACTCAGGATCCCTACTTATAAAAATCACACCCCTAACGTTTAGCCGTTCACCGGGGAAAACTTCATTCAACCTAGTAAGCTCATAAACAACACTAGTATCTCCACCCTTAATGAAATTATCAATCTCATCCACAATAAACAAATAATCATATTCATGATCTTTTGAAATAGTTTTTAAAAGATAAACTAAAAGCTCCTCAGGACTATACGACCTAATTTTAAGGCCAGCGTCAGGCTCGACTTGCTCGAGTAAAGCCTTATACATTAAAAACTTCTTCCTATACACCTTAAGATTAACATATAGAGTCTTCGTACTAGCTTTAAGCATAGTAGCGAGTAGAAGCGAACTACTCGTCTTACCAGTACCAGCAGGACCCTCAAGTTGCACGACTTGGGGAAATTTTAGCCTATAACTAAAAAAGGACTGCAACTGTCTTAACTGTTTATCTCTATGTGGAAGCTTTGGTGGAATATAACTTGTAAAAAGCTTACTAGCATCCTTAAAT
>QMRG01000141.1 GCA_003649235.1 Thermoprotei archaeon | reverse complement strand
TTTAAGGTTAAAAACGGAGACATTCTAATAGTCAAGTATTTCTCTGAGTCCGAGGATATAGTTGAAGAGCTTGAAAGAGAAGAAGACAGAGAAGAAATGATAGAAGAGATCCAGGAAGAAGAATGGGAAGAGTAAAGCTATAGTTCAATTCCACAGTACCAGCAGTAATGAGCCTCTTTTTTGACGACTTCACCGCATCGAGGACACTTTTTATAATTATCTTTAAATTCAGCTTTGGAGGAATTATCGATCCAAATAGCGTTATTTTCTAATCTTATACCACAGTATATGCAGAAGTTTTCTTTGGGTATTTTTCTACCGCATTCTGGACAGTTTATGAATTTCACAGAGTACTCGTCGAAGTTCATATTAAAAACATTAACTCTAAATTCTATGGTGTGTGTAGTGCATTTCCTGGATCTTTTATTGGATAAGCCGAACACTTTTAAGATCCTTAGAGTTCTCCTTGAAAATCTGGAACAGGAATTGACAAAGTATGCTATCAAGAAGTACTCCGGAATTAAACACATAGACGCTGCTTTAAGTGTTTTAATATCATTAAACATGGTTGATAAAGTCGAGTATAATGGAATCACTAAGTATAGAGCAAACATAGATGATGCCAAAGTTAAAGCTTTTAAGAGATTCTTTAGCGAGATTGGCTATATAAAATAATTTCGAGATTTCTGAGAGCGTTCCTTGATTGAAATAACATGGGTAATAATATAAAGCCTATAAACGCCTTTAAAAGATATAGCTCTGGATATATGTTTTCTAGCAGGGTAATTATGGCTAGTAGGGAGTAAAATAGTAATAGAGGATATATTTTTATCGCTCCTTTAATTTTATTCCATACTAAAAATACAATGTTTAACGCCAATAACCCCATCTCAAGGTTCTTCATGGCACCAATGGTTAAGATGAGTATAAATGCCCTATTTACAGAAAGGATTGGTGCAAAACCGACTGACGTCAATAGGTAGCTTATTATTCTCAGTAGTGGGAAAAATTCTGAATACTCATAGTAGTCGAAAACTTCCAGATGATTAAGGGCAAAAAGAGCTTCATCTATTGAAAGCATTATAAACCCTCCGCTAAGCAGTAGAAAAATTCCATTTTTCAGGAATTTATAAGCCTTCGCTGATGTCGCCGTCATGTATAATAGTATTATCGCTGAGAAAAACGCTGTCACTCCCAAGATTTTATCAAGAAAAGCGTAAATTAAAGATTCGATTCCTAAGCTTACGACAGATATAAAACTGAAAGATACGAGCACTAAGCCTAAAATCTCTTCTCCATGCTTTACTATAAAACTCTTAGATAACCTGCTGTAGACTTTCCTCATTTTCCCTGCAAGTACGCTTAAGAGTATTAGAGGTGTCGCTAGCCCTAGCGAGAAAATACCCATGCCCGTTAGTGCTAAAAGCACGTTTAAAGCTTGATATGTAGAACTCTTAAAAATTATCATTAACGCCATTAAGATACCACTTCCAGCACATGGTGCCGCTATGATGGACATAAGAAATCCTAAAATAAAGGAATCAGGTAGCCCCTTTTTCATTTTAAATCTCGGGATCCACGCTCTAGTGTATAATTCCCTGAGAGGAGTAAACATAGTTAGACCTAAAGCGTATATAAGCACACTTGTGTAAAGCGTTGCAACATCGATTGTAAGTAATAGGTATTTGGATACAAAATTAGCCGCAAAAACCGCCGCGATACCATAAAGCGCGAAACTAAGATATAGACCCAATACGAAAAAGAGCATGGATATGCTTCTCCAAGCCTTACTACTCTTAACCCCCATCACATAGGTGAGGAAAACCGGTATCATGGGATAGATGCATGGCTGGAAGACTGCTTGGACGCCAGCTATATAAAGTGCTACTAGATCTAGCAGGCTTAACATTGTCCCTCTATTTAAAAGTGCTTAAAGGATAAAAAGGATTATTTTTCAATTTTCTTCGCTACAAATGCTACGTAGCTGGCTATGTAAAATACGGCTACATAAGCTATAAGCGCGACTATGTTTACCCACGATGCTGCAAGAGCATCGAAGATATTCGGATACACCTCAATCTCACCGATAATCTCTGATATAACTTCCGTTTGATTTCCGGAACCTTCTACCCTTACCTCTACTCCTGATGTGTACATCTCCGCTCTGTAAACCGAGTTTAGGGCTCCAATTATGGAGTTTATATGTAGTTCAGGAGTAATCGAAGTCACCATACTGCTAATTTCGGTCATTTTTCTAAAATATTCTCTAGCTATTTCAGGCTCCGCTCCCGTTGGTATTGGCCCTAAGAGAGCAAAAGCCACAAAAACGGCTATTATCGGAAGTATTATCGTAAAGAGGAACCAGACAGCCAGCGATAATATCAAGCTTTTAGACGCTTTATCGGAGAAAACCGAGAAAAACTGTGCTATGGAATAGTACGCCAAGGCGTACAGCGTTATGAAAAACAGAGATACCGTAGCTCTCATAATATCCTGAAAAGATACCACCACTCCAGTTAACGAAATAGCCATTCCGAGCATTAGATAGAACGCACTGAACAATACTAGAATTATAGACATTACGGCTCCTAGCGCTTTTCCGTTAATTACATCCTCCCTGTAAACAGGCCTTGCTAGAATAAGCTTCAGGATGCCTTTCTCCCTATCTCCGGCTATAACGTCGTAGCCTATGACTAACCCTAATATGCTAGCGACGAACTGTATGGAGCCCACGAGAGAAGTTATTAGCGACGCCAGCAAGTTCTCAGCGGCATTCCTTAGGACAAGAAAGTATATAGCGGTGAAGTAGAAGAAGAGTATTGCAACTATTATTATCAATCGCCGACTCCTCATATTATCGGCGAATTCTCTTTCTGCTATAGCCAAGATTCTCCTCATCCTTTCCTCACCTTATCGTGATAATAAGAGAATATGTCAAGCCATGAAGAAGGATATTCTTCATAAGTCTTTACTCTGAAACCTGTTTTATTTACGAAATCTATAACCGCATCTACATTTTCAACATCTTTTACAGCAATTATAAGTTTATCAAATTCCTCTTTTAAATCTAATACCCCCAGCTTTTCCCTGCTTTCCGCTATTATACTTAAAACCTTTCTAACATGAGTTGGCGAACCCAAAGTTATAGTGAAGATTCTACCAGCTTCTTTTTTCACGATACCTGCTATCTCTTCAAAAGACCCTTGAACCAGTATACGCCCTTTGTATAGTATCGCAGCGTGAGTACAGATAATCCCAACTTCCTGTAATAGGTGCGTGCTTATGAATACCGTTTTCCCCTCTTTAGCAAGTCTATACATTAACCTCCTGAAATCCTCTGCGCCAGCCGGATCTAAGCCCGCAGTAGGCTCATCCAGTAATAGTAGCTCCGGGTCTTTAAGCAGTGCCTGAGCCAAACCTAGTCTTTGTTTCATTCCTCTGGAATATTCTTTAACTTTTTTATTTATGGCATCTTTTAAACCGACCAGTTCAAGAACTTCTTCAATCCTCTCCACAGCTTCTTCTTGCCGAATTCCGTCCAGCTCGGCTAAGTATAGCAGGTTTTCCCTCGCTGTGAGATCGTCATAAAAGCCAAAGCCTTCGGGAAGCAGACCGACTTTTCTCCGTATCTCAATAGATTCTCTAACTATATCATAACCTAATACTTTTCCTGAGCCCTTAGTTGGAAGTATTAAACTTATAAGCATAGAGATTAAGGTTGTTTTACCGGCTCCATTATGACCAAAAAGTCCAAATATGACTCCCTTAGGAACTTTTAAGTTGACGTTATCCACAGCTATGATGTTATTTTTATAAATTTTTGTTAATTTATACGTCTCTATAGCATAAATTTCTATCACCTCCGCCCGTATCTTCTGTAGAAGAAGGCCAGCAC
>QMRG01000140.1 GCA_003649235.1 Thermoprotei archaeon | reverse complement strand
GTGTATCTTCTCCTCTTTGTGCTTAGGCCTAGCTTTCTCTTCCAGTAGATTTCTACGATTCTTATTTGCATGTAGCTGTTTGGAATGAACTTGGTTACGGCGTACACTATGCCCCTGATTCTTACTGTGTGCCAGAAGATCCATGTTGATAGTATGCTGATCAGGTGGTCGTGGTCTGACCCACAGGTGTGGTGGTACGATCTAGTGTTATTCCTTGGCCTCTTTATGTGAGGGTAGGGTGGTGGTAGGTAGGAGTCCAGCTTTGGAGCGATATATAGGTTGTAAAACACGCCTAGAAGCTCCCTAGGCGAATTAATCTTTTCCATCCTAACCCCCGAAAAAGAATGCATAATATATTATTAGGAGTACACAGGTGTGGTGTCACTTGAGTATCTTTGAAGGTAGCAGGTCTTTGATGCTGTTCACTTTTACAACTCTGAAGTGTTTCAGCCAGTCCCTCTCCCAGCTTGGTGGAATTAAGCAGAATGTAACTCTGTGTGATCTGGCCACTTCCTTGGCTAGGTCTTCGTTGACTTCGTCTATCCCGTCGCTGAGTACTATGCATACTCTGTCCTTGGGGAGTCTTCTTATTGTGTTGAGAACTTCCTCTATCCTTGTACCGCTGTCAGCTTCTATCGTCAGTAGTGTCTTGATTATTTCCCTCGGGCTTACCTTGTGTACTTCTACATCGAAGAGGTAGATGTCTGCGTGTAGTTTTGTATATAGTGCTAAGGCTAGTCCTGTTGCCGCACTTATCTTTGGTATATCGTTCTCAAGGTACTCAGCCATTGAACCGCTTTTGTCTATGAAGACTACGGGCCTTATTGCAATGGCCCTCTGGTAGACGCTTGATTGTTGTGATAGCAGTCTCAGGGCTAGGAGCTTCTTGGGGTACATTGTTTCTAGTATGTCTAAGTCGAAGAGCTGTTCTAAGGATTCCATCACACCTATGTCAGCTATCCCGCCATGGTTGCTGACCATGATTTCTTTTGCGTATGATGCAGGTATTGATGAAGTATACATTTTTAAGCATCTTAATAGTGAGGAAAGTATTTTGAGCCTCTTCCTGAAGTCGTCAGGATTTTCCAAGAAGTGAAGCACTGAGAGAGCTTCATGACTGAAACTTTGCCCTCCTGGGAGTTGAGCTATAGCCGACTCCATCGTCTCTTTGGCTTCTTTTGCTTCCTTGATTTCCTTTACGACCTGTTCTGACACGTTCCTTATCACCTCTCTGAGCAGTGAGTCGTTGCCGTACGGGAAGGCGAAGGCTTTGTCGAAGGAGCAGTATTCCTCGTTGCTCATCTTTCCTAGCGGTGGCGGGTTTCCATGGATGTCTAGCTTTATGGATGCCGCCCTGTCCATGTCCTCCTTCCTGCTGTACCTCCTTAGCAACTTGGATAGGAAGCTGTATGCTGCTGCTATTGAGAGCTCGGTAGATCCTGCTGTGATTTTGTTTATTTGTTGGAAGGCTTCGGAGGCTACATACTCTGCCATGATCTTATGCCATAGTAATTCTGGTTCTTTTAGGTTCTCGACAACTTCGTCGTAGTTCTTGTAATGAGCCATGAAGGCATCGCTCCTCATGTAGTATGGTGTTCCTACTTTGTGGAAATTTAACAGGTAGTTCCATAGTGTAGATATGTATGGTGAGTAGTAATAGGGGTGGAATGGCTTAAAGATGGTGGTCTTAAAAGCACTTTTGTCTTTTCCAGTTAAGGGTTTTTCCATTCAAAATCCCCCGAAAAAAGGGATACACAGGTGTTGGTTTACAGGTTCTCGCTCATTTGCTTTAGTGTCTGTAAGATCTCGCTGTATTTTCTCATCATTATGTTAGCCTCGGAGATTATCGCTTCAATCCTCTTTTTAAGCCAAGGTTTCTTTGCGATCTTTGTCATGTCGAATTCTATGATTTCTCTGAGTTGCTTTATTGCCTCGCTTAGGTTCCCTGCCTTGGCTAGTGCTTTGCTTCTCTGTAGTTTTTCGTGAAGTTCCGCTACTTCGCCCAGCTCTTCCATTATGGCTTTCTTGATTTCCTCGTGTTCTGATGCGTCCCTAGCAAGGTGTGGCAGGAAGTCAATGACGGCATTAGTGATATTATCCATAGTTAGTCCGTACAATGCACAATTTGCTGCTATCAGCTTTGGTAGCTTCTCTATTATTGTCCTGTCGCTGACTAGGATTCCCCTAGTACGAAGCGATTTTACGAAAGAAATCGTTGATGTGTGGTAGAGCATTATGAATTTGCCCAATCCCTTTATGCTACTCTGTATGATTTTCTGTGCATAGCTGGATAGTGTTTCTATGTCTTCCCATGTTGCCACAGGTGTGGTAGAATGGTTGTTTAACCATCTGGCTTCTAAGGCCCTGAGAATTAACGAGTCATCATCCAAGTAGTGGACAAAGTCACGTACTGGGAAGCGGTCGTATAGTGCTTGGAGTTCCTCCTCTTGGGGAACTTCGTTTGATGTCACTATGAAGAACTTCGTTTGAACTGGAAGCTCACTACCAGTAAGCGGGTCGTATATTACGTGTTCTTGTAGTGCTGAAAGAAGGGCGTTAAGAATAGCACTACTTGCCTTGAAAGCCTCGTCTAGGTAGGCTATATCTGCCTTGAAGAGCTTTGAGAGCTTTCTTATCAGTTCTCCTTCTTCAACAAATTTCTTTACGTCGAAAGGCCCCAGAACCTCGACATCCCTTGTATGGCGGTGAAATTGGTACATTGCTATTGAGGCTTTCAGCAATTTTGCTAGATTTCTTATTAGGTAGCTTTTTGCCGTTCCTGGAGGACCTATGATCGCCATGTTTTCCTTAGCTATCATTGATAAAAGTACTAGTTTTACTGAGGTCTCCCTCCCTATTACCAAGCTGTTGAGGGTTTTCTGGATTTTTAAAATCTTGGTTCGGGATTTTTCAATACTACTAGATTTGGATTTTCCATTCCCATTCATAATATCCCCCGAGAAGGAAAAAAGATCATGGATCATCATAGAGTTCTTCATTAAGTGCTATGCGTATGGGATCTTTGATTAACTCCCCATCAACATCAAAGAATTGGATCATCATCTCAATCGTTTCCCTGATTTCTCCCTCTATATCCATCAATTCGCATTTCTGAGCGTAGATGGGTTTTCTTACATCATACTTGCCGTATACTTTGAAAAATGTAAAATCATCCATTAACTCATCACCTACTCTGAATACTGGATTCATAATAAGAATGGGCTCGTAATCGTCTATCTCGTAGTGGGCATAGTATATGATTTCAGTAAGATTACGTACCTTCCTTTTCAGCTTACGGGCTAGGAGCTTGAGTCTGAGAAGATAGAGGTTTTTCAGTTTATCAGTAGTCTTTTCAATCTCCTCGTCTATCTCATTTAGCTTACTTACCATTTCATCCCCCGAAAAAGGAGGAGGATTTAGATCATTTCGGCAAATTTGGAGAACTTCTCGTACTTCAGCTGCAATAGTGTTAGTTCTTTTTGTAGTTCTCTCAGCCTTTTCTGCTTTTTCTCCTTTTCTGCTTTTTCTATCCTCTTCTTGAGCTCCTCCGTCTTGTCGCTGATGTCGTTCAATATTTCGCTAAGAAGCTCCTTGGCGTCCTCGGGCTCTAGGTAGACCTGAACCGCTTTTATTGATTTTAGCCTTGCTCTGAAGAGTATTTTATCTCGCAGTTTTCTGTAGAGCGTTGCTAATTCTTCGTTTTCTACTTCTGTCCCCTTCTTTTCAACTTCCTCTGCTAACTTCTTCAGAAAATCGCTGAATTCTTTGCTCTTCTCTTCTGCGAACTTTACTGCTTCCTTGTCTACTGCGACCCAGCCTAGCCATGACGTGTGGTAGATTTTCTGGACTTCCTTGTAGAACTGCCTCCTCTTTGTCTCTATTTTAGCTCTTATTGTTCTC
>QMRG01000139.1 GCA_003649235.1 Thermoprotei archaeon | reverse complement strand
TGCTTAAACCGATTCCCACCGTTATCAATGCCAGGGCATATTTCGGCTTAAGATATGCAAGCGCTAAAAACCCTAAGGTTAAGGCCGCGATTATCCCGATACCAAGCGGCCCTAAGGAAATCAATCCTGACTTAACGGCAAAATACAAGCCAAATCCTGCCAAAGCCACCGGAACGACCCGGATGATATTAGAGGCAAGTATATCAAAAACTAATCTTAAAGATGTTGCCGCGGAAGCTATCTTACTATTCCGATTCTCCTTTAAAGAAATCCTTTGGTGAATAGGCGAGGAAATCTTTCTGCGGATAGGCGTAAGGGATTTTACTACGCTCCAGCCAGCAACCACCGCTGCTAATCCACTTAGAATAAATATGTATTTACCAGCAAGGAGAGCGTTGGGCAGGGCAACAATTCCGAAATCAAAAGAAAAGAACAAACCAGCATACAGAGCAGCACCCAATCCTAAACCTGCAAGAGCAATCCTGTAATCAAAGACTTTATCATTGGCTAATTTTGCCGGCAGGACATACATTCCTGCCAGGGCAATACCGCTGAGCGCCAAACCAGTAATTATTGCTACTGGCATTGCCACTCCCGAAGTTCCTATGGCAAGAGCAGCGATGGAGGCAAAGATAAATCCGGAAGTTACACCTGTTATAATCCGCTGTAGCTTGTTAACTGGCAATGCACCCTTTTCCTTAAGATGCCCGCGGCCTAACACTGTAGTAACTGCTGCCAGTATCAATCCCACAATTGCAAATCCCGGAGCGCTAATCAATAAAGATGGCAGATTCATACTTATTCCCAGGGTTATCCTACCCAGTGTGCCAAAAATAGATATATAGGTGAGGAAGCTGGAGAAGGTATAACCTGTATCCACCAATGCCTGGATAAATCCCTTTGGACTTAAATTTCCACCAAACACAAAGCTGCTAAGAAATTCCCCTGTTCTCCTTGCTGCGTGTATGCGGTTTAAATAAACTCTCTGCAAGAAAACGATTCCTACAACTAAGGCAATTGCTATTGCACCGGCAATAAGCTGGCCCGGACCAAACACAGCGCTTAAGCCAAAGATTGACAGAATCTTGCCCAGGGTAAGATTAGTTAAGAGCGATGAGGCATTAATTGAGAGGAAATAAAGCCCCAGGCCACTTACTGCCATGACTGCCAGGGAAAAGACACTGCCACGCCACTTGGACAGGTTTGCCTTTCTTGTGTTATCCCTTTTCCCTGCCCGCATTAACTCTATGAGTTCCTCCTTAGATATACCTGTATTTTCAGATATATATTCTATTGCCCAGCTGCCTATATCGTTACTAACCTCTTTTATCAATCTTTCATAAGCGACGTTTACACCCACTTCAAACTGAGGATAATTATAAACCATTAAGTTCTGTTGGTGGTCTCTATACTTTGCACTGAATTCTCCCAGTTGGCGGTTCATCTCTGAAACCTTGGTAAGGAATCCCGCCCACATTAAATCCATATAGGCTAAGGAGGCTTTATTTAACTCTTGTTTCAATTCCCAAAGTTTTTGAGGCGAAAGCCTGGATTCTATTCTCTCTCTAACCGTATCTGGCAGAGCTTCATATATTCCCCTTACTAATATTGACTGCCTGTAGTTTTCTAAGTAATGTTTTCTCTTTGCCTGAAGTAAATCGTCTCTTCTTTTAACCTCCTCAATCCTGCGAATATTTTGTTCTCTCAGCACTTGGCGCAAGTGACTTACAACAGGCAGGATTTCTTTACCCCTGGCTGCTTTATTTGCTGTCCTTCTCCTTAGGATATCCCTTGCCTCCTGAGCAACCTCGGGATATCTGGTGAATATCTCATCCTCTAATGACCAGAATGCCTTCCATTCTCCCTTCTCGCCTTCACTCCTTCCTACACGCTTGCGGAACTGTGTCTCGTCTAAACTGGATTCATTACAATAAGTTGAGATAGCCCAGAAGGTCTTGCTTTGTTCCTTGGCCCGTTCACTTAAATGTGGATCAACACCCAAAGAAGCCACACCGGTAACAATTGTAATCATGCCAATCTGTCCGGCCACCTTGACTTTTGCTTCAATTCCTTCTGGGTTATCCGCAATATAGGCATCAATGAACTGGATTCTGTCTTCTTTTACCCCGACTTCCCTTAAATTCTTTTCCAGTTCCTTTCTAATCTCAGGTGATTCAACCTCAACAATAATCGGATGACCTTTCTGGTGAAGTTCTATTATCTCTCTTACTGCAGCATTAAATCTTTCCACTTTGCTTCCATACATAGCGATGCAATCAGCTAAAGCGGTTTCTACCCGGCTATTTTCTTCTGATGCGCTTAAAGCATTCCCCATTCTTTTTACCTCTACCCCTGCACCTACGAGCTTCTTCAGCGCCTTTTCATCTATTGTTGCGCTACCGCCGGCAACAGATAAAATATGTGTGGAGTTCAAAAATCCGGCTAAAGTTCGTTGATTGATTGTTTCTCTCTGAGGTTGAATCGCTAATCCAATTTCAGCTTCAATAGCCTGATGTAACCCAAAGCTTAATCGTCTTCCCAATAGTACTCCTCCGGTTTGCCCTATAAGAACAACCTCTCCTTCTCTTCTAATGAACTCCTTATCCTCCTGATAAAACCTTTTTATAGTCAGGGCATTCTCTATTCTTGTCTGCCAGTGCTCAAATCTACCCTCAAGCTTTCTCGCTCTCAGCCAGCGCTTACCCCAGTAAGTCAGGAATACCTTCCTTGCCTCAACATCCTCTCTATAAAGAGTAAATACCCTTCTTCCTTCATTTTCTTTTCTTATCTGTTCAGCTAAATTCTTTGCTTCCTTACATATTTCTTGGAGTGCTTTATTAAAATCAGCTTCTAATTCAGCTCTTAATTCAGGAGTTAATTCTTCTTCTTTTTCTAATCCTTTCTTTCGGAGAAATTCTCTGACAAAATCTTCAAATTCAGGGTCAATAATTCTTCCGCCTGAAATTATAAAGGGCGTAAGCGCCTCTTTTATTAAACTTACCTGAACCTCATCAAATATCACTGCCCATTTTCTTCTACTCTGAATCTGCTCTTTAATAGAAAGTACCATCTCCTCAGCAAGATAATCAAATATTGGCTGGGAAACAATAGTATAGATAATGTGGCTGGTTTGATATAATTCTCTTCTTTGCTTGAGTTCCTTCACTGCGCTCTTAGGACTCAAATCGTTCTTATTGACAGTAAAGTAGTTAACCTCTTCAACATCTAAACGGGAAAGGATTTTCTTTGCAAGTTCAGCATCCCTTTCCGCAAAGTAATATTCGGTTACATAAAGCATTATTCCGTGATTCTGTCCGGCACTCCTGAATTTTTTATAAAGAATGTAGGAAGCAAGTATGTAACCTAAGGTCTTACCTTTGGCAGAGGGCATTACTGCAAAATGTGGATTATCTTTGGTAGCCCGGCTTAACCACAAGGCAAATTGCACCTGGTCAAACCAAACCGAATCAAGCCATCTCCAGTCAGGGTTATTTTTATTTTCTTCTGCTAAGACCCGCATCGCCACTGGTTTAAACTCCTTAATGGCTTCCTCTTCTACAGGAGTTAACTTAAGTATTGACTGTCTTATTTTCTCTACCTGTGCCTCTGTAGCTGCATCAAGGGCCGCAGAAGAATCGTCTGTAGTTTGAACTCCGCGACCCTTAGACGCAGCTTTAGCCGCTGCCCCTCCTGCCACGGTAGGAGATTGCGGCTTGAACTTTATCGATTTGATTATGTCGGAAACCAGATATAACGCCTGGGCAAGATATGCTCTTATTTCGCCTTTGCCTTGCTGGTGGGCCTGTTCGTGCCTGAGGATGGAGCTCTGGAAGAACTTAGGTAAATATTTGAATGCAGCATGCTCGTTAATTTGATTTCTCTCTGTGTAAGCAATAGCGGTGGTCAGATACTTATACCAC
>QMRG01000138.1 GCA_003649235.1 Thermoprotei archaeon | reverse complement strand
TCCGCCACCCAACGTATAATCCGTAACAGGTATACACTTAAACTCGTCAACTCTAACTTTCTCAGAGCCTGACCAGACCAAGGTATTGTTCACATAGATAGATCCTAAATATAGTTCTACTTCGCCAGTATTAGTCAAATAAACATAGAGAGAATCACCAGAATAATTTACATATTCTATTACAATCCACTCTCCAATTGAAAGCTCGTAATAGTTTAACTGCCGGGTAAGACCTTGAACCATTCCAGTATAAGATGGATAAAACCATATCCATATCACGGTCCATAAAGCAACCGTAATCATAACTAGGAGGATAGACTCGACAACTTGAGTCTGTCCCCTCCTGTTCATACACTACCTCCTTTAAGATATAATTATCAGTATTATATTAAGAGATCGCAAAGCCTTTAGGCTTTTCTTTACTTAAAAGTCGTCTCTGCGATTCATATGACAGAAGAAAATCCTCTATAGAGGGAAAAATGACGCCCATAAAGTTAATCACTAAACGCTGATCATTTACGCGTAAAAACTTTAGCCCCGCTTTACGTAACTATCTTAACCATATGTTAAGCCTATTCATCCGCATTTATTCTCACTAGTATAAGTATTGAATAAATCTTAACTCCTAATAGTAAACTTATAAACGGCTTCAACCCCCTCCTCAGTAACCACTCTGATTAAGTATGAACCGGGGCTGAGCCTACCATTATAAGCCACTCTTACAGCTTTAACCTCGCCTGGCTCGATAACCAACCCAGCTCCCTCACCTTCTCCGAAAACTTCGGAAGAAACAACTATTATTATATGATAGCCAGCCAGAGGAAAACTCCCCAGACTATCGTTATCCCTGTGGAAAAGCACGTAATCTCCAGAACTGGTTTTCTCAGCCACTACATTTCCCTCATCATCCACGATCATGACAACCCAACCGCTCTCCAAGCCAGTAACGTTAACGTATAGAGAACGATACACTTTAACGTACGGTATAGCGACACTATAAGCCCCGCTCTCCCCGCTCCATATTCCAACATCAAGGTAAATATATGGATTTTCGTACATTCCATCGCTAAACCAATATAGATAACCGGAATAGCTACCATTATAGTATATGTACACTTTATCATCAGACTTGCTAAATCTCGCCTCCCAACAACCACATGATTGATAGTGTGCAATCTTCTTATCCCAATCGTACCCATTCTTATCCCGTTTTTCCATAGTTGCCGTTGAATAGATAATTGGAGGATACCAGCCGTTAATATACGTCGCCACGAACTGGGATAGAGAATGAGGATTTCCAGTAGTCGCGTATTGTGAGAAGTAAACCTCGGCGAGGTAATTGTCGCTAATGCCGCTGAGCTTTATGGTCTTATACTCTGCTATGAATTCGCCCTCAGGTATATTTAAGGGGTTTTTAAGCCTCAACCCATATTTCTCAGTGCCAGAAATCCCAGACCTGCTTATTGTAAGCACCAAGCCATGGGTGGGATCTATGTTTTTAGACCCGCTTTCGCCTTGCCAACTTTCCAATGTACTGATAGTAACCCAATCTCCGCTGTTGTATCCGTCTCTGAAATCTTCGTAAAATATACAGCCAGATTTTACTAAAACAACTTCGCCAGCCTCTTTACTGACGTTGTAAACGTCCCCACCCCATATGGGTGGACTACTCGTAGAATAGACGATGTTTAAAGGTATAGAGCTAACCCCGTTTACTAGATAAGCTCCATTTACTTTAGCGGTTATATCTCCTATATTCCTCACATACACTGTTATAATAGTATAGCCTCCAACTTCTAAAACAGAACCTCCCTCTACTTTGATCATTTCTCTGCCTTCATAACTAGGAGCCTCACCGATTTTACCAGTAGTCCATAAATATAACATAATAGAAACTCCAACGGCTATTACTATTATTAAAAGGATTGCTATAACCGGTGAAGCTCCTTTAAGCTTCATATAAACACCTAAATAGTATGGAAGTTTCTATTTTCCAATTACTTAAAAATAAATTATACTTTCGGTTAATTTAATAATTGCCTGTCAACTTAAGATCCGCAGCAATTTAATCAAATCCGCCCTAATATATAGTCATATACTTAAATCCCGAAATAAGAGATTTAATCATTTTAACTATATAAAAAATCTGTATTTTGAATTTTAGCAAATTCAAAATACTTGTATCCTTAATACTAAATAAAAGCTACTTATATTTTACTAAATAGATTTAATACATAAACTAGAATATACTAATCGTGGAAAAATATCAAAGGGGATTAAGTCCGGTAATCTCAATTTTACTTCTGATAATTATAACAATAGCAGCTGCTATTATAGTCTACTACTGGTTGCTGGGATACCAAGGAAACATTCAAAAATCAGCTTCAGCGAAACAGTTCCAGTCTAAAATCAAGATTAATGAAGTGCAAAAAGTCTTAGACTACCCGAACGCCGCTTACGAGATATGGATAACCAACATCGGAGATGTAGAAGTGTATCTAGACGATGTATATGTGTTAGGCCCAAACGGGAAAATAACTTATTGGCACTACGATCCCGGAAACTGGAGCATAGAACCTGGAGACACTCAATTCTTGTGGCTATGGACTGGAAACGCATTAACGCCAAGTGAAACCTATGTTTTAAAGGTGGTCACGAGTGACGGAGTGGAGTACTATTATCGATTTAAAGCATGATAAAAGTTAGACGATATAAGGTATTAGGATATTAACAGTTACAACTGATGCGACAATAATTCTTGAGATTTTCATGCTCCGCGCAGGGTATATAAGAAGCTTGAAAATAGATAGCACGATGGCTGTGTAGTGGAGCTTGGGATTTAAAGACTAAAATACTTAAGCTACTGAAAGAGGATGAAGAGTTTAGATATACAATGGCTGGTTTAATAGGACTAGAGGAGATTCTAAGAAGACTTGATGAATATGGAGCGAAAATCTCCAAGCTCTGGGCGGAAATCAAAGAGCTTAGAGAAGATCAGAAAAGATTATGGGAAGACCAGAACAGGTTATGGGAAGAAGTTAAAAAGCTTAGAAGAGATTTTAAAGAGATGCTGAAAGAACAGAGGAAGCTTAGAGCTTCATTTTGAGTCATTTGGAAGAGCTTTATGAGTTGCTCCAGAAGACTACACCCCGTCATTCGTCAAGATAATGCTCGAAGATTTAGGCTACCTCGAAGCCCATGTAGGTAGAAGAACTTTACTCTTCAAGGGTAAGCTATACGAAATAAACGTATTTTGTGAAGACCCGCTAGTAGTAGGCGAAGCCACACTACACTTAAAAGACGTAGAAGAAGCTAAAAAAGGAATAGACAAACTCATAAAAAGAATCAAGATAGCTGAAAAAACTACCGGTAAAAAAGTCTTTTTAAAGCTGCTAGCCGTAGGGAGGTGTTAAGTTGACAGCACCATCTCTTGATTAAGTTCTTCAGAGACCTATTTCTCACTGTTATTTTATGACAATGCTGGAGAGAATTTGAAAGAAGAAAGAATTTGGGAACTTAAAAATAGTTTTAAGGTAGTTTATTTTCTATAAGTAAATGTGTAGGTGGCTTCAGTACCGCTTTTTGTCACCACCTTAATGACATAAGAAATTCCTTCGGATAATTTATAGCCTGTGACATTAGGTAAATCACCACTGTCTAGAGTTTCCACATTGCCTGGTGGTACTACTAGATCTCGGTTGACATCTGCAGTGACTACGCCAGAAGCATCGGATAGATAAACTGATGTTATGTGAAAGGCTACGTCACCAACATTTCTGACGTATATTACAGCAATTTTATCTGTAGAGGTATCAATATTTACTCCTTCTATTTTTATTCTTTCTTGCAGTTGTTCTGTTCCTCCTGTCGATTGTACTGTGCCTATGTAGCCTAGGACCCAGAGGTATGTGAGGACGGCGGCAGCTACCGCGATGACTATGAGTAGTAGTACCGCTATTACAGGAGAAACTCCTCTTTTGTTGAACTTCATA
>QMRG01000137.1 GCA_003649235.1 Thermoprotei archaeon | reverse complement strand
TCTCTCTTTTGCATTAACGCTAGCGTCGAAGGCCGCTTGACAAGAGGCAGGCGGCAGTAGAGGGTCTTTAGTTCCGCAGTGGAAGTGGATTTCTCCCTTATAGTTGGGGAGTGTATACAAAGGGTCGATCTGTTTAACAATGTCCGAATGAATCCAGGGGTCGAGCTGGCTCCTAGCTTTGGGATCTTTAGTGAGTATACTGTTGTAGTATATGTAAGAAAAATTGGCGGAGGCCAATAATAGCTCCGCCTTTTCAATATCCGCTCCGTTACCGAGCGCGACTGCCGAGACTATACTTCCTAAGCTTCGAGACACGAGATAGACTTCGCTAGCACCGTTTTCCTTTAAGAAAGAGGCCGCGTTTATTATATCCCTGGATCCCTTCTCGATGACCACTGGGAGTTTCTCCAGGGTGTCCATCTTTCCTCTCTCACCGTGAAAAGGTAGATCGAAGAGAAAGCAGCAATATCCGTATTTCTGGAAATCCTCAACCACATTTTCTTGAAGCCATTTTTCCTTGCTACTACCGAGCCCATGAACGAATATTATACATTTGCCATTCCAGTTTGATGGAACAAATATGAGAGCTTTAACTTCCTCACCATCGCTTGTAAATACAACTTCGCCAGTCGTCAACTTCTGGCTCGAAGGCTTATGATCCGGAGGTTTCGGCTTAGGTTTTAGAGTTTTATCTTCACCTCCTCCAACTGGCGGATATGATTTTTCTTTTCCTCCTCCCGGAGGCAGTAAGCCGGTTAGAAATAGGGCGGCAAGTACCGAGATTATTACTACTACGACTATAATAAGTATAATTTTTCCGTTCATTGAATAATCAACAATACGGCATTATATATCTTTATTTCATAAATTTGAATGTAATGTTAAATAAGCAATACTATCTTTAAAATTTTCAGAATTATCGAAACTTTATGGTAATAAATTAAGTCATTTTAAACTTAAAAGCCGATGATAAGAAGTTAAATTTTCTGATATAGAATTTAATCATACGGAAAACTTTTTCAATTATTCTATTCTAGTGAATTTTCAGAAAATTAGGAAAGTAGAAGGAGACTTTAGCCATAATTAAAGTCGAAAGTCACATAAATATACTTAAATAGCTCTAGAAGCACCGGAATACGACTATACTTTGTGCATGATCTCATGCTGTTTTCTGATGTTCTAACTTAGGTTATTAATTGGCATTAATATACGTGCTTATGTAGCATGATAATACTCTCTGCTGAGAGGTTTGTATGTGAAATTAAAAATAAAAATATTGGAATTTTAGTGAATAAAACGCTGAATTATTGTCTCAATAAAACCCGTTTTTAATCTACAAACTTCACAATATAATAAGCATTTTATAAAACAAATGTTAGATACTCCCCTCTATTATCTAGAAAAATATATCGAAAAACTAGAATTAAGTAAAGTTTAAAATGTTGTTGTTATGAAGTAATGTAAACTCGCCGGCAGGTGTTCGATTGCGATTACGGTTAAGGGTATGTTCGGAATACGAAAAGCTGCGGGCAGTACTAGTTCATAGACCGGGTTCTGAAATAGAATGTTTAACTCCTTCAAATGTAAAAGACTTTTTGTTTGACGACATACCTTTTCTAGATAAAATACAAGAAGAACATGACTATTTTGTAAAAATCTTGAAGAAACAGGGAGTATCTGTATACTATTTCCGAGACTTGCTAACCGATATTTTGAAAATAGAGCATGTCAGAGAAGAGATAATCCGTAAAATCTTAGAACTGCATAAATGTAATAAAATAAATCCAGATTTGCTAATTAATCTCGATACAGAGGCTTTAACCGACTTACTAATTGCAGGATTAACCAGAGACGAATGGAGACGAAAGGAGGATGAAAAGTTTTACTTAATTCCTCCTCTTCCAAACCTATATTTTACGAGAGACATAGGAGCTGTAATCTGCAACGGAGTCATATGTACTAAAATGTTCTATGATATTAGGGCTAGAGAGAGTCTTTTGATGCGATATATTTTCACCTATCATCCTCTGTTTCAGGGGAATCCTGTATTCTTTGACAACGTAAGGGAAAGCGGAGATTTTGCAATTGAAGGGGGAGATATAGTAGTTATAAACGAGTCTGTAGTCGCTATTGGCCGTGGCGAAAGAACTAATCATCGCACAATAGAGTACGTAGCTAAACGCTTATTCGAACATACATCTGTAGAAAAGGTATATGAGGTGGAGGTACCGCCCACGAGGATATGTCTACACCTAGATACAGTTTTTACAATTATAGATGAAGATATCGTAGTAGTATACCCAGAAGTTTTAAAGGAAAAAGAAAAAATTACAGTATATAGAAGAAGCGATAATTTAGGTTTCGTTGTTGAGAAACTAGATGCAGGCTTTCTAAGCGTTTTAAAAGAGGAGCTAGGAAACTTTACTGTCGTATTAACGGGAGGAGGAGATGGAATGGCAGCGGAGAGAGAACAATGGAGCAATGGCACGAACACTTTAGCCGTACGTCCTGGCGTAGTTATAACCTATGACCGCAACAAAAAGACTAACAAAGTATTGAGGGAAATCTTAGGAGAGAAGAATGTTATAGAGATTCCGAGCTCAGAACTTATTAGAGGAAGAGGAGGACCTAGATGTATGACTATGCCATTAATAAGGGGATAAGCTTTTCAATTTTCGTTTACTTTCATAGGTATAATATAAGGACCTTCAGGTATAGCCGTTATTTCTGCATCTCTACCAACATATCCATAAGCTATTTCTAAAGCTTCTTCTAAAGTTCTGGCATGTATAAGCTGTAGATCTTCTAGAGTTTTCCTGCTTAAACTATGTGTAACTACGATAATTTTAGCTTTTTTCAATATTCTAGCTAGAATTTGTGCTTGCCACTGGTCGTAAATTGGTTCCAGTTTTTTAATTCGAGCTATTATTTCCTCAGGATTCTTTGTTCCTTTGACTATTTCTAGAAATTCTCTATGTCCTCCTAAGCCATCACGGCATTCAGCAGTAATTATTATAACTCCTCCCTTTTTAGCCACGAGAGCTGCTGTATCCATGCCCTTAACTACTTGGTAAATATCGCGGTCTAGCGGATAGCCTCCATTCGTAGTTATCACTATATCCGCTGGCCTAGTATAGGGTATTTTGACATATTTCTCTAATTCTTTAACACCTTTCAAATGGGCCTCAATGGGATCTCCTGCGAAAATTCCTGAGATATTCTTTTCTTTATTGAGAATGACGTTAAGTATGAAATCTAGCTTAGTATTCTCCATAAACTCCACCATATCTTCGTGAATCGGATTTCCTTTAAGAATTCCATAACGCGATTTCGGATGATTTATCATTTTAAAACTATGATTATTAAATATCGCATCCGCGCTAGCTACTCCGGGCAATAATATCTTCCTTTCTCCACTATAACCAGCGAAGAAATGAGGCTCGATAAATCCTATGCCTATAACTAAATCGTTTTCTAAGACAAGCTTATTTACAACTACTGGAGTTCCAAATGAGGTTTTCTTATTTAGCTTAGCTAATTGTTCTTCATTACGAGCGTCATGATCCAAAATTTCATAATTTTCTACAACATCTTCTCTAACTAATTCTTTCTTTTCCTTTTCTGTAACAGGTCTATGAAGTCCTGTCGCTATTAGTAAGCTAATTTCTGCTCTGGAGCTTTTTTCAATATATGGAATTAAAGACTTAAGCAACATTTCTGTGGGACAAGCCCTCGTTATATCGGGAATTATGATTAGAATTTTTCTAGAATGACTGCCGACACTGTATGGAGAACGTTTGCAGAGAAGGCAAGGAAGAAGCCCTACAGATGGTGGTATTTCCTATTTTTCTTCGTTTACGTAGCCTTAGGAGTAATCTTAGTGCCTGTTGAGAGGCTTTTCTGGTACTGGCTAATACAACACTACGCTATGGTTTTCCAGCAGATCTTTCTATCTTTCTTGATAATATACATGACTGGATTTCTTCTTCCCAAAGAGGTTAGGGCT
>QMRG01000136.1 GCA_003649235.1 Thermoprotei archaeon | reverse complement strand
CGGCTTAAGATTAAATGCGATAACAGTGCTCTTAGAAAAGCGTTTTCAGGACAGAGACAACCGGAGCCTCCGGTTCTCACAGTCCCCATAACTAGCAGCTTTACTCCGTCAGGGCCTACAACTCCAAATCTGTCGACTATATCGTCCACTTTAGGCGTGAAACTTATAAGACCACCGAATGAAACTTGAGTTCGTGATTTAATAAGCTCGATATTCTCAGAAAGCGGGATCAACTTCTCGGAAAGTTCTCTCGGGATTCCAATGGAAGAAGCCAAGTTTAGATTCGGATCAGCGTCTACTGCTAATACATTAAATCCGTCCCGTGCCAATAGGCGGGCGAGAGTACCAGCTATAGTCGTTTTACCTACACCGCCCTTACCGACAACAGCTATCTTCATTTTACAGCACCGGCTCGTACCATTCTTATGGCGATTTCACATCTTATATTAATTATGTCATGCTGATATCGAGGATTTCCTCTCTCAAGTCCTTACAAAAAGTGAATAGTAGGAAAATTAGTATTTCAAAGACATGTTAGGCTTTTTCGCGTTTTTCTTTTTTATAGATGATAATTTAACGATGAGCTTTCTCCCCTTCTCTGACAGAGGTTTAACCTCTAAATATCCCATATCTACTGCTTTATCGAAGACATCTTTTCCAATTTCTGTACGGATTAGAACCGTGGACCATCCTTTTTCACTACCTATGCCACCGACTGAGATATCGGCGTATTCAGCTGTCAAATCTGGGCATAGCTTGCACGAAGCTCTCACGAAATCTTTGAGATTATGTACTGGAACTTTTTTAACCTCTCCGTTCTTCAAATATACAATAAATTTTCCGGCTTTAATATTCGCCTTATTTACATCAGAGGGATTCACTCCAAGAAACTTGGAGAGCAGCTCGTCCACATATGTTCTATAAGCATAGTTTTCCATGCAGAACAACCCTATTCTAAGCTTGATTGAATTCGCGTATTTCTTCAACTTAGCGTTTTCAATAAGCCTTATAGCTCTAATCTGACACGGGACTCCAACTACTGCAATAGCATCGTTTATCTTCGCCTCCCTAAGTACCGATAGATTGGGAGATGATGAATACTTAGTGCCAGCGCTAGCTAAAATATCTTCTTTGCTCTTAGCCAGTAAAGGCATAGGTTTTAACGGCTCACTTTCTGAAAGCGAGGAAACTATAGCACCTCTGACATAGCCTTTTTCGAACATGGCTAGGAGCAGAGTCGTTACCACACCGCCGTCCTGTCCTCTCTCCTTAACCTCGGGCAACGTAGTCCTAGCACTATAAGCTTCTAAAACTGGCAGTTCCTCTCTGAAAAAATTCATGTTTAAAATCGGGCATACTCTACTGCACAAGCCACATTCTGTACATTTTTCTGAGTCAAAAACTGGGTAATCCTCACCTATGTCTATACATCTCAAGGGACAAACGGAGACGCAGGCACCGCAGAACGAACATATTTCCCCGGCGAGCAGTGGAGCTGCTTTACTCAAACAAATCCCCCAAGACATGTCTAGTGCTCTAGAATATATAGTTATTTCACGCGCCTAGCCACTACTAAAGGATAGTGTGGGATTTTCTCAAGCATATCCCATGTGACTCCAATCAGTGAAGTTCCAAATCTTTCGGCCATTTCCCAAACGTTCCTACCGGCTCCATGCCCCCTAATCTTATCAGCAGCTTGGGCAAGTTCTAGTAATTCCCTAAGATTTAAATCAACTCCAGCAGCAGCGACTGGTGTCGGATAGCTTTTCAACTTTAAAAAGTTTGAGAGAACATATGTTATAAAACCTCCGAAAGACCTTATTCCAGTTATCGACATAGACCTAGGAGATACATAGAATAGCTTCCAATCATAACATCTATCGGAGTCTAAGAGAACTACTCCCACTTCGACTCCAAGCTCCCTCTTTACAACTTTTCTTAATTCCTCTACCTCTTCCTTAGCGTTGCTTAATGGAAGGCAGACGTAAGCATATGGAAGATTTGAACCATCTATACCTCCTTCAGATCCAAAACAGAGAGCGTTTAACAAACCGGTGTAACGTAACGCGACTTCTTTATGTCGTGCACCATAATCAAGAGGATATTTTCTTAGAAAAGCTATAGTTTCTCTTCTTAACCCACATAGAGGACCTAAAACATGCCCCCAGACGAAACGCATCCAAAAACGGGATATAATTCTAGCTAAGAATCCCGCTTCTATTTTTTCTTCGTCAATTATACATCCTCTAGCCGTGGCTATGGCTTTTTCAGAGACGAATAGAATGTCATAGTCTTTAACTTTGATCGTCTTTAATACATTGACTATAGTGTTTAAATAGTTGTGACCAGGTTTCCAATAAGATGTCCTTATAGCTTTAACTATGTATACTCTATCCTTAATCTTCACTTTTCTAATTTTTTTCTTAAACACTAACTCTACCTTGACTATTACTAGAATGATTAATCGATTATGCCTATTTTTTTCGCAATTTCTTTAGCTGAAGTAAATGCTGGAGAATTGTTGGGCAGGTCTAGAAGAGATTTGCCCGTTAAGTTATACTCAGCTATCAGAGGATCATCTGGAATTATGCCAGCAGCTTCTACCCCTTTTTTAGAAGCCCATTCTTTAAGCCGTTTCTCCATGCTTGCCGGAAAACGATTTCCGACAATATATATTCTTTTTACCTCGATGTGAACTTCTTTAGCCAGTTCTTTTATCCGTAAAGCCGTTTTAAATCCCATAAGGGAAGGATCGGTAACGATTACCATTACATCCACATCTTTATCCGTCCTTCTGCTCAAATGCTCTAGCCCGGCCTCCATATCCATTAAAACCAGGTCGTAGTTTGAAAGTAGAGTATCAAGTATCCTAGTTAAAATGCTATTGACGTAACAATAGCATCCTTCCCCCTCTGTCCTACCCATAACTAACATATCGAAATCTTCGAGTTCTAGAAGAGTGCTATAGACCCATGCTTCAAGCAGATCGCTTTTAGAAACACCTATAGGAAGCTGACCTTTCTCTATTTTACGTTTAAGCTCGTTAGCCACCATGCCCACTGTCTTCTCTACTCTCACGCCGAGAACATCGGGCAGATTAGCGGCAGGATCAGCGTCTACAACTAGTATGTCTTTTCTGTTATCGCGTTCAAGGATGGCTTTTAGCAGTAGAGCCACTAGAGTAGTTTTACCTACACCACCTTTTCCGGATACAGAAACTACTAATGCCTTCCCCATAATGCCCAATCCACTAACATTAAATAATGTTATAAGTTTTGTCAAGCTGTAAAGTTAACTTCGATTCTCTCTGGATGAGAATATATGTTAAATCTGTTTCCTCGTACAAAACCTATGAGCGTCAAGCCGAGAGCTTTAGCTAACTTTATGGCTCCAAGTGTAGGCGCGGAAAAAGAACAGACTATAGGAGTACTCATTCTAGCTGCTTTTAACACTATCTGAGGAGTTTCCCTACCAGTCAATATTAGAGCATGTTTGCTTAAATCCAACCCTTGGAGGAGAGCGAGACCTGCAACTTTGTCAACTGCGTTATGTCTGCCTAGATCCTCGGTTAAGCAAGTAATTTCTCCTTTCTCACTTAAAAGAGCAGCTCCATGAGTACAACCAGTAGCGCGGAATACTGGCATTTTCTCGTGCAGCATATGGAAAACATTAACTATCGTGCTAGCGTTGAGCCTAATATTTGAGGCAGTTCTATATTTACTTATAGTAGCTGTTATTTTTCAACATTACCGGCTACGCAAGAAAATTCTATAAGTCCTCTCTGAGCTTCTAAAGGCCCAAGGATTGTTTTCACCAATTCTACTCGAGCTGTATCTCGACCTATATCTACCTCCTGAATGTCTCCGAGAGAATTTATTATACCTTCAGAAAATAAACGTCCAATTACAAACTCTTTTAGCATATCAGGCGTTAACAGGAATGTGCCATAATATTTTCCATTTCGTATATTTTTAAATAGTTTCTATCGCTACTTTATCAAAGAATTCTTCTACCCTGCCTTTGGCGACTTTCACGCTTATAGATCTAGTAGTTACATACATCAACTCATATTAAACATGTGAGAT
>QMRG01000135.1 GCA_003649235.1 Thermoprotei archaeon | reverse complement strand
TGACCTAATAATATTGCCCTTAATATAGAGTCTCTGTCTAATCTTTTTGAAGAGCCAAGCAACGAATTAATCGTCTTGATAAGCCTAGATAATATTCTTCCTAATCGTCCAGATGGAGATTCTACTTGAGGCTTTTCCTCAGGACCAATATTATGTAGTATTCTCCGTAATGCTTCCTCCTTTACAGCTTGCTCCCCAATGACACCCAATGCTCGTATTTTATACGGAGTTATAGAAGATGCGATGCTTGTCACTTCATTTTTTTCTGTTTTATAGTACCCCTTAAATGCGAGTCTACGTGGACATCTAAAAAACATATATGCCTCATCAACAGGCATTGAGTGACTAAAACCAATTAATTGCTTAAGTATGTTATAATCAAAAAAGCCTACCATAATCAGCACCTACATACATCCATGATTCTCCACGCTAGATTTGATCTTAGGTATTCCTGTCAGCATCCTTTTATACTAATAGTAAACACAATCTTCATGCGTCCCTCAGACAATATCTGTATAATTATACCTATTAGCAACTTCAATTAGTTATAGATATATCGTATCCATATTTAAACTTAACATTTTTATGTAATAATTCGCTTCGTAAGCTCGCTTCCAAAAGCCTCGTTTTGGGCAATAAACATCATCTTTTAAAGACACAAAAAGGTTTTAATATGAAGTCTAGAGGCCCCTATTGTTAGTTTCTGTAGGCTTTTTTCTTGGCAGTATCGCATATATGAGTATTTTGTCACCTACAAACTCAAATAGAATTCTCAGCGAAGTATCCCATGTTAAAATAGGGAATGTTCTCGGAATATCCTAAATTTAAATGTTATCGTAAAAACCGTTTTCGTTAGCTCGTTTTTGGGTCTTAACATGCAATAATCAGCCTAAAGAGATCAAGTCGATGGTTAGTGTTAGAAACTAGTGTATCAGAGAAGTTAAGAATAAGTAATGGGGTAATAATGGGCGACGCGGGGAAAAAGAGAAAAAGCAAGGGAGAGGACCCATCACTAGCATACGACCAACGGCAAAAAATGAAAACTTTCCACTTCTTTTTAAGTTTAATCGCTTCAAGCTATCCTTATAGTAAGGACTTTTTGTTTGATCGAGTTGTACACATATTTAATGTGCCCTATGTAAAACCCTAATGATACTGCAAAAAGCAAAGAGGGATATACTGATACTAGCTCAGGATATCGAATTAATATAAATAGATAGTACCCTCCAAGCAGAAGTAAACTAGAATAAATTATATCTACTTGTTCCATGACCTCCCTTTGCCCTCGTTGCAATATACTATAGTCTCTTATCTGGGAACAGAGAGCAGTAATTAAGGGTATTATTAAAGGCCCAATAAACAGGGCAATGATGGTATAGAGAATCGATTCAAAGTCGCTGATAGCTACTGTTTTCATTAGTATTCCCGGGATCTCGGTCATAAGAATAATCATCACTGATGATAATATAGCTATTCTTGTTTGCTTTTTTTCTAAAGCTTTTCTAGTAAGTGTAGTTATATCGAATCTTGAATATGAGTAAAGCAGATAATTATTAATGAACACCATAATAGCAATCGTAATGATTAATATTTCACCAAGAGGAAAGTCGCAATATTTGTTTCGTAGGGCGTTTTTACGGCTTCTAAGCGGAAACATAGAGCGGGAGAGCGGATAAAAAACCAGGTCGGCGAGAATAGTTAGATGAGACAGAAATACCAACAACAGAAAGATGAGGCCCTTCTCATTTTAGCCCCCGAACATATGAAAACTTGTCGCACTTTCGTCGCGATTCTGTCTCAAATTCCAACAGACCAGACATGTCTAGAGGGATAAAACAACAAATAAAACCGTAATCTTCACAGGGAGCTTGTCGCACTTTTGTCTCAAATCCTTTTTCTCAAAAATGAGGTTTGTCGCACTTTTGTCTCACTTCCCCCCACCAGACACACCTACAAGCGGGAACGGTCGCATGAAAACTGGCTTATCAGGAAGTTGTCCCACTTTTGTCTCACTTTTCCCCGAAGTTGTCTCACTTTCGTCCGATGTTCCGCCGGGTTTTGTTGAATGCAGTCGCTCTCGTATTGCGTTCCGTACATCCGAAAAATCGGCATGTATTCTTTGTCGCTCTGCATTCTATACATTCGAGTTGTTCTCTGTTTTTGTTTTTGGGTTTAGGCTGGGGGCTCTTTCTCCTCATTTTCTCTCCTTTCTTCTTCTGACGGCCCATTATTACCCTATTATTCTTCTTACTTCTCCACTTGTTCTGAGTACCTGTTAGCGGGTTTCTAGTTCTTTGTTTCTGTTTCTCTCTCATCGACGCTGTTTGCCTATCTGATCCCTCTAGTGCCGATTGTCTCGTGTTAGAAGCCACCAAAATTGGCTAACGAAACTATTTTTGCGACACCTTTGCGACCATTCTGCGTTTCTAACACTTCACTTATCTTAAGACTGAATTTAGTACTGATTTTACCACTAGGCATTTAGTGCAATATGTCCGCTACAATGCTGTTTGTTGTTATTGACCCTGAGAATATAATTAGGAACGAGATGATATCAATAAATTTAGATTCCCTAACAATGTAGTAAACCATGTGAAAACTCATAGTTAATAGGCTATCAGAGCCATGTTCTATCTCACTCATTTGCGTGTGAATTATGACAAGGCTTTATTTTCTCTATTTTCACTCTGCACAAGTTGCAGTAAGCTCTCCAGTTACCTCTCCTGGCGAACTCCTCAACTATCCTCCTAACGGATTCTGTGTTTAGGGAATCATTCTGATATACCTCTAAAACATCTCCTACTTGTTTAGGAACATCAATAAGCCACTGGTCTCTGGAGAAGCGTATGAATTGTATTATCTCGTTATCGCGTTCAAATCCGATATAGTTTTCAGGGCAACCCCATGGGTGCGTTTCAATAAGTATTAATGCTTCTCGCAAATCAACTATAACATTTGATGTGTACGTATCACAACTCTCAAAAAATGCCCTAACTTTGACCTAGGAGCTGAGTGCCCCTTGTTTGTTGCGTAGAATTTCTTCAATTATTCTCGTTAATTCGTTAGTATCCTTGGTGATGATTAGAATTAATGATGTTTTCCATGAGGTTCCAAGGATAGCGATTTGCTCATTAAGTATGAGCCATGCTCCCATGTTGGTTTTATCTAGAAGATATTTAGCCTCTATCAACGCATAATAAAAGTCTTTGAGAACACCTACATGATAAAGGCATAGTATTTTGGCTTCATCATCATCAATTAATTCTGTTGGATAGGGATTTTTCATGAGAATTTTGTGAAGCTCCTGCAGTACAATTCGAAGTTTAACTATGCCACTGGCTCCTGCCGTTTTCTCCATTATTATTGGTGTTTCGATCACATACTTAATGACCCTGCGGGCTATATACTTCTTTATGTCAATAGCCCTATACACAGTCACTTTGCGTGTCCTATGTTTTGGTCTTTCTAGATACATTCGAGGTTCTTCAACAATCTCTTTTGGCTGTTCAATTAATTCAACGCGATTTATTCTTACCATTTCTTCTCTGGGCTGTATTGCGGTGCTGACCTCAGAATGCTTAGGTTTCTCCATGCTCTTGGCAACTCTCTTAAGAGCCGTATAAATCGTTGCTATTAGGGGGAGATATTGTGAGGGCTCGCCATATATCCATGCTGAATAATCGATGCTTAATCCTAGTTTTAATGCGAGTTGTACAAAATCGGGGTAGTTTCTAATTAGGCGTGATGTAAAGAACCCTATGCTCCACGGCCAGATGCCTCTTTCCGAGATGACTTCCTCAATGTACTTAGTAATTTCATCCAATTTTTCTGCGTTGGGAGTATAGTCCTCCACGGCGACATCGATGACCTCCTGAAGCCTTGTAATAATATTCTCGATGTCTAAATGTGCAGGTTTGTATACTCGTACTTCCTCGTCCGAGACTATAAGAAAAACGATAAAATCCGAGAATTCCTTTAGTCGCCAGTAATTTTGCACTTGTCTGGACACGTTTCGTTCAACCTAACCAGCATGGATTGGTGAGACACCAAGAATTGTAATACGATATATACCCACAAACAATACTTGTATATATGCATGGG
>QMRG01000134.1 GCA_003649235.1 Thermoprotei archaeon | reverse complement strand
CAGGACTCAATCCTCTAGTGATGAATATATAGTCTCCTCCTGTTCTCGGCATCATAGCGCCTAGCATTGTATATACGAGTGCCGTGGGTATCATTGCAAGTAAACCAGGTACTAAGAAAGAGAATGGGACGAAAGCTCCCGGATGCTGGTATGCAGCTATTACTGCTAGTTTGTGAATTCCTCCTCCAACTGTGTGTGTGAAGACTAGCATGAAGGCAGTGAATGGTCCTACGGTTCTCACAAGCCCGCTTGCTCTCCTAACGAATATTACAGGTGCTGCTTCCTCCCCCATAATGATTCACCTATATTGGGTGCTTTCTCCAGCTGTTCTATTTAAATTTTCACCAGTTTTAAATTTTAGAATTTTAAATAAAGCCTAATTTTGTTAAATATTATTTAGCAATAGCTTTATATATGTAGAATCTGCAGGAGTCGGTAAGATATCACTCTGTTATATCCGCAATTTCATAACTTAGCTTTTCGAAAATTTTAGGATTAATTTTTATTCCATGATATTCGTCTCCACAAGCTCCTATAACGAATTCTTTTTCTAAGACATTTTTATCAACTATTACAGGACATTTTCCATGAAAGGCGAAGGGAGGAACTCCGCCTATCTTAAATCCGGTAAAATTTTCGACTTCGCTAGGATTTGCAAGTCTTAATTTTTTAAGACTTGTTATTTTTTCTAGTTTCTTAATATTTACTCGCTTATCACCAGTGATAATAACTGCTAAGTATTTTCCCTTTTTAGAAACCAAAAGTAGGCTCTTTAAGATGTTTTCGGGAGAAATTTTGAGAGCCTTAGCAGCATCCATAGTTGTTCGTCCACTTGCTTTATGACTTATAATCTCGCCTTCGATATCCAATTTTTTAATAAGAGCTAGAGCCTTTTCGAATGTCATGATTAAAATTAGTGGCTTGTGCTAAAATAATCTAGCGAAAATAAAATCTATATTTTGTTGCAACGTATTTATTTAAATATTCTCTAGACTATCTTTATTTCCAATAAATTTAATTAAGCTTAAAAATGTCTATAAAAGAGAAATTTTAACAGTTTTCTTTATAAAGACGATGTAGGAGCATAATTATTACCGGAAGTGAATCTCTTGCTAATATTCGCGCATAGAGGGTGTTCAACTCAAGCACCCGAAAACACTCTTTCTGCTTTTCGTAGAGCTTTTGAGATAGGTGCTGATGGCGTAGAACTGGATGTCCGCCAGACAAAGGATGGACATCTGGTTGTGATTCATGATCCTAAAGTAGATAGAACTACTAATGGAAAGGGATTTGTTGAAGAACGTACTCTGGACGAGTTGAAGAAACTAGTTATTGATGGTTATGAGCATATACCAACTTTACGTGAGACACTTAAACTAGCCTCAGACTATGGGAAAATGTTATTGATAGATTTGAAGACTGTAGATGTTGAAGATAAGCTGGTGGAGGAGATAAAAGAGTACGGCATGACTGAAAAGGTTATAGTAACCAATCAATTTTTCTACTGCTCTAAAAGGATAAAAGAAAAAGAGCCTAAAATAAAAACCGCACTTCTATTGTTTAAAGGATTAAATTATGAAGATGAGGATCCTATAGAGCTAGCTAAAGAATTTAAGGCCGACTATATCCATCCTGCCAAGCTTGAGGACGTGACTGAAGAATTGGTTGCAAGGGCTCATGAAAACGGGATTGGAGTTATAGCGGGGACTACTGATGATCCGTTAGAAGCAGAATATTTATACAAGATAGGAGTAGATGCTGTAACTCCAAATAGGCCGGAGATATTCATAAAAATAGCCAAGAAGTTCACAAAATAGTCTGTTATTTTTTACTTCATCATATCTAGCATTTCGAGCCGGTATATAGATAGTTCAACTTTTAGAACATAACTATCCATTAATACTATATTTGAGAAATCAAATATTGATGAAGATATCACTCTTACTTGCTTGTATAATAACATTAGCATTAATAGGATATACTGTCGCTAATCCGATACCCGTGCCTACCCTAATTATGCCTAGAGAATACATTTCAATTCAAATTATAGATTTCAATGAAGCTTTAAGAGTAAGAGTAACTGGTGTATATCCTTTTAAAAACGTGGATTTTCGCAAGGTTAAAATGTATTTTCCAGTACCTTACAATGTAAATTGGAATACCATCAAAGTATACATGGACGAGAAGCCTATAGAGTGGAAAGTTGCCGATTGGAAATATAAGACCATAATTGGCGACTACCCGGTAATTGAATGGACGATTTCTCCAGTACCGGATGAATTTAATGTTACCGTAATTTATGAACAAAATGTGAAGCCTTCAAAAGATGGATCATTTAAGATTTTATATGCCATGGCGACGGGAAGATTCCTCAATAAGACATATGCTAAACAATGTATAGCCGAAGTTAAGATAGATTTCAGCGATCTACTCTCAAATTATGGAGCAAAGATAGCGAGTGTATCTCCACCTGATATGGAGTTTGGCGGTGGGTATAGTACTGAAGTAGAGGTAAGTATTGACTGCTGCCGAGAAATAGTTTTCCGTAAAGCTAGCAAACCATTTAGACCATTAGACGAAGATATCCTAGTTGCTATATACCCATTAAAGACTATGGAAAAATGGATTCCATATACTCCCATCAGGGAAGACGTCAAAACAGAGTTAACAGTATCGGATAACGAAGTCAGTATTACAGTTTCTATAACTTTCAGACATGCTGGGTTTAACGTTACTTGGGGGAGCGTATCGAGGAAAGATAACAAGTTTGTAGTCGACGCTAAAGTGTACGAATGGACTGGTCCTGCCGCGCAGGTTATAACTGTTAAGAAACACACCTATAAGCTAGGCAAGTTAGAGCCGGGAAGTTATGAGTTCGAATTCAAAGTGAATGGGGTAAAGATAGCTGAATCGTCGTTTACCATAAAATCTTCTTCAGATACATGCACTACATCGTTTTCGCTCTTAATCATAGCTATAGCCGCAGTATTAACAAAGTTCCTATCTTAAGGCCCTATGTGACCCATACTGGTCTGCACTATTACGTATTTTAAACCTATCTCGTTTAGGATTTTCTTTATCTTAACCATATGAGTAGCTGGAGGTCGTTTAATATCTCTCCTCCTAAAAGTGGGGAAGTAGTCGAGGACACATACTTGTATCTCAGGATCTATCGAGGCTATCCTATAGCCTATTTCACAGACTTCCTCCAGGCTTATAAGCGCCGGATTGTAGGGAATTCCTATTCCTAGGTATACTCTACCCGCGTAGTTATCCGCAATGTACTTGACTGCGTTCCACGAGGTTTGCAGGTACCTCTCTGCCAGCTCTTTATCCCTTATCCCTGTTATCTTCATGAAAGTCTCTATTCTAGCTCCTTTAGGCTCTACTCCTATATTGTTGCAACCAACCTCTACCAAATAATCTATATAGTCCGGTGTCAATACGGTGCCATTACTATCTAGATGAAGCCTTGCTTCCGGATCTGGGTTTAATTTATTCAATTCCTTGAAGTATTGTATTAACCAACGTCTATTTAACGTCGGTTCTCCTCCGCTAACGGCAAGTCCATTAACTCTGTAAATTCGCCGATAGTAGGTCATAATCTTGGCAGCTTCTCTAGGAGTTAAGGGAGAAGAAACATTATCATAGGTTATGTAGTAATTCTGACATTGAGGACAGCGAAGGTTACAACCTGCTGTCCATATCGCTACCTCTACGTATCTTCCCTTCTTTTTCTCGCTCCAAGGCGTAGCCTTTCCTCCGACTGTATGTGGTTGTGGACCATGAATTATTCTCAACGGCTCAACATTCTCGACATCTGTCTCTATAGTCATACCATTGGCAATAGGAGTAATGCAACTTCTCTCTAAATTTCCGTTTATGATTACTGCGCATGACCAACATCCTCCTGTTTCACAAAAATCTCCGACTTCTTTGGGAAAACTATAGCCTACAAGTTTCAGCGCCTGCTTGACCGTGACGTATTCCGGAACTTCGTGCTCTACTCCATTTACGGTTATCCTGACATTTTTCCGTTCGCTGAAATCTTCTACGATTATCCTAGCTTCGTATGGACAAGCCCAGTAGCAACTTAGGCATCCAGAGCACCGTTGAGGACT
>QMRG01000133.1 GCA_003649235.1 Thermoprotei archaeon | reverse complement strand
CGGCTTCAAGAACTCTACCGTATCTCAATTTGTCATCGCTACCTATTATACGTACAACTTCATCGTAGGCAGCGTCTTTTACACCTTCAACGATCATTATATTGCCGTGGATTTCCCTGGCTCTTCTGTATATCTTGCCTTGAAAACCTCTTTTTAAAAGAATATTAACTAAATTTTCGCTACTCAATTTCAACTCCCTCCTCTAGGCTTATCCCATATTTCTCGGCAATTTCCCTTAACTTAGATATTACACGTTCATGAAGCTCCTTCACGGCCTCTATACCCCTCTCGTCTTCTTTTACTCTCATCATTTCAAACACTTCAGGTAATGCAGCTATCTCTTCTATAGAAACATTGCCACGTATTAATTTATAAGCATGGTCAAAAAAGTTTATCATCATTTTAAGCATTAGGTACTGTTTCTCTGGTGGACAAAATACATCTTCTCCTGCGAGAGCGACTTGTCTCAGAAAACCCTCTTTTAGAATTTCAGAGGCTAACAGAATGAGCCTTTGGTCGTCCGGAAGTGCTCCTTCGCCGACTATCGAAGCTATGGCTTCGATCTCACTAGCTACGGCGAGTAGCCGTAGTGCTCTCCTCCTATACTCCGGGTAATCAGGAGCTACGTATTTGATCCACCACCTCTCCACTATATCTGCGTATTGACTAAAGCTTCTGAGCCAATTTATCGCTGGAAAATGCCTACGATAAGCTAGATCCGTGTCTAAAGCCCACATTGTACCAACGAACCTTAACGTGTGCGTCGTGACGGGCTCTGTAAAATCTCCGCCTGGCGGAGATACCGCACCTAACGCAGTAACAGAGCCTTGGCGTTCAGGTCTTCCAAGGCAGAGAACTCGGCCAGCTCTTTCATAGAACTCGGCGAGTCTATCTGGCAGATATGCAGGAAAACCTCTCTCTGATGGTATCTCGCCGAGCCGGCCTGAAATCTCTCTTATAGCCTCCGCCCATCGCGAAGTAGAGTCAGCTATTAGAGTAACATCATAGCCCATATCTCGGTAATATTCAGCTAGTGTAATGCCCATATAGATACTGGCTTCTCGCGCGGAAACTGGCATATTTGAAGTATTAGCTATGACTATACTCCTCTCCATTATTGGATACCCCGTCTTAGGGTCTTTCAGTGCCGGAAATTCTTTAAGTAATTCGGCTATTTCGTTACCTCTCTCTCCACATCCAATATATATCACGATATCAGTTTTACTATGCATTGAAATCTTATGAAGAGTTACTGTCTTACCAGTGCCAAAGCCTCCAGGAATACAGGCAGCACCGCCTTTCGCCACCGGGAAAAAGGTATCTATCACTCGCTGCCCTGTTATGAGAGGGACTTCGCTAGTAAGCCTCTCTTTATAAGGTCTAGGAATTCTCACTGGCCATTCTTGAGCCAGTTTTAACTCTCTTTTTTCTCCTTCTGGAGTTCTTACTACTGCTATAACATCATCAACTGTAAAATCTCCTTCATAAATTTCCTCAAGAATTCCTCTAACGCCCGGAGGCACCATGACTTTATGCTCGATCAAACGCGTTTCTCGAACCGTACCGAGGACATCACCTTCTTCTATTTTTCCACCCGCTTTAACTTTAGGTTCAAAATTCCACTTCTTATCTCTGGATAAGGCATTAACTCTTGCTCCTCTCCGAATAAAAGGTCCTGTAATCTTAAGCACTTCATCTAAAGGTCTTTGAATACCGTCATATATATTACCCATGAGCCCAGGCCCCAGCTCGGCCATGAGAAGCTTTCCAGTAGTATATACAGGCTCTCCTGGTTTTAAACCGCTTGTCGATTCGTAAACCTGTACTGTAAAGTAGTCACCTGAAACCCTAACTACTTCACCCACTAAACCTTCTTCTCCTACGTAAACTACTTCTCCTATTCTAACCTCGCCTGATCCTTTAGCGATGACTACAGGACCGCCAATAGACTTAATTTCGGAAATTAAACTAACAGCGTGCAATTTTCATCGCCCAGCTATATGACGTTTCGAAAATAATAAATATTACGACAAATCCCTCTAGAAGGGGTTTAAAGACTTTGCAATTGAAAGGAATCATAGCAAAAATAAAGTATATGGGGGGCCTGAATGGAAACTTATCTTATTGTAAGACTTCATGGATTGATTCAGCACTTACTTAGAAAAGAAGATTATGAATGGCTTTTAAAAGGGAGATCTCTTCGAGATCTTCCAGAGTACTCACATATAGAAAACGAGGACTCTCTAGAAGAAGTATTGAATAAAATAGATAATGTACTTATGAAAAGACTGAATTTTCTAGCAGACCTGCAAAGCAAATTCTCACCATTCATTACAGCTTTCAGCGATAGATTAGAGATTGAAAACATAAAAGTGAGATTAAGGCAATTCCATGGTCGACAAGATAAAAAAAGTATATATACTCAATACGCTCACTTCACTTCACCAGACGAACTTATGGAAATAGATAATGAAGAAAAACTCTGGACCTTACTTCAGAACACTCCCTATCATACCGTAGCTCCAACGGAAGAAATATTAAAAGATTCTCTCGAATTCAAAGAAGCCTATCTCGACTCCTGCTACTATGCATATATTAGATCCGTCATTCCTAAAAAAGAAAGAAAAGAGCTTGGCGAACTTCTAGATCTGGAAGGGCTAATAACTTCCATATATTGGATGCTAGTGTTTAACGAGGATAAAATGATAAAGCTTATCGAGGAGAGATTGCACGGCTTTAAACCTAGCTTTATTAAAGTTAAAGAATTTAACTTAAAAAACGTATATAATCTTTTAAAAGTAGATTGGAATCTAGCAGATAAACTCATTAAACAGGGAGAAATTTCCAAACTTATGAAAAAACTAAAAAAAGCTCATTTAGAGCTTGTAAGAGAAAAAGCTGAGAGAAAAAGTTTATCATCGCTCTTTCTCTACTACTATCTTCTTTTAATTAAGTATGAAAGAGACAATCTTCATAAGATAGTCTTAGGTAGAGTTATTGGGTTAAAGAGGGAAAAAATCAAGCAAACACTTCTCTTTTTGTTTTAAATTTTTCCAAGTAGCAGTATGGCTACTAGAAGACCGTAAATCGCTATACCTTCAGCTAGACCACCAAGAATTAGCAGGTACGAGGATAGCTCAGGGCGTTCCGCAGAGGCGGCGAAGCCTGCAGATGCTACAATTCTAAGCGCCATAGCTGATGCTATTGTGGAACTAGCTACTGCTATAGCTGCCGAGAGAGCAACAAGACTTTTTTCGAGATTGGTGGACGGAGCAACTTCGGGAGAACTTTCGGTCTCGCCTCCTTCGGCGTAAGCTACTATCGCTAATGCTGCCGTGGCAATTAGAATGCTCGAGATCAATATCATGAATGATAAGTGTTTTCTCTGCAAGCGCCACACCGGTATTCTCTAGTAACGAATATCTAATAAATATTTCGGGAAATCTCCTTTGACTGGAAAACTTATCCACACTGCTTCTTTGTTAAGGCAAGTTTCGATTAGAAGGTTTTGTGAAATAAAATAAGTTAGGAAGTTTTTGTAGAAACCGGAACTGTGATAGGTTCGAATAGTATTCCTTCACCTTTGAAGAATTTGGTTGAAAACTCGTAATAGGTCAACCTTAACGCTTGTATGCCGACTGCGAATCCTTCGATCATTAAGACTAATATATTTGAGAAAATTATGCTTGGAGCATATCCTAGGAATTCGGCTAGAGCTTCAGCTAGGATGCCAAATGCTTCGTGTGCAAGTGCAAAGGCGGCTAGCCTTATATAAGATAGGGAGTTAGCGGGATACTCGATGATTAGCTCTAAAATCTCGATAACGCCATGTATCATATATTCAGAATGCTTAGTCATGATGCCTTTTAGAATAAAGGTTAAAGGAATTAAAAGCATTACACCTATAACGACCGCCGTGAAGGGAAGAAGGCTACTGCTTGCGGCTACTCCGAGATTGAAGCCTGAGATTATAATATTATAAGCTATATACACTCCGCTAATGTAGAAGATTAATCCTGCAACTCCTCGAGCGCCGAATATTGCCTCGAAGAATTCTCTCATCTTGATACAATTTACTATGTTTAAAATCATAGAGAGTATGAGTTGTAGAGCTCCGAATAGGAGAGCCATGCCTATGATTTCG
>QMRG01000132.1 GCA_003649235.1 Thermoprotei archaeon | reverse complement strand
TAATTGTGAGCATAAAAACCCGCTCCTGGAAGAGGAGAATCTCCTACTCTACCTTCCAATTTTATATGTATGCCTCCAGTCGAGACTGCAGCTGCAAGATTACCTTCAAAATCCAGCGCCACAGCGCCTACCGTTTCCATCATCCTGCCAGCATTTTGATCGAAAAACTTTCTCAATTTCGTGAAACCCTTATAGATCTCTCCTTTAAGCCATTTATCTATAATCTCTCTATGTTTCTTTTTCTTATCTTCGGTTACCAATTTATCGGTAAAATCTTCAAAACCGAGCATGCGCGCGAATTTATAAGCTCCTTCTCCTGCTAATAGAATGTGATCCGTCTCCTCCATAACTTTTCTAGCTACTAATATAGGGTTCTTTATGCCGCGTAGATTAGCTACGGCTCCTATAGATAAGTCACGACCATTCATTACTCCTGCATCCATCTCCACATATCCATTTAGGGTTAATGCGGACCCTAGTCCCGCGTTAAATACTCCACTATCCTCCATTACTCGGACACTTTCAACAACGGCTTCTAAGGCTCCATTTTCTAAAAGGTTAAAACCTGCTATTGTAGCTTCTTCTATTGCTCTTTCTAAAATTCTCCTTCTATACTCGTCTAGAAGATAGCGTCCCGCGCCTCCATGTAGTAAAATCCCCGCTCTCGGATTATCCTTGTACATACGGGAAACAAAGTACATAATCTATATATTAGTTCCTCCATTCTAGTATTTGGTGAGCCTATGATTGAAGAACTGGGAATAAAGACCCTTGACGATATCGAAGTAGAGAAGAAATGCGTTTTCGTAAGAGTCGATTTTAACAGTCCAGTAGATCCCGATACTAAAAAATTATTGGATGACGCCAGAATTAGAACACATTCCAGGACTATAGAAGAACTCGTAAAGAGAAAAGCTAAAATCGTGCTTTTAGCTCATCAGGGTAGAAAAGGTGAACCGGATTTTATAAGCTTAAGAGAACATGCTGAGAGACTCAGCGAAATACTTAACTATTCAGTAAAATTCGTTGATGACATTTTCGGGGAAAAAGCTAAAAAAGCTATCAAAAGTTTGAGAGAGGGAGAAGTTCTACTACTTGAAAATGTGAGAATGTGGGATGGAGAGACCAAAAAACTTCCTCCAGAAGAACATGCTAAAGGCAAGCTTGTCCAAGAGCTAGCTCCATTCATGGATGTTTTCTGCGTGGATGCTTTTGCCGCGGCACATAGGTCACACGCTTCCATGGTAGGATTTATGCCGGTGGCTAAAGAAGTCGTAGCTGGACGCGTTATGGAGCAAGAATTAAAGGTTTTATATAAGGTTAGAAATAGTCCCGAACATCCATGCGTATATATTCTCGGAGGCGCAAAGGCCGAAGATTCCGCGGATTTATCCTATGCCGTATTAAGCCAAGGAATAGCCGACTATGTTCTAACTGGCGGCTTAGTCGCGAATCTATTCCTCTACTCTCAAGACATCGATTTAGGACCTGAAAACATTAAAGTTTTAGAAAAGAAGGGATTCACTGGTTTAAAAAACAAAGTTATGGAATTACTTGAAAAATATGGAGACAAGATCTTATTACCCGTAGACTTAGCTGTTGACGTTTCCGGATCTAGGAAAGAAATAAATGTAGAAAACCTACCGACAGAATATTTGATAAAAGACATCGGTACTAAAACTTGCGAGTTATATGCCTCTAAAATTAAAGACGCAAACACTGTTGTTATGAATGGGCCTATGGGAATTTTCGAAGAAGAAGCATTTAGTAAAGGAACGGAAAGGATTTTTACCCATATGGTGTCATCTCAAGCATTTTCACTTATAGGAGGAGGACATACTATAGCCGCGGCTAGAAAGCTAGGATTTCTGGAGAAATTCAGTTACGTCAGCACGGCCGGCGGCGCTTTGATGGAATACTTGATTAAAGGATCATTGCCTGTAGTAGAGGCTTTAAAGAAATATTCTAGGTGAGACTTGTGGAAATAGAAATTGTAAAGATAAAGCCCTTACCTAAGAATAGTACTATGATTATAGGATTACCGGATATAGGCCTTGTTGGGGCTATCTCCTCTTCTTTTTTAATTAAAGCTTTTAATATGAAAGAAGCCGCTTTTCTCGATTCTCCAAATTTTCCTCCAATTCTCGTATTCCATGATACTAAGCCTAAGGCTCCAGTAAGGCTTCACGCAAATAGCGATAAGATAGTCCTTATTTCTGAGATACCTATACTGCCAGGTCAATTTACTCCTTTAGCTAAAAAGATATTATCTTTAACAGAAGAACTAGAAGCTAGAAATATTATTATGATAGGTGGAATACCCGCTCCTAATAGAATAGAAATAAAAAAGCCAAAAGTGTATGGTGCGGCTATACTTGAAAAAGACAAAGAAAAACTGAAACAAGCAGGTATAGAACTCTTTAAAAATGGCTTTATAGCCGGAATTTATGCGAGCATACTAAAAGAATGCATAAAGAAAAAATGTTCAGCTATAATACTTTTAGCCGAATCTTATGCTAACTATCCGGATCCAGGAGCCGCAGCTGCGGCTCTTGAAGCCTTAGGCAAATTATTAGGAATCACTATTAACGTAGATCCACTTTTACAGCAAGAAGAAGAAATTAGACTCAAACTTAGAGAATTAATGCAGAGAACTGTTAATTCTCTTAAGGCTTCGAGTAAAGAATACGAATACGCAGTTCCACTCATGTATGCGTGAGGTGATAAAGGTGGGTGAAGAATGGATATTCGATAGAATAAGGAAAATGCGCGAAGAGATAGAAAGAACTTTAAGAGAGATAGAGAGAGAACTCTTCAAGCCACTCTTTGACTTCGAACATAAATGCCTAGAGCCTTTGCATGAGATAGAAGAAACTCCTGAAGAGGTCATCGTGCGCGTAGATCTTCCATACGTCAGAAGAAAGGAAGATGTGAAAATTACCGCAACAGAGGAGAAGGTAGTGATCGAAGCTAAGATGAGCGAAAAAGCCTTATTTAGTGATCTAGTAACCTACGGCAGGACGAGCTATCATATGTATAGGAAAGAAATATCTTTGCCTACTCCGGTAGATGCAAAAAAGGCGAAAGCGAGACTTAGAGGTTGTATTCTTGAAATAAGACTACCTAAAAAGTATAAAATGTATAGAATACAAGTGGAATAGCTATCTTATCTTCTTTAACAGTTCTAGTAATTCCTCTACAGAAGAAGCTCGCGAGATAGCCAGTGGAATACTCTCCTTCTTAGCTATAGTTTCGGCTAGCCTGTCTGTACGTGTAGGACCATGCATAACCACTAGAGCCGGCCTTAACCCTCCCATACCGGCTTGCATAGCCTTTATAGCCACCATAGGACTTCTTCCAAATGTTACTCTGGTGAAAATTGCTGCCCTTTGAGTTGTGGCTCCGTAAAGTCTTATATATTCATATGATGGAACTTCAAGAACAAGTTTTATACTATCAACTACTGTATACCCGAAAATGAGAGTAGATTCCGCTCCAGCGCTTACGACTAATTCCGCCTTTATCTTATTACAGAAGTCTTCTACGGATATAGGCTTTAAGAATTCTCTCATATCGATAACCGCTTCGTAAAGCCTGCTTCCTCCTAAAATTATCCTTAAAAGGCTTGGTAAGACTTCTCTTCCTCGTTCTATATCTACTTCTATTAAACTATTAACGAATTTTTTGATAAACCTGGCTCCTGGAGATTTTCTACGCCCGCTCTCATAGTCGCTTATAACGGACGACGAAACTCTCATTTTCTGCGCTATTTCTATCTGAGATATTCGAAACGTTTCACGCCATCTTTTCATAGCCTTGCCTGGATTCTGAGAAAGCACGATGTCTCCAGCTATTTTTGCTGCTATTTCCCTTAGTATCGAATCTGCAATCTCGGCCACAATAACCGACCAAGATATATTAATCTCCGAGATATTTTAATGCTTAGATGATGAGGCTCGAAAGGATTGATTGATGAAAGACCCGTGCAGGTCTGAGCTGTAAACTGTATCAATCCTTTATACTTTTTAACTTGGTTGGCGATAGAGCTATACCGTGATGAAGCAAGAGTATTGAAGCCAAGCATTTATTAGGTAAGCGAAAATATCTTTTTAATGACCAATATTTCTATCTCTTTAGCTGAAAGC
>QMRG01000131.1 GCA_003649235.1 Thermoprotei archaeon | reverse complement strand
TTTCACGAGCCGAGGTCGCCGCAGCCGCAAGGCGTAGCCCGCGGGACCGCGACAGCGAGCTGAATTGCGAGCGAACAAAAAAATGGCTTGCTTCCTTACGGTCGAAGAGACCTGCAACAACGTGCAGGCCTCTTCAACCTGTAGTCTGTTACCGCGAGTGGGCTACAACACAGCGGATACGGTGAGATCGGCCCGCCCAAAGGGTAAAAAATGTCGATGGTTTGTTAGTAAAACCTTAGTGACAAATTATTTTGTTACCGTAGAAATTGTTACCGCAGAAGGTTTAAGCAAAATCATCATAACAATGCCAAGCTGTTATCTTTATGAAACGCTATCGACATTTTTTATGAAATGTTCGGGTTAAGTATTGAAAAAGCCCCTCTCAGGGTCGAATCTGTGAGGGGTTTTTTTATGTCCGGACTTTGTTGTTCGTACCCGAACATCCTTGACCAAAAATATTGCTTGTGATATTTCCCCCTAAAATTCCATTAAGATACATTTACCCCAACCAAAGGGGATGCCATGAACTGAATTCAAGACCCTGTTTCTCATGAAGAGAGGCAGGGTTTTGTGGTTTTTAGGGGGACATTCTCACCCGCCCTGCAACGTTGCAAAGGTTTTATTGATCAGTTGAGCCTGGTAGGTGTCTGCTGCAACCACGATGGTTCTGACCAAAAACTATTATGTCGTAGACATGTGGCCAAGCACGCCCATGTCATATTAAGGGAAACCATATGCTGTATGGAAAATATCTCTTTTCCAGTGTGTTGGAAGATGATGCCCTCCTCCCGTATTACAAGGGCTCTACCTTTCGGGGGGTCTTCGGGCATGCCCTGAAACGGGTTGTCTGTGCCCTCAAAAGACAGGATTGCAGGGACTGCCTGCTGAGGCAAAAGTGTGTTTACGCCTTTGTGTTTGAGACCCCTGCCCCAGGAGGAGATCCAGGGGGGCAAAAGCGGATCGCCTCTCCGCCCCACCCTTATGTCATTGAGCCCCCTGGCACGGCAAAAAAGCACTTCAAAAAGGGGGAACCGTTTGACGCTACCCTCCTTCTTTTCGGCAAGGCAAATGACTACCTGCCCTATTTTATCTATGCCTTTGATCAGATGGGTAAACTGGGCATCGGACAACGGGTGGGAGGCAAGCGGGCGGTTTTTTTCTTGAAAAGCGTCAGCACGGATAACAAACCCATATATTCGAGTCAGGACAAAAAACTCAGAGAGGGTAAGTTTACGCAAGACCTGGCTTTAGAGGATTTTATGGCCCCTGACGACAAGGGTGTGCGGCGCTTAGAACTGAGCCTGAAGACGCCCCTTCGGCTGAAATTTGAAAACAAATTGGAGGCCTCGCTCCCCTTTCATGTCCTCACAAGGGCCATGTTGAGGCGCATTTCATCTCTTGCCAATTATCATGGAAATGGAGAGCCAGCCCTCAATTACAGGGGCCTGGTCCAGCGAGCAAAGAGCGTTGAGATCAGCCACTCTTCCCTTAAATGGTTTGACTGGAAGCGGTACTCAAACAAGCAGGACCAATCCATGCTCATGGGTGGCATGGTAGGCCGGGTGACTTATGAAGGAGACCTGGCCGAGTTTGTACCACTGATCAGGTTTTGTGAGAAGGTCCATATTGGCAAGCAAACCTCTTTTGGTCTTGGTAAAATTGAACTTACAGGGATGGGGCCATGAAAAACATCCTTCTTGCTGTGACGGGTCTAAGCCCCCAGGTTATTACAGAGACCCTTTTTGCCTTGCATCAACAAAACAGAACCGTTGATGCCATCCACATCATTACAACCCGGCAGGGAAAAGAAAAGATCAATGCATACCTTCTTGCGCCTACAGACGGCAAATACTATCAATACCTCAAAGAGTATGAGATCGACCCTGCAACCATTGATTTCGGCTTCCAAAATATTCACACCATCAAAGACGAAAACGGCATAGAGATCGATGACATTGAGGGAGAAGAAGAAAACGAAAGGCTCTTAAAAAAATGCCTGGAGTTGGCGTTTCCCTTTACAAAGGATTCAAATAAGACCGTCTTTTTTTCAATAGCAGGGGGCCGAAAGACCATGAGTTCGTGCCTGATGCTGGCAGCCCAGTTGTACGGCAGGCCGCAGGATCGAGTGTATCATGTCTTGGTATCCCCTGAATTTGAAAGCAACAGGGACTTTTTCTACCCTCCTAAAAAATCTGTTCCAATTGAGCTCAAAGACAAAAACGGCCAGCCATACGTAAAAGAAACCAAGTATGCCAGAATCAACCTGGTTCCCATCCCCTTTGTTTCCATAAGAGACAAGCTTTCTGAAAACATGCTGGATGAGCCCAAAGACCCGGCTACTTTAATGCTTTCCCTTGTCAGGGAAGAACCATACCAACTCACAATAGACTTTCCAGGATGCAAGCTTGCCTACAAGAACATCGAGCTCGACATGATGCCTGCAAAGCTGGCCCTTTATGCCTTTTTTGCCCTGCAGAAGAAAAACTGCAAAGAGGACCTCGCATCCTGCCGGGGCTGCACAGAATGCTTTCTCGAAGCGCAAGAGATCTTTGACCGTCAGGAGGAAATCACTGATCTGTACCGGAAGATCGCCGGAACCCGCGAGCTTTGTGAAATGAGTGATTCAGGCATACTCGGTTTGACTCCGGAGAATTTCAATTCCTACAAAGCCAAAATTCGTAAGGACCTCGAAAGAGGATTCGGGCTGTTGGCCCTTGCCGAGTTGGCCATCGAGTCTGTCGGCAAAAGGCCTGATACCAGATACGGAATTAAGATGGACAAGGGGAAAATTCGCGTCATTTTCTAACTTCATAAATTCTCCCCTCCCTTGGCGGGAGGGGCTTGGGGAGGAGAAAAATTGTTGGATTTGTTGGAGATGAAACTTCGCATGATGAATAGGGCAGACTCCTGAGTGGTTCTGCCATGGACCGCAACGTTGTAATCCTTGAACAAAAGATAGGACTGAAATATGATTGCCCGAAATCATGTCTCTGCTTTTTCCTGTCCACTGAAATGACGGAGGTAAGCTGGTGAATAAAAGAGCGCATTATTTAAATACGGTTGAAAAGAAAATTGTGCAGTCTTATGTCGAACAATTGAGGCGTAGATTGAGTAATGAGATTGTAAGCATTGCCCTTTTCGGATCAAAAGTAACAGGCAACTTTAGTGAGGAATCAGACATAGACATATTTATTTTGGTAAGAGAAAAGACTCCCAATATTAGGGATATGGTGGGCGATTTAACCGCAGATTATATCTTTGACCATGATATACCTCTGTCACCAGTGCTTTATGATTTATTTGAGTACCAGAAAAACAAGGAATTGGGATCTTTCTTCTTTGAAAATGTGGAAAGAGAGGGCATTTCATTATGAGCAGAGTAGAATTGGCCAGATATAGAATGGAAAAGGCATCAGAAATTCTGGAAGATGCTAAAGATGCCATCGAGAGAGGCCGCCTGATGCTTTCTGTAAATAGAGCTTACTATGCCATGTTCACCGCAGCGAGAGCACTTCTGGCATTGGAAGAAAAAGATTCCAGCAAACATTCGGGGGTGATTTCTCTATTCAATCAATGGATAGTAAAGCCGGGATATTTCTCACGAGAGGTTAGCCGGTTTCTCGTAAAAGCAAAAGATTTAAGAGAAGATGCAGATTATGGTGATTTTGTCAAAATAAGTGAAGAAGATGCCCGGATTCAAGTTGAGAGGGCGTTAAGATTCTATGAAGAAGCAAAAAAGAGATTGGATGAAATCATAGAGTTGGGCAGAAAAAGGTGAGCCAGCTCGTACAAGGCCAAGATTCGCAAAGACCTCGAAAGAGGATTCGGGCTGTTGACCCTTGCCGAGCTGGCCATCGAGTCTGTCGGTAAGAGGCCCGATACCAGATACGGGATAAACATGGATAAGGGAAAAATTCGAATAATATTCTAATGACCGTGAAGTTTAGAGCCAATCCGGAAACTACCCTGCCTGCCAGGAAGGCTTGATATGCTAACTATGTGCATATACATGTCTACACTTGACATTATAACATGTTTGGGTATAGTACATTCGTTATCTAAGAGAAACTCCTGCTAATGGAACCCTTGAAGGGAGGCTTTTCATGAAGACGGTAAATGCGCTTAAAATCAGAAACAATTTGGGAGAGGTGTTGGATTT
>QMRG01000130.1 GCA_003649235.1 Thermoprotei archaeon | reverse complement strand
GATAGCTGTGGTAATAACAGCAATAATTATAAAGAAAAGACAAAGCAAGTAATCAATTGATTAGCTCTCAGTCTCTGAAAGAGGCTATCAATAGAAATGGATTACTTTTTACCTCATATATCTTTAGAAAAATAAGAAACACTTATAATTTCGTCCTAGTATGATTACTCCGAGAAATATTTATGAAGAAGTCTCTTCTACCGATTCTGGCCGGTATACTAGCCTTAACTATAGCATTGCAAAATTACTCAGCGACTCCTGTTGTGAAAATACTGGATCCTCGCTACTCTAATCCTATAGCTTGTTTCCCCGGAGAATTGTTCAATATTACTATAGCAGGGATGTATGAAGTGGATAAAGCATGGTTGATAGCTCCTGGGCTTAATTATACTCTTAATATTGTTCAAATATATCCTAGAGAAGGCGGATATAAGATTCTAACCAAAGTACCAGAGAATGTAAAACCTGAGCTTTATGATATTTATCTAATAAGTGGAGCCGGGCTTATTAGAGAACCGAGATGCGTCTGGATTATAGACAGATATCCTGATAATATAACCTTTATTCATTTGACTGATATTCACATAGGAGTAATTACAGATAACATCCCTAGCCACTATTACTATCAAACCGCGATTAACCTGGTTAACGCTTTACCAGTCGATTTCGCCGTAATAACGGGAGATGACATCGATAAAGGTAATGATATAATAGCTCTTAAGACGTTCTATAAAGTAACGAATAAGGCTAGAAAACCGACTTTCATAATTCCGGGAAATCACGATCACTATCATACTGACGTTAACAGTTTTAAAGAGAAATATTATGGCTTTTATGTAGGCCCCGCATATTGGTATAGGGTGATAGGTAGCTTCTTAATAGTAGGTCTTGATACAGGCGCTATGGGGTTTATGAATTCTTCTCAATTAAAATGGTTTAAAAACATTCTTGCAAAATACAATGATAAAGTTAAGATAGTTCTGATGCATCATCCCATCTTCAATAGCTTATTTGGAGAAGTTAAAGGATCCTGGACGGCTCAAGTGCCTTCCGCCGCAGAGTTTTTAAGATTTGTCGAACAGTATGAAGTTAAGCTAGTTTTATCAGGACATGTACATAAAGATGGTGTAGTACTTTATAACGGTAGAACCTGGTTTGTGACAACGACGACAACGAGTGGTCCTAAAGTTTCTCAATACCATGGTTTTAGGATAATCACGGTGACTAGCGATGGAAAAGTAATAATTCAAGCTCCTAAAGGCAAAGATCCGTTGCATGAAGCAGCGTCGTTTAACATAGAGAAAATATCTATGAGATACGTAACCAATAGGGATAACACGGCGTGTACTATAGTAGTCGATATAGAAAAAGATTTTGAACTCAACCTTTCAAATGTCATACTACACTTTTATGTTAGTTCTCAAGTTGAAAAATATGAGTATGGTATTTACGGCGAAGTAGAAAGCTTTGAGATAAAGCGTTATGGTCCTGACTGGTACGTTGCAACTGTTAAAACAGATTTAAAACCTGGTGTTAAGAAAATATTCACAGTTGCTAGTTTTAAAGACGAGAAAGCTCCTAGCGTTAAGATCGACTCTTATTCGCCTAAAAACCCGGTACTAGGCAAGGATCTAGTTACATTTTACATATCTGCTTCGGATGATGGTTGGGGTGTAGACCAAGTATATCTAGTTTATGAAACTCCTAATGGTACGTCAACAGTACTGTCTACGTACTTATGGAGAGGAATGTACTACATTGCTGAAATACCTCCTCTCAACTTTAAAAGTATCGAGGTCTGGGCTAAAGCCGTGGATTTTGCGGGGGATTGGAAAGAATCTGAGAAAATAACTATAAGCTATAAACAACTGGAAGAAGAGAAAACGGTTGAAAAACAGGAACAAATGCCTTCTAGCGAAGTACAAGAGGAGAAGGGAATTTTTGGATTTTCGCTTCAATTAGCTGTGATGATAATCGTAATTATAGTTATTGTAATAGCTTTTGTATTAATTAAGCATAAATAATTTTATAATTTCATTTTTATCAAATAAAGTGAAATATAAACAAGGCAGTTACAAAGTCTCCTTATAAACATTTCTCGAGTAGAATAAATGTCGATAATAGAATATTTAAATATCTTATTGGTGTAATATCCCTGATGATTACAGAGATTTATGAATTAGCTATTAGTTTTAAACCTTTTGAGCTTGAAGAAGCCGTTAAGCAATATTTAGAAGCAGGAATCGATCCTAGAGAGATTTTAGATTCTTTACGTAGAGCTTTACTTTATTCATATCAAATGTATAGGAAGGGCAGATTTGCGCTTCCTCATCTCTCAGCTATGGTGGCTACTTTTCATATGGGATTTGAAATTTTGAAGGATAAGATTAAAGGTTTAGGCTCTAAAGGCAGGATTTTAATGGGTACTTTAGGGTCTATTCACTATATAGGAAAAGATATCATAAAGTGCTTCTATATCGGGGAGGGATTCGAGGTTATCGATCTAGGAGAGAATTTGCTTGCAGAAAACTTTATTCAAGGTATTGAAGAATATAAGCCTAGTATAGTAGCTGTTTCAATATTTCTTACTAACGCTATTAAAGAACTCGAAAAGCTCGTAGAATATTTAGAAAGGAAAAGTCTACGTGACAGAGTTAAGATAATTATTGGAGGTGCTGTAGCTAACGATGCTATAGCCAGAAAGTATAGAGTAGACGGTTGGGGGCGCGACCCTGAATCGGCTGTTAAACTCGCGTATAAGATGATGGAAGAGGTAGAGAAAAATGGGTGAAATTACAGGTTTGGAGAGAGCTTATACCTATTTGAAGGGAGAGAGACCAGATAAAATGCCTTTATGGCATGAATCTATGTACCTGGCCTGGCAGTACTCCGGCGTGTCCAGTTTGCGAGATTATGTCCACGATCCTGAGGCCATCGCACGTGGCTATATAAACTATGTAAAAAAGTTTAATGTCGATATTACTGGCGTATATTTAGACCAATGGGCTCTCTACGAAGTTCTAGGAGCAGAAGTTGAGATTCTAGACCATGTGGTTCAACCGAAGGTACCGCCTTGGCGCTATAGACCCGATAGAAGTATTTACGAAAAATTCTGGAAAGTAGATAATATTGAAAAATTCGATCCTCGAAAAGGTAAGCGGGCCAACGCTCTATTTAAGGCTTGGAGAATTCTTATGAACGAGTTGGGAGATAAAGTATTATTCAGGCAGGGAATCGTAGGTCCTGCAGGAACGCTTGCACTTGTCGTAGGAACTCCTGAAGTCATGAGAGACGTGATTATATTCCCGGACCTTTTAGACGAGTTAAAAGAGATATTGCTAGGTCCCTTAATGGACTGGACCGTAGAAGTAGCTGTAATGCTTGTAGAAGCGGTTGATTATCAAAACTTCAATATGAGTTTTGTAACCTACGATAGATCGTTGCTAGACCCGGAGCTTAGGAGATGGCTTGTCGCAATCGATTTAGAATTCCTCAAGAGGGTCAGGAATAGAATTGGGTGGAACGTCCCTATCACCACGCATATCTGTAGCTACGACCCGGATCTTGATTTTATCTATGAGCATTTTGGAGCATTGGTAAACGAGCTTCAGTTCTATGCCCCGGGCTCTACTTATCCTTTAGAAGAAGCTGTTGAAAAATTCGGAGATAAAATCCCATTGTGCGCTGGTATCGATCATCTAAGAACTCTTTACGCCGGCACTCCAGCTGAAGTTGAGCAAATGGTTAAGCATTCTATTGAATTGGGCAAGAAGTGTAAGACTTTTGCGTTAGGGCCAGGTTGCGGATTAGCTATGGGGACTCCAGAGGAGAATATTAAACTATTGACTAAGCTCAGGGATAAGTATGGCGTCTGGTAGGTGGCTCAGCTATGCTTATCGGTAGAGCGGGTAGAATCGCCTATGGTCTAGGAAATTTTGGCAAGGCTTTCTTTTACTATTCAGTAGGAGCATACATAGTATTTTTCTACGTTGACGTGGTAGGTTTAGATCCTAACCTTATGGCGGTAGCCCTGTCTATACCCTATGGAATATGGAATGCGGTTAACGATCCTCTTATAGGATTTATCTCCGATAGACTTCGTACTAGATGGGGGCGAAGAATCCCCTTAATAATTGTAGGAGCCCCTCTAACTCTACTATT
>QMRG01000129.1 GCA_003649235.1 Thermoprotei archaeon | reverse complement strand
TGTGGCGCTGGATTTTGAAGGTAATCTTGCAGCTGCAGTCTCGACTGGAGGCATACATATAAAATTGGAAGGTAGAGTAGGAGATTCTCCTCTTCCAGGAGCGGGTTTTTATGCTCACAATTACGCGGCGGCAGTGGCGACGGGAATAGGAGAATATATTGCAAGACTTCTACTCTCTAAACACGCATGTGACTTAGTAAAAACAGGCAAGTCTGCCAAAGAAGCTGCAATCGAAACTATAAAGTATATAACGTCAATTTTCGGAGAAAACACTGCCGGAATAATAGTTATAGATTATAAAGGACGTATTGGAGCGGATTTCAATACTGGAGGGATGCTAAGGGCTTACATGGGAGAAGGTTTATCAAAACCAATAATCGCGATATACAAAAAGGAACTTCTCTCTAGCTCAGTATAATAATCATTCCAATTTTCCTTCAACTGCAACTTCAAATTTCTAATTATTACAGCAGTTTTACTTACCGCCTTAACGAAATTAATTACATTCAATACTATTGAACGTAATTCTTTCCGCCCGGTGCTATTGCTATCAACATTTTAAAGCCCGAAAATTAAATATTTTAAAGTTATATTAATTCTCGTTTACAATGCCACTAATATACATCGATTATGAAAAGATCGGAAATAAAAAAGTCTTAACTATAGAATATACTGGTTTTGAAGAAGGCTTTATAGAATCGATACTCAGTAAGCGGAATATCCACTACGAAAAAGAGGGTAGAACTATAATAATTGAGAATGCTGGAAAGAAACAAGTTAAAAAGATATTAATTGAAAACGGAGTCGATGCTAGATACATAGTGACACCGGGAGAAGTGTTTAGTTTTAAGTACATCTTAGAGAGCCTTTCTATGAAAAGAAGTACAAAACGCGTATGTCCACGTTGCGGATCAACAAACGTGAGAAAAGTTAGTTTTTTATCGGGTTGGTTTACACCATTACAGTTTATATGTGAAAACTGTGGGTATGTAGGTGTAGCTTTCTTAGAGGTTGAGGAATAATGTTTAAGATTAACTTAGAAGATTTCGTGAAGAAGCTTTCCCAAGAAGATTTTGCGAGAAAAATCGACCACACAATGTTAAAACCAAATGCTGATTTGAGACAATTCGAAAAGGCATGCTATGAAGCTGTAAAATACGGTTTTGTGGCATGTGTAGTGCCTCCCTGGTTTGTAGAGAGAGCTAAAAAAATAGTTAAGGATGCCGTTAAAGTAGCGACTGTAATAGGTTTTCCTCACGGAAGTACGACTAAAAGAGCTAAGCTTGCCGAAGCGCGCGATGTATTGGAGAAAGGTGCAGAAGAAATAGACATGGTAATGAACATTAACGCTTTCAAGAGCGGATTATACGAGCTTGTTGAAGATGAGATCGCCGAAATAGTGGATACTGCCAGAGAGTATAATGCGCTCGTAAAAGTAATAATAGAAACTGCGTACTTGACAGACGAGGAGAAAATAAGAGCAGCTCTTATTATAAAAAAGGTTAAAGCTGACTACGTTAAAACGAGCACTGGGTTCGCGAGTAGAGGCGCAACCATACATGATGTCATCTTATTAAAGAAGACTGTAGGAGACGTTGTAAGAGTTAAAGCGGCAGGAGGTATTCGTCACTTAGAAGACGCTGTAGCTATGATACTAGCAGGCGCAGACAGAATAGGCACTAGCAGTGGAGTCCAGATAATGGAGGAATACTTAAAGTTACACAGAAGCCTTAAGTGACTTCGACAAACAACTACTTTTTTATACCTCATTCATCCAATCACATCATCGATCTCTATGAAACCCTCGAAGTCCACAGGTATACTAGGCTACGGCGTGTACATACCTATTTACAGAATTAAAAGCGAGGAAATAGCGAGAATATGGGGAAGAAGCAAAACGGCCGTACCTATACAAGAAAAATCTGTTCCAGGGCTTGACGAAGATTCTATAACTTTTGCTGTCGAAGCGTCTAAAAATGCTATTCAAAGAGCTGGAATAAGCCCTGAAGAAATAGAAGCGGTATATGTAGGATCCGAAAGTCCACCTTATGCTGTAAAACCGACGGCAACTGTGGTAGCCGAAGCTCTTGGCATATCTCCACGATTAATAGCCATAGATATGGAATTCGCATGTAGAGCTGGAACCACAGCTATGCAAAGCATAATAGGTTTAGTGGCTAGTGACATGGTAAAATACGGCTTAGCAATAGGTACAGACACTGCTCAAGGAAGGCCTAGGGACGAACTGGAGTATACAGCTGCCGCCGGAGCGGCGGCTTTTATTATAGCACCTTATTCACCTGATAATATAGCGTACATTGAAGGATCATACTCTTATGTAACTGATACTACTGATTTTTGGCGTAGAGATGGAGAAGTCTACCCCAGGCATGCCTATCGATTCACTGGAGAACCGGCATATTTCCATCATATATATGAGGCAGCGAGAGGGCTCATGGGAGAGCTGGGGCTCAAAAGCTCCGACTTCGACTATGCCGTTTTCCATCAACCTAACGTTAAATTCCCTGTTAGAATAGCGAAACGGCTTGGATTTTCTATGGATAAGATAAAAGATGGCTTATTGTCGAATATTATAGGGAATACATATGCGGCTTCATCTATGCTAGGTTTAGCTGCTGTACTTGACGTAGCTAAACCTGGAGAGAGAATTCTAGTAGTATCCTTCGGTAGTGGAGCAGGATCAGACGCTTTTAGTATAATAGTTCAGGATGCTATTGAAGAAAAGAGACAATTGGCGCCACTTGTAAAAGATTATATTGAGAAGAAAAAGTACATCGACTACGCGATCTACGTTAGATATAGAGGCAAAATAAGAATGCGGTGATTGGGCTTGGAGAAAGTTTTCGTGCTAGGAGGCGGAGTGACGAAGATAGGAGAGCATTGGAGCAAATCTTTAAGAGATTTATTCGTGGAAGCCGCGTTTAAAGCCTTGGAAGACAGTAATCTAGAACTAAAAAATATAGAAGCAATTTACATCGGCAATATGTCTTCCGGCGAGCTTCAAGGCCAGGAACACTTAGGCTCTTTAATGGCTACATGGCTCGGAATTCCAGGAGTTGCAGCTGTAAAAGTTGAAGCTGCGTGCGCAAGTGGGGGAGCTGTTTTTCATCAAGCATATCTAGCAGTAGCCTCCGGTCTTTACGATTGCGTATTAGTTGGCGGAGTTGAAAAAATGACTGATGCTGTAGTACACGATGTAACAGCGGCATTAGTAATGGCCGATGACGCTGAATACACAGCTTTTACGGGAGCCAGTTTTGTAGGTCTCAACGCTATAGTTTATAGATATTATATGGAAAAATATCACGTGAAGCAGGAAGACATAGCACTTTTCTCAGTACACGACCATAAATATGCCTCTAATAATCCGTATGCTCAATATCCATTCCAAGTAACTTTAGAAAAAGTACTTTCTTCACCTCTTGTAGCCGATCCTATTAGACTTTTAGAATGCTCGCCCATAGGAGATGGTGCAGCGGCTTTAATTCTCTGCTCTGAAAAATTTGCCAGGGAGAATGGTATAAGGCCTGGAGTTGAAGTAGCGGCTTCAGCTTTGGCAACTGATACTATAAGTCTCATGGACCGAGAGGACTTAACTACTTTAACCGCTACCGTGAAAGCGGCTAGAAAAGCTTACAAAATGGCTAGAATAGAACCTCAAGATGTAGATGTTATGGAAGTACATGATGCGTTTACAATACTAGGAGTAATCCACTTAGAAGATCTAGGTTTTGCGGAAAAGGGAAGCGGTTGGAAACTAGTAAAAGAAGGTGAGATAGAGAAGGATGCGAAGATCCCGACTAATCTTTCAGGAGGTTTAAAGGCTAGAGGCCACCCAGTAGGAGCTACCGGAGTTTATCAAGTCTATGAAATTTATCAACAATTGACTGGAATAGCGCCTAACCAAGTGGAAAAAGCAGAGATAGGCTTGGCGCAAAGCGTAGGAGGAGTTGGAGGAACAGTAGTGGTTAACATCTTGCAGAGGGTGAGATGATGGGTTCAACTCCAAGCGTTCCGAGAGTATGGCGAGAAAGAATCATAAAGTATAGATTAATAGGATCTAGATGCACTAATTGTGGAAAAATAAGCTATCCTCCTAGAAAGGCATGTCCTCGCTGTGGATCTGTCAACTTGGAGAAGATTTCTCTTCCGAAAAGAGGAAAAGTCTTATCATATACTGTTATCAGAGCACCG
>QMRG01000128.1 GCA_003649235.1 Thermoprotei archaeon | reverse complement strand
TTCGCTAATTCTAGGATTAGTCGGAATATTATTTATAGCTGCTGGCCTAGCTCTTCTCTTCAATATTCAGATACCATGGAGGATACTCGGAGGATTAGGAGCGCTAGCTATAGGCTTTCTCTTTATCGCAGCTGCTTTTAACTTAATTAAACTAGTTAAATGATGCAATACGGAATTTCGGTGTGGAACGGATAAGCCGCCCTATAACTTTGATCCGCCGCCTTTAACGAGTCTGCAATTGCTTCAAGCTATAGTTTATCTCCTCCAGCTGCCGTTCTATCTTCTCCAAACAAGTCTCCTATCCTCTTCAACTCCTCTAACGGTTTTCGAGCATATTCTGTCGGAAGCATGTACAAACCCGAAGATATATCTCTTTCACCGATTTAAACTATTTCTTCCTAATTTTCCTCAAAATCAAAGCCACGATTATCCCGACAGTCACGGCTACGGCTAGAGCTAAGCCTATAAGCAAGAATACTATCACAAGTATAGCTCCTACAAAACCTCCACCTTTAACCAAGAGAGCTAAAAACACGAAAAACAGCGGTACTAGGTATAGTAGAGGAGAGATTTTCGGCTTATAATAAGTCAAAATTAAAGCTATCACGGCGACTATTATAGCTATTATCAGTATGCTAAGCATCATTACATCACGTTCAATAGAATATCTGCTTCTTTAAAGTATTATTATTTCGGATCTAGCGTAGTTTTCTCTATTATCCGTATTTGACTCCTCTGAAACGTCGCAGAGCATACACGACTACGGAAGCCGCAACTACCACTATTATCATTGTATTCACCAGCGTGTCGAAATACCTCCCCGAAGGTATAATGGTCAAGACGATAATTTCTATCCGTGTAGGTCCGATAAGCTCCAAGCTTCCAACAGGCACTTCAAACGGGATTAACCATAATAGTTTTAGCATTAATTTTAGCATTAGCGTTTATTGAAATGTTTATCACTGGTACAACAGTGGGATTCTAATAGATAGAGACTAATCTCTTAGTTGAGGTTGATACCTAATCTATGTTGTTCAGATTAAATCTCTTTCTCATGCGCTTTTAACTTTTTCACATCTTATCTTCTATATTATTTTAAAAAGGTAATAATATTTAATATGAATATACTCATATTTTTAATTTTGCTCCTTTAAAATTGAAGCAATAAATACAAATTTTAGTTCCACTTTTATAGTAAACAATGTTTAATTGGTAATCTAAAATTTTTAATTAAATTAATTGAAAACATTTTTATTAAAGTTCTAGGTATTATTCTTGATTATAGATGTGTAATAAGCACATCGTTAAAATATTACTTATATTTCTAATAGCTACTACATTAAACATTCTCTTTACACCATCCATACTAGGTCAAAACAAAGAAATTTTACTTAAAGTAGACGAATATGATAAAGTCAAGTCGAAGAGTATCATACTGTACACTGCGAAAGGGCGAGGATTCGGTGTCAAATTTGCAAATCCCTCCAGCTATTTTAAGGTAACATCTATCCTAGTTTTCGGAACCTACAATTATTGGGGTTCGTATTATAGAGATAAGGCGGCAGACAATACATTCACAGTGGAGATAAGAGATTCGGAATTAAAATTATTAGAGAGCTACCAGTTTAGGTATGGTGATTTCTTTAACGGCTATGATTCACTGTTTTCATTTGGCGGGATTCCTAGAGATGCTCCTAAATGGGCTAGTCTACCAGTAGATGTGATAATTAATTCTAAGTATTTCTACGTGATAGTTTACCCTAATGCCGAATTCATGCCCTATATAAACAGCACATATTATGGCTTATTCGTTGGCACTGATATGTACAGAATAGGTGATAAAATGGTTTTTCCATCTAAATCTAGCAGCTATAGATTTGAGGAAGGACTGGAAGTTAAAGCCTTAAAATTCAATTATTTGATTAGAGTTGAAGGATTGATTCTCCCCTTATACTCTATCAGAATTTCTACTAAGAATCTCCCTAGCGAATTTACACTATCTGTTAGGAATGAAACTTCTAGCTTTCAATTAAAAGGAGGAGAGATTTTCACCGTAAAAGCTTTAGGCGGGTCAAGTTTTTCAGCTGACGAATTAGTCTATGATGATAAAGTAAGGTATCGCTGCGTTAATCCAACTCAGATTGTTGAAAAAGCTGGAGATATAGTTTTTGAGTTTTATCCGGAATACCAAGTTAGCATCTCGACTAAGCCGGAAGATGTTTTAAAATATGGCAAGATTAAAGTCGACGGCTCTAGCTATGGGCGTACTTACACAGATTGGTTTAAAGAAGATACGTTAATTAAGATAGAGGCACCACGTCTTGTAGAAGGAGATCGAGTTAAGTATATCTTTACAGGTTTCAACACAGGTTTAAAAGATAACACTATAGAGTTTAAGGTTAAGGAGCCGATTGACATTTTTGCCGAATATAAAATCCAATATTATATTGAGGTTTCCTCTAAGTATAGCTCTGCCAGTGGGAGCGGATGGTATGATGAAGGATCTAAAGCCGAAATCAGAATTAGCGAAGTTTACGTTAGTATCGACGAAGATAGTAGATATGCTTTCTCATCCTGGGAACCTTTAGGATTAAGCGATCCGGTTTGTGAAATTTCCGTCGATGCTCCTGCGAAAATTGAAGCTAAATGGGTTATCCAGTATAGAATTACGGCTACTAGCCCTTATGGAGACATCTCTATAAGTGATGAATGGGTTACAGAAGGTGATGAAGTAGAGATTGAATTGTCTCGAACCTATGTATCTACGGGATTTCTAGTGGGGAAATCTCTTTCTCACTGGGTTGATCAATACGGCAATACATATCGTGGAAACCCTCTTAAAATAACCGTCGATAAACCGTTAAAGCTTGAAGCAGTATGGAAAGATAACTACATACGGCTTTACCTATTTTTGATAGCAGTTGTCGTGGGAGTAGTGATAGTAATAGTGGTAATTATCATTATGTGGAGACTTAAAAAACCTCCACCGCCTCCTCCGCCACCAAACTATTACAGCGAGAGTAGAGGCGGAACTAGTTAGAATATAACCTCAAATTCTTCTTTTTAGTTAAATAAATTATGATATTATAATATGGAAATACTATTCTACAGTATGCTTGTAATGATGCTAGTCTTCCTCTTGTGGAGCTTCGTCCCATGAAAGTATCATATGTGTATACGTTCCATCTTCGTCTTCTATTCCCCGCTCTATCTCGGTTATGTGCGCATATTCTGCTTTAATCTTCTCCAGTATATAGTTGACTGTTTTTTCAGGCTTGGAATTTGTATCACAAGTGTAGACGTCTATGGCGGCATAGCCTTTCTCAGGCCAAGTATGTATAGATATATGGGATTCCGAGACTATAACCATTCCACTAACTCCCTGCGGTGTAAACTTATAGAAGTAGGTGGATCTAACGTCCATCTCACCTACTTTAGCAGCTTCCAGTAGTATCTTCTTTAGAGCACTAGCATCTGTCAGTATTTCTGGATCGCATCCAGACGCTTCTATTACGTAATGATATCCTATAGTGTTCACATTTTATCTTCTACATACATAGTTTTAAGTTTGTCGAAGCGTAAAACGCTAATTAAAGACCTGTTATGATTATTTTCCTAATATCTAAAGCTAGGTTTGGTAGGCTAAATTTATAAAACTGCATGAAAATTCAAAATGATTAACATGTTTTCAAGATCGTATCTAAAACTGGCACTACTATTGTTTCTTTTCATGTCGTTAGCTTTATTCATGCCAATTCAAAGCCAAGAAGTCTTAGAACTAGGGAAAAAAGAGGAATATCGTCTAGAAATTGAAGAAGTTAAAACTTATGAATTCTCGCTTGATTTTAAACTGGAAAAATACACAGCGATTATTCCAAGTCTCGAAGTAGACTTGAATAGAGACGAAGTTTTGAAAATTTTTGCTTGTAGCGGGCCGAGGCCTAAACCAGGAGTCTATCTCTACCGAGGCGACGATTTAATTGCGGAAAATCCGCTGTTAATACATGTAGGCTACTGGTATAGGCTTATAGTGCGTTCCGATGGAAAGAAGACTACAGTAGAGATGATAACTCTAGAAGATTCGATAGTCGGGTATGTGGAGATAGTGCCATCTCTCTTTATTCAAGGATTGGCTTTCGATGGTGAATACTGGTATTACACAGCAACCTCTATGATATTTAAAGTAGATAAAAACGGCAAAATAGTAGATTATAACGACTATCCCATACCGAAAGAGTTGAGAGAGAAAGGATA